>CALDZP010000073.1 GCA_937944105.1 uncultured Ignavibacteria bacterium
TAAATCAGCAACTTTATAAATATAAACTCCGGCAGGATCTTGCCGAATTACAGATAAATATGTTCCGTCACTTGATAATCTACCGAGTTTTGCTGTGCCATAATCAAGAGTAATATCCGGATTATCTGAACTACTCGAAGGATAACCATACCAAATCCAAACTTTTCCATCATAATCACCGACAACAAATAAATTGTCATCAACAGCAACTCCTCGTAATTCAGTAAATGCTGCAGAACCAATGGAGTTTGTGTAAGTTGTTGAAGGAGATGTATTCAAACTACTCGCATCATTCCAAATGCATACTTTTTTCTTGCCAACAGCAACAAATTTATTATTATGCAAAGCAATATCCCAGGGTGGAATATCAATAGTCTTTGTAGAAATTGACTGGTCGTAAATCTGACCGGAAGAAGTTGGAAACGAATTATAGATATAAAATTTATAATCAAAATCTGATGCAATTATTAATCTTGTTCCATCAGTTGCTAAAACAGGATTTTGCATATAGCCCATTGAGTTCAAAGAATTTAGTGTGTAACTGCTGACACTTATAGCAAAATCAGGATAAGGTGAACCTGGTGCAGGATGACTACTGTAAACATAAACATTATTACCGTTATAATTATTTACATATATTTTATTAGTTGCACTTACATAAATAGCATCAGGTCCGTCACCATTACTATATTGAGCCGGGTGTGCTGTATAATCAGGATTATATGAAGCAGTTGTTGGAACAGTGTACCAGGTATAAATATAAAAATCACCGCCGGCTATAAATTTACCATCTGGCAGTTTAGTACCTTTTATCCAGCCAGTTCGGTAAAAACTATAAGGTTGATCTGTGTATGATGGGTATGTGTTCCAGAAAAAAGTGCCAGCCTCATCACCACTTACTTTTGCATTGTGATCACCTACTGCAAAATATGTAGAACCATCAGTTGAAATATTTCTTGGTGTACCAAAATGCGAGTGTGATATTGTAAAATCAGGATTTTGATTATCTGAAGTTGGGAAAGAATTCCAGAAAAGAATTCTCGAACCTTGAGTGGCAGTAACTGCTAATTTAGTTCCATCAGTCCAAACACCCCAGGGCCATTCCCAGCGGCTTCCCGGAGAACCCATACTTGCCCAGATTGTTGGAAGATGTATGGATATATCTGCTGCCTGTCCACTTGAAGTTGGGAAAGAATTCCAGATTAATATTCTGTTATTATAAGTATCTGCTACGGCAAGTTTTCCACTTGAACTTGCTGATGCATTTCCAGGCCAGTTCATTTCACTTTTTGATGTACCGGGATTATTGCTACTAAAACTCGTTTGACCTAATACAAGATCCGGAGTAGTATTCCATGCAGTTGGAGCGGTATTCCAGACTAAAACACGATTATTAAATCTATCACACACAATTAAATTTGTTCCGTTTGTTGCCAAACCATTTGGGTGATTAAAAAGAAGAGCGCCACCTGTTTGATTAAACCCTTTACCAGATACCATTAAATCCCCTGATTGCTCATTTGTAAACCATGGCTGGGCATTTATGGTAAATGATAAAAGAAAAAAAATTAATAAATAATTTGACATTTTAGCCCTCGCTTTAGATTATTGCATTTTTTTAATTAAGAGAATATGGGAGTTTGACATTAAATATTTTGCTTAGGTTTAATCCTAATAACCAAGTTTTAAGATTTTTTATTCTACCTTCTTAATTCAAAATATTTGATTAAGATTGAAAATTAAACCCCATTATATTTAATCAGTTTCTAAAAATAAAAACAAAATAGATTTTTATTAATATAACGATATAAAACATGAAAATGAGTTCTCCTCTTAAATCGAAAATATTGTTGAGGCAATAAAGCAATAAATATTCTTAAAAATTTTGCACAAAAACTCTAAATGTATGCTGAAATTTAAAGACGGTATTTTTTATACATGACAAAATATCACCTATAGAAACAACGGAATCTTTTTGAAATTGACCTTTACTTTATTCGTTATTATTTTTTATAAAAATGGGATTAAAAATGAAAACATTATTATATTTCTTCATCTTCTTTTTTAATGCCTTAGTACTATTTTCGCAAACATCTTCTCAAGATTCAACATCAGTTGAGGATGATGTTTACCTTGCATACAAAAACGCCATGCGAGGTATAATTTGGTCAATCAATAATTTTCCATATAAGAAAGAAGCAACATATAAAGATCTAATTGAAAACGATAAAAAAATTTGCTCAATAAAAGTATTCAAACAAGAGGGGGGAATAAAAATTGTTTCAATTGGTTTTTATAATTCATCATCTGTTGAAATTATTACTTACAAATCTATACCTGATAAATTTAAATAAATTCGATTTTTTCGTTCTTTTTATTTAAGCGACAAAATTAACAAACTAATTTTTATCCTGACTTGTTTTCATTTTATTATAGATAAATTAAAATCAATTTTTTGCTTCCTCAATTTCCTTTCATGAATTTAAAATTAAAAAAAGCATTTATCTCATTCTTAAGAGATAAATGCTTTATTAAATTCATTAAAATTATTCTCGTTCATACATATCTTTAATTAAATTAGCATATCTTTCTTCAATAACTTTTCTTCTAACTTTTAAGGTTGGTGTTAATTCTCCACCCTCAATTGTGAAAGGTTTATCGAGAATTACAAATTTTCTTATTCTCTCGTAGTTTGCAAGATTCTTTTGCAAAGTTTGAATATCTTTCTCTATTAACTTATAAATTTCTGGATGATGAGCAAGTTCTTCAACTCTCTGGTAAGGAATTTTGTGTGCATCAGCATACTCACGAATTGCTTCAAAATCTGGAGTAATTAATGCTGAGAGAAATGTTTTATTATCACCAATCAACACAAATTGATCGATAAATTTACTTCTTGTAAAAAGACTTTCGAGCTGTTGAGGTGCAATATATTTTCCACCTGAAGTTTTAAATAGATGTTTTTTCCGATCTGTAATTTTCAAGAATCCTTGTTTATCAAATTCACCTATATCGCCTGTGTGTAACCATCCATCCTTATCAATAGCTTCTTCTGTGGCTTTTTTATTTTTATAATAGCCTTTCATAATATTGGGACCACGAGCAAGAATCTCTCCATCTTCAGCAATTTTTACTTCAACTCCTGGAATAGGCTTGCCAACAGAACCAAATTTATAATCATCTAATCTATTACAAGTAATAACTGGGCTGGATTCTGTTAAACCATATCCCTCCAGAATTAAAATTCCCATAGCTTCAAAAAATTCTCCAATCTCTTGAGGTAATGCTGCACCACCACTGACAAAAAATCTAAGTCTTCCACCTGTTGCCGCTCTTATCTTATGGAATACTAATTTTTCAGCAAGTTTATATTTTGCAGAAAGAATAGGATTAGATTTCTTTTCTTTTTTCAATTGATGGTACTTACGTCCAATTTCTAAAGCCCAGTAGAATATTTTTTGCTTCGCTGGCGGTGATGCATCAACATTTTTCATCACTCTTGCATGAATTCTTTCAAAAAGTCTTGGAACCGAAGTCATTATAGTTGGCTTAACTTCCTGTAAATCTTTTGCAACTGTATCAATCGATTGAGCATAGGCAATTAAACAACCTGCAGAAAAAGCTGTGTAATAACCAGCCATTCTCTCAAATGAATGTGAAAGAGGTAAAAACGATAGAAAGATATCATTATGATCAGCCGGAATAACCTGAAGAGCTGCTTTCACATTACTCACAAAATTATTATGAGTTAACATTACCCCTTTAGGCTCTCCTGTTGTTCCAGAAGTATAAATCAATGTAGCCAGATCTTCAGGTTTAACTTTACTCATCTCTTCTTCGAGTATAGATTCATATTTATCTTTCCCATTTTTGCCAAATTCAATCACCTGTTTAAATGTTAAAACACCATCTTCAGCATCTTTTTCATTCATTATTATAATATGTTTTAAAGACTTAACGTTATTCTGGATTTTTTGAACTTTCGTTAATTGTAGTTTATTAGAAACTATAACAGCTTTACACTCAGAGTCATTCATTATGTACTCAATAGTATTTGATGTTGAAGATGGATACATCGGAACATCAACTGCCCCAATAGAAAGAATTGCAAGATCTGAAAAAACCCATTCGGGTCTATTCTCAGAAATAATCCCCACCATATCACCTCTCTTTAAATCAAGCGATAATAACCCCATTGCAAAATTTCTTACAATTTCTCTCAGCTCCTTATAACTTATTCCCACCCACTTTTCCTGCACTTTTTGCATCAGAGCTGGTCTATCAAGATTTATAAAATGTTTTGTTATTCTATCGTACATTTCAACGATAGTTGTGAATTCAGTAACTATAGGCATTATAGCTCTCCTCTTTTATTGGTTAGCAAAATAACCTGATATGAGTAAATTATCAAGACTTATCAATTTTTAAATTATAATAATTTAGAACAAAAAAAGTTTTTCAAGACATTTAATTTCTATTTAATTGTTCTTATTATCTTTGTAAAAATTGAGGAATTTATGATAAACCTTAAAAGTTCAATTACCAAACTTTTTAATAAAAGCTTAGATTTTATTGAATATATAGGAAATAAACTTCCACATCCTGCAACTCTTTTTGCTTTTTTAGCTTTTGTTGTAACATTATTATCACTTATCGGTGATTGGCTAAATTGGACGGCTATTCATCCAGCTGACAGTTCAGAAATTAAAGTAAAGAATCTTTTAAATTCAGATGGATTGAGATGGATTTATACTAATATCACATACAACTTTGTTAATTTTCCGCCCCTGGGATATGTTTTAGCAGTTATGATCGGGATTGGTGTCGCCGAGGGCTCCGGACTCTTTACTGCATTAATAAGAGCTCTTGTCTTAAGTGCGCCTAAGAGCATGATAACCTTCGCTCTCGTCTTTACAGGTATCTTATCTCATATCGCATCTGAGGCAGGATATGTTATTTTAATCCCTTTAGGGGCAATGCTTTTCCACGCTCTTGGACGACATCCAATGGCTGGACTGGCAGCAGCATTCTCTGGTGTAAGTGGCGGATTTGGTGCAAACTTTTTAATCGGCTCTGTTGATCCAATACTAGCGGGTTTGTCCCAATCAGCAGCGCAAATCATCGATCCAAATATTAAAATTAACGCTGCTGTTAATTTTTATTTTATGTTTGCTTCGGCAATTTTAATTACTATTCTTGGTACGCTAATTACTGAAAAAATTGTCGAACCAAGATTGAAAGCATACACTGGCAATATTGAAAAAGTTAATATTGATACTATATCACCAGTAGAAAGAAAAGCCTTAAAGTACGCTGGTTTTAGTGCTCTTATTCTTTTGGTTTTATTATCATTAAGCATTATCCCTGAAAATGGATTATTTAGAAATCCTCAAACTAAAGATATACTCCATTCTCCATTTTTTGAAGGAATTATAACTGGTATTTTACTTTTCTTTTTTATTCCTGGATTAGTATATGGAGTTGTTGTAAAATCAATTAGAAGTGATAAAGATTTAATGAAACATATTATTAAATCAATGGGAACAATGGCAACTTATATTGTTCTGGTTTTCTTTGCAGCACAATTTGTTTACTTTTTCAAATATAGTAACCTCGGATTAATTTTGGCGATTAAAGGCGCAGAATTTTTAAAAAGCATTCAATTAACTGGTATTTCTTTAATTGTTGCCTTTGTCATTCTTTCGGCATTCATTAATATGTTTATGGGAAGCGCATCAGCTAAATGGGCAATAATGGCACCTGTATTTGTTCCAATGTTTATGCTACTTGGATATCATCCAGCATTAACACAGGCAGCGTTTAGAATTGGAGACTCAGTAACAAATTTAATTACTCCTATGATGAGCTATTTCGCTTTGATTGTTGCATTTGCTCAAAAGTATGACGACAAATATGGAATTGGAACTATAATTTCAACCATGATACCTTATACAATTATTTTTACAGTTTTCTGGATTATACTTTTAATTATTTGGATGATCATTGGCTTACCAGTAGGACCTGATGGACCTCTTTACTTAAATTAAAATTTAAATTCAACTTTTATTTTTAATATTCATTGACTATGTTTGAACTAAATCACAATCAAACAACAAACTACTGAATCTAACTCTTGAAATATTGTCTTTAAATTTTTATTTAGTAACTGTTTTCTCTCCATTGAAAAATTGGAGAAGTCGAATTGAAAAACACTAACAAAGGAGTTTACAAATGAAACAAGCCAATACAAACGATCCAAATCAATCAATTAGCATTAAGAATGGTGAATTATTTAAGCGGGGAGGACTAAAGTTTAAATATCTTTTTTCAAAAAAAGAGATACATCCTTTTGATGAAATAGAGTGGGAACTAAGAGAAGCAAAAATAACCAATGAAAAAGGTAAAGTAGTATTTCAACAAAAGGATGTTGAAGTCCCCAAAAGTTGGTCGATGACTGCTACAAATGTGGTTGTTTCAAAATATTTCCATGGCCAATTTAATTCACCTGAAAGGGAAAAGAGTGTAAAACAACTCATTAACAGAGTCAGTCGGACAATAACCGATTGGGGAATTAAAGACGGTTATTTTGATTCTCCTGAAGATGCACAGGCATTTTATTCCGAATTAACTTATCTCCTCGTAAATCAATATGGTAGTTTTAATAGTCCCGTATGGTTTAATGTTGGTATTGAAGAAAAACCACAATGTTCTGCCTGCTTTATTAATTCAGTTGAAGATACAATGGAATCAATTCTGGATCTGGCAAAGACCGAAGGAATGCTATTTAAGTATGGTAGTGGAACCGGTTCTAATTTGAGTGTTCTAAGATCGTCAAAAGAACCATTAAGTGGTGGTGGAATGGCATCTGGCCCTGTTTCTTTTATGAAGGGTTTTGATGCTTTTGCAGGAGTTATTAAAAGTGGTGGAAAAACTCGACGTGCAGCTAAAATGGTAATCCTTAATGTAGATCATCCAGACATTATCGATTTTATAAATTGTAAGGCTGAAGAGGAAAAAAAGGCACATGCTCTCATTCAGATGGGATATGATCCAGGGTTTAATGTTCCTGGTGGTGCATACGATAGTGTTTCTTACCAGAATGCCAATCATTCTGTTCGTGTAAATGACGAATTTATGAAAGCGGTAATTGAAGATAAAGATTGGCAAACAAAAGCTGTTAAAACTGGTGAAATAATGGATACCTATCGTGCCCGAGATATTATGGAACAAATAGCAAAAGCTGCCTGGATTTGTGGTGATC
The DNA here is from genome assembly GCA_937944105.1 of uncultured Ignavibacteria bacterium. Lineage (GTDB taxonomy): Bacteria > Bacteroidota > Ignavibacteria > Ch128b > Ch128b > Ch128b. Next base: position 7,262 of record CALDZP010000073.1, read on the forward strand.
CGGGTATGCAATTTGACACTACAATCAACAACTGGCATACATGCCCTAATTCTGGCAGAATAAATGCCAGCAATCCCTGTAGCGAATATATGTTCCTTGATGATTCAGCTTGTAATCTTGCCTCACTAAATTTAATGAAATTTAGAAAAAATGATGGAACCTTTGATATCGAAAAATTCAAATATGCTGTCGATATTTTTATTACCGCTCAGGAAATTATTGTTGATAATTCTTCATACCCTACAAAAAACATTGAGAAAAACAGTCACGATTATAGACCACTCGGATTAGGTTATGCTAATCTTGGCGCTCTACTGATGGCGAATGGTCTAGCTTACGATAGCGATGAAGGAAGAGCTTTTGCTGCTGCAATTACATCTATTATGACTGGTGAAGCTTATCGACAATCTGCAGACATTGCTAGTAAAATTGGTCCATTCAATGGATATGCAAAGAACAGAGAACCATTTTTAAGAGTGATGAATCAGCATCTTTCAGCAGCAAGAAAAATCGATGGTACTATAATTCCTATTGATCTTTATGATGAAGCTGTGGCAGTTTGGGAAGATGCAATCAAACTTGGAGAAAAATTCGGATTTAGAAATGCTCAAGTAACAGTTCTGGCACCAACAGGTACAATTGGCTTTATGATGGATTGCGATACCACTGGTGTTGAACCTGATATAGCTTTAGTTAAATACAAGAAATTAGTTGGTGGTGGGATTTTCAAAATCGTTAACAATACAGTACCGCTTGCTTTAGAAAAACTAGGATATGATAGTGAACAGATTGAACAAATTATAGCTTACATCAATGCTAATGATACTATCGAAGGCGCACCCTATCTATTAGAAAAGCATTTACCAATTTTTGATTGTGCATTTAAACCCGCAAAAGGAAAACGTTCCATCCATTATATGGGTCACATTAAAATGATGGCAGCAGTTCAACCATTTTTATCTGGCGCAATATCTAAAACTGTCAATATGCCGAATGAAATTACACCCGATGAAATAAAAAATGCTTACATCGAAGCATGGAAACTTGGATTAAAGGCAATTGCAGTTTATCGAGATGGTTGTAAAATTACTCAACCATTGAGTACATCACTTAAGACAGAGAAAAAAATCAAAGTTGAGGAGAAACCAAGCTTTATCGAACAAAAGCCAAAACGAAGACGTCTCCCTGATGAAAGACAATCTATTACTCATAAATTCAGTATTGGCGGTCATGAGGGTTATATAACAGTAGGAATGTATGAAGATGGAACACCTGGAGAAATATTTATAGTCATGTCAAAAGAAGGAAGTACAATCTCTGGTGTTATGGATGCATTTGCAACTGCTATTTCACTTGCCCTTCAATATGGTGTGCCACTTAAAGTTCTGGTAGATAAATTTACTCATACTCGATTTGAACCATCAGGATTTACGAATAATAAGCAGATCCCAATCGCAAAATCAGTAATGGATTACATCTTCAGATGGTTAGCATTAAAGTTCTTACCAAATGATGAAGTTAACTATAGTTCAATTAGTGAAACACCTACTCAAATTAAAACTGAAGAATTTCAAATCCAAGAAAATAGTTCTAAAAAACAATCAATAGAACAAACAGAAAAACTTGTGTTTGTAAGTCAAGCTGATGCACCCCCCTGTCATGAATGTGGTTCTATCATGGTTAGAAGTGGTAGTTGCTACAAATGTTTTGAGTGTGGTGCGACAAGCGGTTGTTCTTGATCAAACTCACACAATAAAATAAGCCTCGTTTCAACGAGGCTTTTTTTTATTAAAAATTCAATTTTACTAAAGTTAATATCGGATCAAAAAGAATCTATCTTGCGTTAGTTAAACTAAACACTTCATCAATCCTTCTAGCACCAACAAATCTGCGATCGTAGTAGCCTGAATTCATTGAACTTACAATTACACCATATTTAGTAGAAGCATGTATAAAATAATTATCCCATAAGTATATACCTACATGACCTGGATTTTGTCTTCTTCTCGTATTAAAGAAAACCAGATCTCCAAACTCTAAATCATCTCTATTAACAGGACGACCAATTTTTATCTGTTCAAGTGTTGATCTTGGCAATTCTAAATTCAACGATTCTTGTAAAATCAACCTAGTAAAAGCACTACAATCGATGCCTTTTCTTGAAGTACCACCAAATTTATATGGTGTTCCAAGATATGAAATTAATGTCATTAGAAATTTTTCATATTTGGTGGGTTTACTATTATTTGTGTCAATCACTACATATTTCGAAAAAAAATCTTTTGCATTTTCAATTGGTATTGCTTCTTCTTCAGATGATATAATTTCTCTTAATTCTTCGTCTGTGAATTCAAGGTCAGTTGCAAATCTTTGTGTGGAATCTTGTTGTTGTGATTTGATAGCATTAACAATTCTTAATGAATCAACATAAAAATTTTTGTTACTTCCATTGTTATTTGTTTTCGTTGCAAACCTGACAGGTCCAAAACAGGAAGGGAATATAAATGCAACTAATACAAGTATAAAATATTTCCTCAAACTCTCTCCTCTTTTGATCAAAAATAAAAAAATAAAATAAAAATCGTTCCAGCTAAAAATAATCTTTACCTGGAACGATTTGAAAAATTATAAGATAGATATTAACCGAGATAAGCTTTCAATGCTTTGCTTCTGGAGGCATGTCTTAGCCTTCTAATAGCTTTTTCTTTTATTTGTCTAACTCGTTCTCTCGTTAAATTAAATTTCTCACCAATTTCTTCCAATGTCAAAGAATGTTCGGAATTTAATCCAAAGTACAATTTTATTACTTCAGCTTCTCTTTCGGTTAATGTAGAAAGAGCTCTCTCAATTTCCTGTCTCAGAGATTCTTTCATCAATCCGTGATCAGGTGCAGGTTGCTGATCATTACTTATAACATCAAGCAATCTATTTTCTTCACCTGGAGCAAAAGGAGCATCCACAGAGACATGACGTCCAGATATTTTTAATGTATCAGCAATTTCATTTATTGGTATATTTAATTCTTCTGAAAGTTCTTCAGCGCTTGGTTCTCTTTCAAATTCTTGTTCGAGGTTACTAAAAGCTTTACCAATTTTATTTAACGCACCAACTCTATTAAGTGGTAAACGAACAATTCTAGATTGTTCGGCAAGTGCCTGTAAAATGGACTGACGAATCCACCATACAGCATAAGATATAAATTTAAATCCACGAGTTTCATCAAATCTTTTTGCCGCTTTAATAAGACCTAGATTTCCTTCGTTAATTAAGTCACCCAGTGATAATCCCTGGTTTTGATATTGCTTAGCAACACTTACAACAAATCTTAAATTTGCTTTGACCAGTTTTTCGAGGGCTTTCTGGTCACCTTTTTTAATTCTTTGAGCTAATTCAATCTCCTCTTCAGATGTTATTAAATCGACTTTCCCGATTTCTTGCAGGTATTTATCTAAAGATTGACTTTCACGGTTTGTGTATTGTTTTGTAATTCTCACCATATTTATCCCTTTAAATTTGTTTCTAAATCAATTCTATCAATAATTCCCACAATTGATGCATCTACAGGTGCCATATCCACAGGCAAAGGAATAACTGCTTCAGATGCAGTTATATACATAACAATTTCACCAGGACCAGCACCAACTGTATCAATGGCAACAATTGGGTCGCCAGTTTCTTCTAATTTTGAATTTAACGGTTGAATAAATTGCATTTTCAACGATTGCAGGGCTGGATACTTTTTAGTAGCCCAAATTGTTCCAATAACCTTTGCAAAAAACATTAGTTCTTTGCGGTCTCCAATTTTTCTTCTTTAATTACAATATCTAACTTATCAACAATAGCCATAATAACAGCATCAATTGGTTTATTTTTTGTAAAAGTTGTTTGTCGTGCAGATGAACCAGTTGCAACAAGAACAACCTCACCTACACCAGCACCTACGCTGTCAACGGCAACAACAAAATTTTTAGTATCAGAATAATCGAGGTTAATCTGCCTGACAATTAAAAATTTTGCACCAACAAGGTTTTCATCTTTTCTCGTTGCCCAAACTGTTCCGATCACTCTTCCTAAAATCAAATTTTCACCTCATTTTTTAATTTTTAATATTTTAACATTATTATAATTTAAATATTTTTCTTCATTAAAGGTAGCTAATACCAGCCTATTTTGAATTGCCATCATAACAACTATTGCATCACGCAAGTTCCAGATTTTAATATTTTTTTTTGAATTTTCAATAATTTCGGCGATTTTATCGGCATAACGGCTGTGAATTCCCAAAACTTTGAATCCATAAAGCATTTGGTCTGCATATATTTTATTGGTTATTCCGGCAAATTCATAAACCTCAGTTGCATTAATTACAGTTGTAAAACAATCATATCTCAACATTAATTTCATTAGATAAGATTCTTTTTCTTTTGTAGTTAGATGATCTATAAGTATATCGGTATCAACTAAAATTTGTTTCATTTAATTATTTTTCCTTTTGAACGTACAACCCCAAGCGCAATTTCTAATGGAATTTTCTGAGTAATCGAAATTTTCTCAACCAATTTTTTAGGTAAATTTTCCACTTTACAAATTTCTTCTATATCTGGTACTAATTTGATTTTGAAAGTACTAATACCAAGTGATTTAAGATATTTAATATCTTCTTTCTTTAGTACCAGAGAATCCTTTACCAATTTTGCTTCGAATTCTTTTTCTGTCATTAAATTATTTCCTGATAAAAACTTGTTCCATAAAGTGAATTTTTGATTTTGTAAAAGTCGCAAATAGTTTTTGCTAAATCAGCAAATGTGTTTCTTAAACCAATATTTACATTTTTCTTAATTTCCTTACCATATACTAAAACAGGGACAAGTTCACGAGTATGGTCAGTACCAGGAAATGTTGGGTCGTTGCCATGGTCTGCCGTTATAAAAAGAATATCCTCATCAGCCATTGCATCGATAATCTCTGGTATATAATTATCAAACTCCTTTAATGCATTATAAAAGCCGTGAACATCATTCCTATGTCCATAAAGCATATCAAAATCAACAAGATTTGTCATTATGTAAGAATATTTTTCAGACTTAATAAACTCAATAGTTTGTAAAATCCCATCGAGATTATTTTTTGTTTTTATCTGAACATCAATGTTTCTATAAGCATACAGATCATTTATCTTACCTATTCCAATTGTTTTGATATTATTTTTCTTTAAAACATCGAAAATTATCTCACCATGTGGTTCTAATGCAAAATCTTTTCGTCGGTGTGTTCTTTGAAAATTACCATTAGAACCAATAAAAGGACGAGCGATAATCCTTCCAACAGCATGTTCTCCAATCATTACTTTTTCACGTGTTACTTTACAAATTTCATATAATCTTTCGACTGGTATTACTTCTTCATGTGCAGCAATCTGGAAAACTGAATCGGCACTTGTATATATAATTGGGAATCCCGTCTCTATATGTTTTTCTCCTAATTCTTTTATTATTTCAGTACCTGAAGCTGCTTTATTACCAAGTATTCCCTTTAAATTATTCTCCTTAAGAAATTTTTGAATAACCTCATCTGGAAATCCATCTGGATAAACTGGAAACCTTATGTTAGAAATTAAACCGCCTAATTCCCAGTGCCCTGTTGTACTATCTTTTCCTGTTGAAACTTCTTTCATTTTCCCATAACAACCAATGATTTCAGATGGTTTTGATTCAAGGGAAATTAATTCTCCAATTCCAAATAATTCCAGATTAGGTAAATGAAAATTCTCAATTCTTTTTGAAATATTGCCAAGTGTATTTGATCCTTCATCGTTGTAAATTCTGGCATCGGGTGCACTTCCAATGCCAACTCCATCAAGAACAATTACTATAGCTTTTCCCATAAACTTAATATATTTAGTTTTTATTTAGTAGTCCTTATTCTGTTACCACCATCTAATATTGCTTTATTTAATGCATTTTCAGCTGCAGAAAAAAGAGTATCTGCTTTAATAATTTTTTCTCCACTGGCATATCCAATACTAACAGTAATATTAAATTCAAACTCTTCAAAGTTTACGGTTTCACCTGCAATTTTTTGTAAAATTTTTTGACACCAAATATTATCACTTGCTATATCTCTTTTCAAGAATAATACACCAAACTTAAGATTTTCTAATCGACCAATTAACATTAAATTTTCTGCTTCCTTGGTCAATTGTAATGAAATATGTTTTGCGATTTTAGGTATAACTTTTGATGAATAGTTTTTTACCAATTTATCGACATGATCAACCGAAATCAATGCAAGACCTATGTGCATTCCAATAGAACTAAACTTCGTTAATTCTTCCTGAACTCTTTGTTCAAAAGTTACCCGATTTAGTAACATAGTTTCAAGATCTATGCTTAAATAATTTTCTAATAGATCTTTATTTATCAAATGGTCAAGTTGTGAAGCGAAATAGTTTGCAACTTTCTCAACAAGCCTCACATCATCGTTTGTATAAATTTTCTTTTTTAAGCTTTCAAACACAAATGCGCCATGAATTCTTCGGCTTGAACTAATAGGCACAATCATTAACGAACCCTTGATATCAGAAAGAAGATTTTTCCTATAAATAAAATATTTATTAATGCTTGAATCATCTATTCGTATGCTATCGCCAGTTCTTAAAGACATACCTATTAATGTTTCTTGACTTACATCAACTGGCAAACTTTCACCTATATAATCTATTGAAGTATTATTAACTACTTTTTTAAGTATATAGTTCTTTGCTGAGGCATCATATAGAACAATACCCAATACATCCCATTCCAAGAATTTATCAGCAAAAACAATAAAGTTTTGAATCAACTTTTTTTCACTGAATTCTTTTGTTGAATTTCCAATTAACTCAAGTATTGCATCAAGTTTTTGATTGACAAGTTCAATATTAAATTTTTCATCATATATACTCAACACAAGTGTAATCATCCTAACAAATTTACCAAGAGTATAGATAGTTTCTGAACCAAATGCATCCTCGCTTTTACTATCAATTGCAAGTACACCTAAAACTTTTTCATTTAAATATACTGGTACCGCCGCAATCGATTTAATACCGATAGGGATTGAATAATATTTTATCAAGTCCCTTTCAACATTTGAATTTATATTACAGGTATAATTAGGATTGCCTGATAAGATTACTTTACTAATTATGTCCGAGCCCAAATGATATTTTATTTTTTGCAAATCCGCTACATCTGAAGCAAAATTATGAAAAATAATCTGATTCTTATCTCTTCTAAACCAAAAAAAAATGGCAGAGTGTGCAAGAAAAACATGTTTAATTACTTCAAGGACTTTATCCAGAATAAAATTAAATTGAACATCAACACTCGCGCTTCCTGGAATTGGTTCAAGAGCTATCCTTTTATATTGTTCGTTCAGATCCTGCGGGACAAATTGAGCAATCTTTCTATTAATAACTCTTTCTTGAATATCTATATCCGTTAAGATTTTATTTTCCTGAGACTGATTTGTACTTTCTTCTTTCAATGATTCATTCGAAGAATAATTGTCATTAAGTTCTGGTACCTCTTTAATATCATTTTGCTTACGGTAGAAGATAATGAAACTAATTATAACTAAAACAACCCCCGTAAGAATAATTTTTATCACTAAGGAATCAACTAAAAAAAATCCTAGAATGAATAGAATAACAAGTATAGAAAATATTAATATCTTCTTAAAAAAGATTTTTCTCAATCCTTTTTCTCTCTACTTTCAATAACTTTTTTAATAATATACGATTGAAGCTGATTTTTTCCTTCACCAGTTTTAGCCGAATAGAAAATAAAATCATATGCTGAATTGTTCTGAATATTTAAGACTAAATTTTTCAATTTCGACTTTTCTGATTGCTTTAATTTATCAACTTTTGTAAACAAAATGCAATAAGATAAACCAAGATTCATTATATAATCTTTAGCTATTTCGTCGAGACGAGTAAAAGGTACTCTTGAATCCATCAAATGGCAGACAAGAATAATTTTGTTACTCACTCTGAAATAATCTTGGATCAATTGTGAAAATCTGAAACTATCTTCTTTGCTTGTAGATGCATATCCAAAACCGGGTAAATCTACTAAGTAAAATTTTTCATCAACTACATAAAAATTTATTGAGCGAGTTTTACCGGGAGTCTGACTTACTTTTGCAAGATTTTTTTTATTGAGTAATGAATTAATTAATGAAGATTTACCTACATTAGATCGGCCCATAAAAACAATTTCTGGTATTTTTTGTGTTTTTAATTGTTCAAGTGAATAGACCGTTCTTTCAAGCCTCACATTATCAAAATTAATTTTCATCAAATTCAAATCGATTTTATGTTTTCAATAATTTCGATAAAATAAAAAAGGAGTAGTCAGAAAAATCTAACTACTCCTGAATCATCGTTTTCTTAATTTTAGTTTTCTTTCTTTTCAGCGTTAGATTCTGATTCAGAGTTTAAATCATCCGAACTTTTTTCTTCTTTAGTTCCAGAATCCTTATTTACATCTTCTATATTAGATTGTTCTTCATCTTTAGATTCAGAAGCAGCTGTTTTTTCTGCTTCAGTTTTTTCTTCTTTCCCATCTACTATGTCTTTTTTAGCTTCAACCTGTTTTTCTTCTTTTTTCTTAACACTCTTAACTTCACCTTCATTATAATCAACAAGTTCTAAAATTGCTAAATCTGCACCATCACCTCTTCTTGAGCCAAGTTTAACCACTCGTGTATACCCACCCGGACGATCACCGATTTTCACTAATATCTCTGAAAACAATTCTTTAAGTACTTCTCTATCTTTAATAAATCTTGCAACATATCTACGAGAAGATAAATCGCCCTTACGAGCTTTGGTAATTAATTTTTCAACAAAACTGCGTGCTTCTTTTGCCTTAGCGACAGTAGTCTTAATTTTTTTGTGCCTTAACAGTGCAATTGCAAGATTTTCAAGTAAAGCTTTTTTATGACTTGTTGTTCTTTTTAATTTTCTACCTTTAACTGCGTGTCTCATTTTTATATTCCCAGTTATTCTTTTTCATTTTCGAAATATTTATCTACATCCATTCCAAATTGGAGTCCTAATTCCTGGATTTTCTCTTTAATCTCATCCAGTGATTTTCGCCCGAAATTTCTAAATCTTAATAATTCGCTTTCTTCTCTTCGAACGATATCAGCGACTGTATTAATACTGGCTCCTCTTAAAGAATTAGTCGCACGAACAGAAAGTTCAAGTTCTTCGATTGATTTTTTCAGAATCTTTCTAATTCTTTCTTTTTCAGGATCTCTTTGTTTTTCTTTTTCAGCTTTCTCTTCAAATTTATATGAAATAAAGAATTCAAAATGATCTCTTAAAATTGTCGCGGCTTTATTTAATGTTTCTTCTGGCGTTATTGAACCATCGGTTGTAATCTCAAGAGTTAATCTTTCCAGATTATCTCTATTTTCATATCTAATTGTTTCAACAGTATAATTAACATTCTTAACAGGAGTGTAAATACTATCAATCGGAATAACACCAATTGAATATTCAGGATTTTTATTTTCCTCTGCCGGGACATAACCTATCCCATAGCCAATCCATAAATCCATATTGAAATTTGCATTTTTACCGAGAGTTGCTATATATGCATCAGGATTGAGTACTTCCACATCTGGAGCTTGTTTTTGAATCTCTGCAGCACGAAGTTCACCAGGACCTTTGACTTTCAATGAAATCTTATTAACTCTATCATTTAATAATTTTATTCTAACTTGTTTTAAGTTCAAAATAATTTCTGTTACATCTTCTTTAACGCCTTCAATTGTGCTGTATTCATGAAGAATATTATCAATTTTAATTGCTTTAAAAGCAAATCCAGGGATAGAAGATATTAAAACCCGGCGCAAAGAATTTCCAATTGTGATTCCAAAACCTCTTTCAAGCGGTTGAATCACAAATTTTCCATAACTTGAAGTATAAGAGTTTCGATCTAATGTAATTTTTTCAGGTAATTGCAATAATGATAAACTCATCTCTCAACCTTTCCTAAGGTTATTGATTATTTAGAATATAATTCAACTATTAACTGTTCATTTGCATTAAGTGGAATATCCTGCCTTTCAGGAATGTGCAAGAAAGTTCCTGAAAGTGTTGCTTTATCAATTTGTAGCCAGGGATATGTTCCTTCCTTAACCCTCTTAAGTGAATTATGTATGATATCAAGAGTTTTGCTCTTTTCTTTAATAGAAACAACCTGACCAGGCTTTAAAAGATAAGATGGTATATCAACAATTTTACCATCTACCAGAATATGTCTATGACGGACTAATTGTCGAGCTGCCTTTCTCGAAGGAGCAAAACCTAAACGATAGACTACATTATCAAGCCTTCTCTCAAGCAACTTAATCAAATTATCACCTGTTCGACCTTTTTGTTTCAATGCTTTCTCAAAATAATTTTTAAATTGTCTTTCAAGAAGACCATAAATTCTTTTAACTTTTTGCTTCTCTCTTAATTGAATACCATATTCACTAATCTTTGTCCTTCTAGAAGTTCCATGTTGACCTGGAGGATAATTTTTCTTTTCCAGAGGACACTTCTCAGTATAACATTTAGTTCCTTTTAAGAACAGCTTTTGTCTTTCTCGTCTACATAATTTACAAACAGCGTCATGATAAACTGCCATTTACTTTTTCTCCAATAATTAAACTCTTCTTCTTTTTGGTGGTCTACAACCATTATGTGGTATAGGAGTTATATCCTTAATAGATTCAATATGAAGTCCCGCATTAGCAAGTGCACGTATTGCTGCTTCTCTTCCCGCACCAGGACCTTTAATTAAAACATCTACTTTTCTGATACCTGCATCATAAGCTTCTTTAGCTGCTGCATCAGCTGTAACTTGTGCAGCAAAAGGCGTGTTTTTCCTTGAACCTTTAAATCCATTTTTACCTGCCGACGACCAGGCAATAGTATTTCCATAAATATCAGTAATCGTTACAATAATATTATTGAAAGTTGCCTGAATATGTGCAACTCCTTTTGGATCTATATGAATTTTTTTCTTTGATTTTTTCTGCGTCTTTGCCAAGTTTCAATCTCCTGAATTATTTCTTAGCTACTGCTTTTTTCTTACCAGCAACTGTTTTCCTCTTACCTTTTCTTGTACGAGCATTGGTTCGTGTTCTTTGACCACGTACTGGTAAACCTTTCCTATGTCTTAAACCTCTATATGTACCAATATCCATTAATCTTTTTATATTCATCTGAACTTCACTTCTCAAAGCACCTTCAACTTTATAATCTGATGTTATAACAGACCTTATTGCTGCAACTTCATCAGGAGTTAAGTCACCAACTTTTTTGTTTGGATCAACATTTGCTGCTTTTAATATTTCAAAAGTGTTTGATCGACCAATACCATAAATTAAAGGTAAAGCGTATGCAATTTTTTTATTTTTTGGTAAATCAATTCCTGCTATTCGTGCCAATTTTAAACTCCTTATTTATCCTTGTCTTTGCTTATGTTTTGGATTTTTACAAATAACTCTAACCTGACCTTTTCTTTTAATAATTTTACAATGTTCACATCTTTTTTTTACTGACGCTCTTACTTTCATTTCAAACTCCGTTTTACTTATATCTATAAATTATTCTGCCTTTTGTAAGATCATAGGGTGAAATTTCAACTTGAACTCTATCACCAGCAAGAATTCTTATAAAATGCATTCTCATTTTACCAGATACATGTGCAAGTATTTCATGACCATTATCTAATTTTACTTTAAACATTGCATTTGGCAATGTTTCAGTAATAACACCATCCATTACAATTACATCTTTCTTAGCCATTACGTCGTTAAAATTTCTGGTTCGTTATTTGTTATTAAAATTGTATGTTCAAAATGAGCAGATGGTTGACCGTCTTCAGTTACAATAGTCCATCCATCCTTCAAAGTTTTAACTCGATATGTTCCAGCATTTACCATAGGTTCAATTGCAATTGTCATCCCTTCCCTCAATCTTGGACTTGGTCCTGAAACAACATAGTTAGGAATAGACGGGTCCTCATGTAAATATTTTCCAACACCATGACCGGTTAATTCTCTCACAACGTTAAATCCATTGCTTTCAACATAGTTTTGTATCGCACGGGAAATATCAATTACTCTGTTTCCATCTTGAGCTTTCTCAATTCCTCTATAAAGAGACTCTTCGGTTACATTCATCAATTTTTTCTTCAAAGACGAAATTTTTCCAACCGCAAAAGTTCTAGCTGCATCACCAAAATATCCATTAAATTGTACTCCAACATCAATCGACAAAAGTTGACCTTCTTTTAATTCTGTATCGTCTGGAATTCCATGAACCACTTCATTATCAATTGACGCACAAATTGAAGCAGGATAATTAAAACTCCCAGCCTGTGAATAACCTTTGAAAGCTGGAATTGCTCCTTTAGATCTAATATAATCTTCCGCTATTTCATCAAGCATTTTAGTTGTTATACCTGGTTTTATCATACTACCTAACAAATTCAAAACCTCAGCAACAATTTTACAACTTTTTCTAATTCCATCAATTTCCTGTGCATTTTTTATAAAAATCATCCAAATTATCTTCGACCTTTTATTCTACCAGTCTTTAAAAATCCATCGTAGTGTCTCATCTTTAAGTGAGTTTCAATTTGTTGAAGCGTATCTAATGCAACACCAACAACAATTAATAAACTTGTTCCTCCAAAAAATTGGGCAAAGCTATGAGATACACCAAATCTTGATATGAAAGCTGGTAAAATTGCTATAATTGCTAGGAAAATTGAACCGGGCAATGTAATTCTTGTCAAAATGTTGTCTATATATTCAGCCGTTTGATTACCTGGCCTAATTCCAGGAATAAAACCACCTTGCCTTTTCATTGTTTCTGCTACATCTTTTGGATTAAATGCAATTGCAGTGTAGAAATAAGTAAAAAATATAATAAGTAATGCATAAAAAAATGAATAAACGAAAGAATCATATCTAAAGTGACTGGCAACAGATGCCATTATTTCACTTTCTGGGAAAAATGTTAAAATAGTATTTGGAATAAACATAATTGATTGAGCAAATATAATTGGCATAACTCCAGCGGTATTAACTCTCAACGGGATAAATTGAGTTACACCACCAACTATCTTTCTACCTACAACTCTTTTAGCATATTGAACTGGTATTCTTCTTTCACCCCTTGTCATCAATACAACAGCTGCTATAATAAACACCATTATAGTAACAAATATTAATTCAATAATTAGATTAGTCTGTCCGGCAGCAAGTAATCTATATTCATCTAAAAACGCATAAGGCAATCGATCTATGATACCTATAAAAATTATAAGTGAAATTCCGTTTCCTATACCTCTTTCTGTAATTTGTTCTCCAAGCCACATCAAGAAAATTGTTCCAGCAGTTAGGATAATAATAGTAGAAAAAGTGAATAGCATACCTTGTACTTCAGCTGGAACGATAGGTACCCCACTTGCATTCATATGAATTAATCTAACACTTACTCCCCATGCTTGAACGGCAGCAACAAGAACAGTTCCATATCTTGTGATTTGGTTTATCTTTTTTCGTCCTTCCTCACCTTCTTTTTGAAGCTTCTGAAAATATGGAACAACGGCACCTAAAAGTTGAATGATAATCGACGAACTTATATATGGCATAATACCTAGTGCAAATATTGCTGCATTTGAAAAAGCACCACCCACAAACAAATCGTACAGGCCGAATAAATTATCTTGTGTAGCATTTCTTGTTGCTTCAGCCAGAACATGAGCGTCAACACCGGGAAGAGTAATATGCGCTCCAATTCTTACAATAATTAATAATCCAAGAGTAAAAAGAACTCTTTCCCTTAATTCTTGTATTTTAAAAATATTTCTAAAACTTTCAGCAAATGTTGCCATCAGGATTTTGCCAATTTAATTTTAGAGAATTCAACTAATTTAATAGATCCACCTGCAGATTCTATCTTTTGCCGAGCTGACTGACTAATTGCATGTATAGCAAGATCTAACTTTTTATTAACTTCTCCTTCACCAAGAATTTTAATTGGTTTATTTTTTGTCCCCACTACTTTATAACTATAGAGTAATTCCGGTGTAATAGTTTTATTGAATAAATTATTTTTTGTAACAAACTCAACGAGCTTATTTAAATTTAGTGGTTGATATTCAACCCTGAATGGACTTTTAAAACCTCTTTTCGGAATTCTTCTTTGTAGAGGCATCTGTCCACCTTCAAACCACGGTCGATATTTATCACCTGAACGAGACTTTTGACCATTCATTCCACGTGTAGAAGTTCCACCATGACCTGAGCCTGGACCTCTACCAACCCTTTTTTCTTTTTTTACAGAACCTTTTGCTGGTTTTAAATTGCTTAGAATATCCATATTACTCTTCATTAATTTCTTCAACTTTTATTAGATGAATTACTTTACGAATCATACCTCTAATTTGAGGTGTATCTTTGTGAATCTTAGTATAATTAGGTCTTCCAAGACCAAGTGCCTTAATAGTTCTTTTTTGTCTTTCAGGTCTATCAATTATTGATTTAATCTGAGTAATTTTTAATTTTTTCATAACTGACCAAACAATTCTTTTTTAGTAATACCTCTTTTAAAAGCTACAGTATCGGCATCGAGCATATTTGTTAGTGCTTTTAAAGTTGCTTTTACTGTGTTATGTGGATTAGAAGAACCAAGAGATTTTGTTAAAACATCAGTAATACCTGCTGCTTCAAGAACTGCTCTTACACCACCACCAGCGATTAAGCCAGTACCAGGGGAGGCTGGTTTAAGAAGAACCTTAGCAGCTCCATATTTCCCAATTATTTCATGAGGGATTGTTCCCTTGACCACTGGAACTCTTACTATATTTTTCTTAGCGTCTTCAATACCTTTACTTATTGCGTCGGTTACTTCATTTGCTTTACCTAAACCAACTCCAACATGGCCTTTACGATCGCCAACTACAACGATTGCATTAAAGCTAAATCTTCGTCCCCCTTTAACAACTTTAGCAACACGATTAATATGAACAACTTTTTCTTTTAAGTCTTCAATATTTTGTGGTTTTAATGTTTTCAAATTTATTTACTCCATTATTTTTGCTGCCGGGAGAGGATTCGAACCTCTACATACGGCTCCAAAGGCCGCTGTCCTACCTTTAGACGACCCGGCAAGTTAAACATTAGATTTTTAGTCCGCCTTCTCTTAAACCATCGGCAAGAGCTTTCACTCTTCCGTGATACCTGAAACCATTTCTATCGAAAATACCTGTTACAATTCCTTTACTTAATGCGACCTCTGCAGCAACCTTACCCACCAATTTACTTACTTCGGTCTTTGTTAAATGCTCAGTAATTTTTTCTTTAACTTCTTTAGATAAATTTGAGATAGAGAATAGTGTCTTATTGTTTAAATCATCAATAAATTGGATGTATATGTTATTTAAACTTCTATACACACATAATCTTGGTTTTTCAGGAGTTCCTTTTTTTAAAACTTTTTTCAAATGTTTTTTAACTCTAAATCTTGATTTTTCTTTAGGTTTAATCATATCTATTTACCTGCAGTTTTACCAGCTTTACGAATTATTTGTTCACCTTCATATCTAATACCTTTACCATTATATGGTTCAGGTGGTCTAAATGACCTGATTTTTGCAGCAACCTGTCCAACAAGTTGTTTATCAATTCCACTAACAACAATGTTTGTAGGTGCTGGTACTTCAATTTTAACATCCTTGGGTGGAATAAAGAATATAGGATGTGAAAAACCTAACGCAAGTTGTAAACCCTTCCCTTTTAGTTCTGCTCTATAGCCGACTCCAATAATCTCCAATTTTTTCGTATACCCTTCTGTTACACCTACAATCATATTTTGAATTAAAGCACGATAGAGACCGTGCAGTGCTCTTACTTCTTTCTCATCAGAAGTTCGGGTTAAAACTACTTGTCCATTTTCAACCTTGATGTTAATTCTGGAATCATACGGTTGAATTAATTCACCTTTAGGACCCTTTACCTTTATTTTACCATTTTGGATTTCTACCGTAACGCCTTTTTTAATTTCTACTGGTTTTCTACCAATTCTCGACACTTTTTTAATCTCCTCTTTCGATTTACCAGATATGACAGATTATTTCACCACCGATATTTTCATTTCTCGCTTCCTTATCGGTCTTAAGACCTTTAGAAGTTGAAATAATCGCAATACCAAGTCCATTTAATACTCTTTCTATCGATTTAGCATCCTTATAAACTCTTAATCCTGGTTTACTAATTCTTTTTAATCCCGAAATAGCAGGTCTACCTTGGTTATATTTTAATTTAATTTTCAAAATGCCTTGCTTGTTATCTTCAATAACTTCGAATGAATCAATATAGTTTTGTTGTTTTAGAATTCTTGCTATATCTATTTTCATTTTAGATGCGGGTACTTCAACTATAACATGCTGAGCTTTTATAGCATTTCTTAATCGTGTTAAAAAATCAGCAATAGGATCTGTCATCGTCATTATTCTCTTATCTCCTCTTTTACCAACTTGCTTTTCTTACGCCAGGGATTTTACCGCTACTAGCCATATTTCTAAAACAAATTCTACAAACACCAAATTTTCTTAAATAACCTCTAGGCCTACCACATAAACTACAGCGGTTGTACTTTCTTACTTTAAATTTTGGTTCTTTTTTTTGTTTAACAATAAGTGCTAATCGTGCCAAGTTTAGCTCCTTTATTAACTTAATTCTTTCTTTCTAAATGGAACTCCGAACGCTTTCAATAATTCATATGCTTCAGCGTCTGTTTTTGCAGTTGTAACAATAGATATATCCATACCATATATTCTATTAACTTTATCTACATTAATCTCAGGAAATATAATATGTTCTTTAATTCCAAGTGTATAATTACCTCTACCATCGAATGATTTATCTGATACTCCTCTGAAATCTCGAACTCTTGGTAAAGCAATATTTATTAATCTATCTAAAAATTCATACATCCTTGCACCTCGTAATGTAACCATACAACCAATAGCCATACCTTGTCTCAATTTAAAGTTAGAAATTGCCTTTTTAGCTTTTCTTATTGCTGGTTTTTGACCCGCAATAACTTCCAAATCTTTTAGCGCATCTTCTAAAAGCTTTGGATCTTGTGCAGCTTTACCAACTCCCATATTTATAGTTATTTTATGAAGTTTCGGAACCTGCATAATATTTTTGTAATTAAATTGCTTCATCAGCTGCGGAATAATTTCCTGTTTATACATTTCAAATAGTCGAGGTGTAATTCTCTCTTCAGGTTCCGATGTAACTTGAGCCTGAGTGCTTTTTTCTTCCTTTTTCGATTTCTTTGTTTGATTATCTTGCTGTGATTGCTTTTTTTGTTTTTTATCTGCCATCTTTAGACCTAAATCATTTCTCCAGATTTTTTACTTACGCGAACAATTTTCTTCTTTTTTGTTGTATCATCAAAAATTATTTTTGAACCTACCCTTGTTCTTTCATTAGTCTTCGGATCAATAAGCATAATGTTAGATATATGTATCGGTGCTTCTTTCTTAATGATTCCACCTTGTGGATTTTTTTGTGAGGGGCGAGTATGTCTTTTTACAATATTGACCCCTTCAACTACAACTCTTTGTTTTTTTGGAAAGACCTTCAAAACTTTACCAGTCTTTCCTTTATCATCACCTGCTATTACAATAACATTATCATTTTTTTTGATTTTTAGTCTCATTCAAAACCTCTTATAATACTTCAGGAGCTAAAGAAACAATCTTCATAAATTGTTTTTCTCTTAATTCACGAGCAACAGGACCAAAAATTCTTGTTCCTCTTGGCTCATTTTTATTATCCAAAAGAACTGCTGCATTTTCATCAAAACGAATATAAGTTCCGTCTTTTCGACGAACTTCTTTCTTTGTTCTGACAACTACAGCACGCGAAACATCACCTTTCTTAACAGCACCACCTGGAATAGCTGACTTAACAGATACTACAATTATATCACCAACACTTGCATATCTTCGGTTACTACCTCCAAGCACTCGAATACATCTAACTTTTTTAGCGCCAGAATTGTCAGCTACTACTAAATTGGTTTCTTCTTGAATCATTTCTTATACCTCTCTGTAAAATTACTTTTCTCGTTCTAATATTTTTACGAGTCTCCATCTTTTTTTTCTACTTAAAGGACGGGTTTCCATTATTTCAACAATATCACCAATTTGACACTCATTGTTCGGATCATGTGCCATTAGTTTCGTAGTTTTTTTATAATATTTCTTATAAATTGGATGAGCTACTCTCCTTTCTATCGCAACTACAATGCTCTTATCCATTTTATTGCTAACAACTTTACCGATTCTGGTTTTTCTTCTTCCTCTAACGACTGTCATTTTCTATCTCTCCTCCTTTTTTTCAGAACCGGCTTTTCTTTCAATTCCTAATTCTCTTTCCCTTAGAACTGTTTTCATTCTGGCAATATCTTTTCTTGTTAATTTAATCTTGGCTGTATTTGTTAATTGCTTAGTTGCTAAAGCAAATCTTAAATCAACCAGATTATTTTCCTCTTCGATAATTCTTTTTCTTAATTCGTCATCGGTCATTTGTCTGATTTCATACATCTTCATTTTTTACACCTATTCTGCTTTATAGTCGATTCTTGTGACAATTTTGGTTTTTATTGGTAGCTTATATGAAGCTAATTTTAAAGCTTCTTGAGCGGTTTGGGCATCAACACCTGCAACTTCGAACAAAATACGACCGGGTTTAACAACAGCAACCCAAAATTCAGGTGCGCCTTTTCCTTTTCCCATTCTTGTTTCAAGTGGTTTTTTTGTTACAGGTTTATCTGGAAAAATTCTAATCCAAATTTTCCCATCTCTTTTCATTTTTCTTGATAAAGCAACTCTACAAGCTTCAATTTGTCTAGCTGTTATCCAATGTGGTTCAAGTGCTTTTAATCCAAAATCACCAAAAGCAACTGTATTACCACGAGTAGCTTTACCTTTCATTCTTCCACGTTGTGCTTTTCTATATTTTACTCTTTTTGGCATTAACATAAATTTTAAGCTCCGATTTTTTCACCTGGTTTACCAAAAATTTCGCCTCTGCAAATCCAAACTTTTACTCCTATTGACCCATAAATAGTTTGAGCAGTTGCAGTTGCATAATCAATATCCGCTCTGAAAGTATGCAGAGGAATTCTCCCTTCTTTGTATTGCTCAGATCTTGCCATTTCAGCTCCGGCTAATCTACCACCACATTTAATTCTGATTCCTTCGGCACCCATTCTCATTGCAGCTGTAATTGCTGTTTTCATGGCTCTTCTGTGAGAAATTCTATTTTCAATTTGTCGGGCAATATTTTTTGCAACTAACTCAGCATCTAATTCTGGTCTTTTAATTTCGTGTATTTGAACTTTTACTTCTTTATCGAAAAGTTTTTTCAATTCAGCTTCAAGTTGAGCAATATCCCTACCACTTCTACCAATTACAACACCTGGTCTAGATGTATGAATTGTTATCGTTAGATCTTTGGCAGTACGTTCAATTATTACTTTTGATACTCCTGCATTTTCTAATCTACTTTTTATATAATTGCGTATCTTTACATCCTCTACTAGTTTGGGTCCAAATGATTTTTCTTCATACCAGTTGGATTCCCAACCTCTAATAATACCTATTCTTAAACCGATTGGATTAGATTTCTGTCCCAAAGATACTCCTATGATTTTGTTTCTTTTTGTGCAACAACAATAGTTACATGATTAGATCTTTTTCTAACTCTATATGCTCTACCTTGAGGAGCTGGCAAAACTCTCTTTAACATTGGTCCACCATCTACATACGCTTCTTTAACATACAAATCACTTATCTCAACACGGCCATCTTCAACTTTGTTCATAAGATTTGCAACTGCAGATCTCAATACTTTTTCAGCATCTCTGGCAGCATGTCTTTTGGTATAATGTAAAATACTTAAAGCTTCCTCAACTGATTTCCCACGTATTAAATCAATTACTGTTCTCATCTTTCGCGGCGAAGTTGGTATAAATCTAAATCTTGCTCTAGCTTCCATATATTACCTTTTTAAACTTATTTTGATTTGCTTGCTTTTTCTGCTTTAGTTCCAGGATGTCCTCTAAAAATTCGTGTTGGTGCGAATTCACCAAGTTTATGACCTACCATATATTCAGTAATTAAAACAGGAATAAATTGTTTCCCGTTATGTATTGCAATTGTGTGACCAACGAATTCCGGTGAAATAGTTGAAGAACGAGACCATGTTTTAATTAATTTCTTTTGATTAGCCTCATTCAGTGCTCTAATTTTTCTTAGCAATTTTTCATTTATATAAGGACCTTTTTTAACAGATCTTGGCATACTTCTCTCTCAAACTACTTTCTTCTTTTTACAATGTATTTGTCAGATAATTTTCTTTTCTTTCTTGTTTTTAAACCTTTCGCATATTGACCCCATGGTGATGTTGGATGTTGCCATCCACCTCCTGATTTACTTTTACCTTCTCCACCACCATTTGGATGATCGATTGGATTCATTGCAACACCACGAACATAAGAACGCCAACCCAACCATCTATTACGACCAGCTTTCCCGAGACTAATATTTTCATGATCTGAATTTCCAACAACACCATAAGTACAATAACAATTTACATTAACCAACCTAACTTCACCGGAAGGTAGCTTTAAATGCACATACTTTCCTTCACGTGCAACAACTTGAGCTGAGGTTCCTGCACTTCTAGCAAGTTGTCCACCTTTACCAGGCTTTAATTCAACGTTATGAACAAAACTACCCAACGGCACAATACCTAATGGCATTGCATTTCCTGGTTTAATTTCCACATTTTCACCAGCCATGATTGTTTCCCCAACTTTTAATCCGTTGGGAGCAAGAATGTATCTCTTTTCGCCATCTGCATAGTGAATCAACGCAATATTTGCAGACCTATTTGGATCATATTCAATTGAATGAACAACTCCAGGAATATTGCGTTTATCTCTTTTGAAATCTATAATTCGATACATTCTTTTATGACCACCACCACGATGTCTTGCGGTCAATCTTCCGTAATTATTTCTACCACCAGTTTTCTTAATTGGTTCAAGTAGTGATTTTTCAGGTTCAGTTTTAGTTATGTCTGAAAAATCTGGTAAAATCGCAAATCTTTGTGATGGCGTAACAGGTTTTAATTTTTTCAATCCCATTATGATTCTACCTTACAATTAAATATTCTCAAAGAAATCAATTTTTTGTCCTTTTTCCAAAGTTACATAAGCTTTTTTAAGAGTTGCCGTTCTTCCAGTAAATCGGCCTGATCTTGTAAATTGAGTCTTTGTTTTTCCTTTTCTGATTACAGTTCTTACATTTAAAACTTTAACATTAAATTTTTTCTCAACAGCATTAGCTATATCAATCTTATTTGCATCTTTACTAACAACAAATCCATATACATTAACACCTTTATCCTGTAAAGCAGTAATTTTTTCAGTTAATAACGGTCGAATAAGTATTTGATTAATTTTTTTACTCATGGCTAAAATTCTTATTTATTAAATTCAATGCACTTTCTTGTAAAAGTAATACCTTATTATTCAAGATATCATAAGTCGAAGCTTTATTCGCCTCAAGAACATTTAAACAAGGAATATTTCTACCAGCCAAATAGATAGTTTTGTTGTAACTGCCAGTTAAAAGTAAAGTCTTTTTATCATTAATTTTTAATGCTCTGAGAATATTAAACATTTCTTTTGTTTTTGGTTGTTCAAAATTAAAATCCTCAACAACCATAATTTGATTATTCTGAGCCTTATAAGTTAGAGCTGATAGCCGAGCTAACAATTTAACTTTCTTAGGTAACTTTAATTCGTAATCACGTGGTTTTGGTCCAAAGACAGTTCCACCACCGACCCATAAAGGAGAACGAATGGAACCAGCTCTAGCAGTTCCACGTCCTTTTTGACGCCAGGGTTTACGACCACCTCCTCTTACTTCACTTCTTTCTTTTGTTTTTGCCGTTCCTTGTCTTTGATTAGCTAAATAAGCTTTAACTGCTAAATAAATTGCATGATCGTTAGGTTTAACAGCAAAAATATCCGGATTTAATTCTACTTGTCTTCCGGTAAGTGTTCCATCTATTTTATAAACATCAACTTTCATTTTTATTTCTTTATCAATTTCACATATCCGTTTATATGACCAGGAATTGCACCTTTAATAAAAATTAAGTTCTGGTCTTTATCAATTTTAACAATTTTCAGGTTCCTCACAGAAACTTTAACACCACCCATTCTACCAGCCATTCTCTGACCCTTAAAAACACGGCTAGGGAATGAGCTTGCACCAATTGATCCTGGTGCTCTTAATCTATCACTTTGACCGTGTGTAACAGGTCCACCGCCAAATCCATGTCTTTTGACAACACCTTGAAAACCTTTCCCTTTAGAAATTCCCTGCACAGTTATTTTATCACCTTCTGAAAATATATCAACTGAAATCATCTGTCCAAGTTTTATATCCTTTAAATCAAAATCCTTAAATTCTGCAAGAAACCTTTTAGGAGAAATTCCAGCTTTTTCAAAAAGTCCCAGTAAAGGTTTATTTGTAGATTTAATCTTTTTATCGCCAAATCCTAACTGAATTGCATTATATCCATCTTTTTCTTTGGTTTTAATCTGAGTCACAAAACAAGGACCTGCCTCAACTATTGTAACGGGAATAACATTACCGCTTTCGTCAAAAATTCTTGTCATTCCTGTTTTTTTACCTAAAAGACCTATCATTATAATCTCCAACTATGCATTTACTTTAATCTCAATATCGACACCCGCCGGGATATCGAGTTTCATTAGTGAATCAATAGTTTTATTATTAGAATTTATTATATCAATTAATCTTTTGTGCGAACGAATTTCAAACTGATCACGTGATTTTTTATCTACATGCGGAGATCTAAGAACTGTATAAACGGTTCTTTTTGTTGGCAAAGGAATGGGGCCTGAGACTAATGCCCCTGTACTTCGAACGGTTTTTATGATCTTCTCAGCTGATTTATCCAAAAGATTATGATCGTATGATTTTAACTTAATGCGTATCTTTTGACTTTGCACTTCTTAAATCTCCTTAAATATGATTTAATCTACTCTTATTCAATAATTTTTGTTACAACACCAGCACCAACAGTTCTACCACCTTCACGAATAGCAAATCTTAATCCTTCTTCCATCGCAATTTCTGAAATCAAATCAACTCTTAACTTAACATTATCACCTGGCATAACCATTTCCACACCCTCTGGTAAAGTCACTACTCCTGTAACATCAGTTGTTCTGAAGTAAAATTGCGGTCTATAACCAGAAAAGAATGGAGTATGTCGACCACCTTCTTCTTTTGATAAAACATAAACTTCACATTCAAACTTTTTATGAGGTGTTATACTTCCTGGTTTTGCAACAACCATACCTCTTTCAATTTCATCTTTACCGACTCCTCTTAAAAGCAATCCTGCATTATCACCAGCGATTGCTTCATCAAGCTCCTTTCTAAACATTTCAATTCCAGTAACCACGGTTTTCTTGTGTTGTCCTAAACCAATTAACTCAACTTCTTCATTTAATTTTATTCTACCTCTTTCAACTCTACCAGTAGCAACTGTTCCACGACCAGTAATGCTAAATACGTCTTCCACGGGCATCAAAAATGGTTTATCAATTTCTCGTTGGGGTAATGGTATATAGTTATCAATTGCATCTATCAGTTCATAAATACATTTAAACTCGGGTTCATCAGCAGTTGAATTAGGTAACATTGCTTTTTCCATTGCTTTTAGAGCACTTCCTCTAATAACTGGGATTTCATCGCCTGGAAATTCATATTTTGTAAGTAATTCTCTTACTTCCATCTCTACAAGATCTAACAATTCTGGATCATCGACAGCATCAACCTTATTCATAAACACAACAATTGCAGGAACACCAACCTGACGAGCAAGAAGTATATGTTCTCTTGTTTGAGGCATAGGACCATCAGTTGCTGCAACAACTAAAATTGCGCCATCCATCTGTGCAGCACCAGTAATCATGTTCTTTATATAGTCGGCGTGTCCCGGACAGTCGACATGTGCATAATGTCTTTTTTCTGATGAATATTCAACATGTGCAGTTGCTATGGTTATACCACGTGCTTTTTCTTCAGGTGCATTATCTATAGAATCAAATGTTCTAGCTTGAGCAAGGTTTTTCTTAGCAAGTACCATTGTAATTGCAGCAGTAAGAGTTGTCTTACCGTGATCCACGTGACCAATTGTTCCAACATTCACGTGAGGTTTACTTCTATCAAATTTTTCCTTTGCCATGTTTGTTTCTCCTTTGATTAGTAAAAGTTAAACTTAAACTAAAATCCCTTCTTTACCGATTGATTTTTCAATTATTTGATCTGCAATTTGTTTTGGAACTTCCTGATAAAATGCAAATTGCATAGTGTATATTGCTCTACCTTGTGTCATTGACCGTAAAACTGTTGCATAACCAAACATTTCCGATAAAGGTACTAATGCTTTTATCACCTGAGCATCTTTTCTAGCACTAAATCCTTCAATTTTACCTCTTCTTGAATTAAGATCACCCATAACATCACCCAGATATTCTTCGGGGGTGACTACTTCAACTTCCATTATTGGTTCTAATAAAACAGGATTGGCTTTCTTTGCAGCTTCTTTAAATGCTATTGAACCAGCTATCCTAAATGATAGTTCATCCGAATCAACTTCATGATAAGAACCATCAAAAAGTGTTACTTTCACATCAACTACCGGATAACCTGCAAGAACACCATTTCTCATTGCCTCTTCAATTCCAGCTGATACTGCAGGAATATATTCTTTAGGAATAACACCACCTACTATTTTATTTATAAATTCATAACCCTTGCCTTTTTCATTGGGCTCTACTTCAATCCAGACATGTCCAAATTTACCTCTACCACCAGTCTGTCTAATAAACTTACCTTCTGCTTGAACTTTATTTTTTATAGTTTCTCTGTATGCAACCTGGGGTTTACCAACATTTGCCTCTACTTTAAATTCTCTTTTCATTCTATCAACTAAAATTTCAAGGTGAAGTTCACCCATTCCTGCTATTAATGTTTGACCCGTTTCTTCATTAACACTCACACGAAATGTTGGATCTTCATCAGCTAATTTATTGAGAGCTTCTGAAAGTTTATCTTGATCGGCTTTTGTTTTTGGTTCAATTGCAATCTGAATTACAGGTTCTGGAAACTCCATTTTCTCTAAAATAATTGGATCAGACTCATCACATAAAGTATCACCGGTCTTTGTAAATTTTAACCCAACCGCAGCCGCAATATCACCAGCATAAACTTCATCGATATCTGTTCGGTGATTAGCATGCATTTGTAATAACCGCCCTAATCTTTCTTTCTTTTCCTTTGTCGAGTTGTAAACATAAGAACCAGCGGTCGCTTTTCCTGAATAAACTCTAAAGAATGTTAGACGACCAACATACGGATCGCTCATGATTTTAAATGCCAGAGCTGTAAATTTCTCGTCTTCAGTTAATTTTCTTGTGATAAGATCATTCATATGTGGATGATGACCAATTATCTCCGGTAAATCAGCAGGTGAAGGTAAATAATCTACAATAGCATCAAGCAACAATTGAATTCCTTTGTTTTTAAAAGCAGAACCACAAAGAACAGGAACAATTTTTCCTTTAATAGTTGCCTGCCTTATTACCTTTTTAATTTCATCTTCGGTAATTTCTTCACCTTCAAGATATTTAACAAGCAGTGTGTCATCGATATCAGAAACTGATTCTAATAATTTCGTTCTATGCTCTTTTGCATACTTTTCAAGATCTTTTGGCACATCAAAAATTTCAAACTTAGTTCCGAGCGGGTCTTCTGTATACATTATTGCTTTCATTCCAATTAGATCTATAACGCCGGTAAACAAATCCCCTTCACCTATAGGAATTTGAACAGGGACTGGATTTGTGCTTAGGCGATCTTTCATCATTTGAATAACATTGAAGAAATCAGCGCCCACTCTATCCATTTTATTTACAAATGCAATACGAGGGACACCAAATTTATCTGCCTGTCGCCAAACGGTTTCTGATTGAGGCTCAACACCACCAACGGCACAAAATAATGCAACAGCACCGTCCAGAACTCTTAAAGATCGTTCGACTTCAACAGTAAAATCAACATGGCCAGGAGTGTCAATAATATTAATTCTATGTCCTTTCCATTCACAAGTTGTAGCAGCACTAGTTATAGTTATTCCTCTTTCTTTTTCCTGTTCCATAAAATCCATAGTAGCTGCACCATCGTGGACTTCACCCATTCTGTGTACTTTACCAGTATAGAACAGAATACGTTCAGTGGTTGTAGTCTTACCGGCATCAATATGTGCCATTATCCCAATATTTCTTAACTTTTCAATTGGTAATCCTCTAGGCATAAAATTTTATTTCTCCAATCTTACCATTTAAAATGAGCGAATGCTTTGTTAGCCTCAGCCATACGATGAGTATCGTCTTTCTTCTTGATTGCAGCACCTTCATTATTAGCCGCTGCAATCAGCTCAGCTGCTAATTTATTTGAAAAAGATTTATCTTTTCTTTCTCGAGCAAAATTTATAATCCATCGTAATGCAAGAGCAATTTGTCTTTCATGTCGAACTTCGGTTGGTACCTGATATGTTGCACCACCAATTCTTCGACTACGTACCTCAATCATTGGCTTTACATTATTAACTGCTTTTAAAAAAACATCAAGTGGATTTTTATTGGTTTTTTCTTTAATAATATCGAATGCACCATAGACTAATTTTCTTGCTACATTTTTCTTTCCACGCTTCATTACATAATTAATGAGCTTGGTGACAAGAACCTCATTATAAATTGGATCTGGTGGCAATATTCTTTTTTCTGCTCTTCTCTTTCTCATGACTATTTACTTGCTGTTTTTGCTTTTTTAGTACCGTACTTAGATCTTCCTTGTTTTCTATCTGTTACACCTGCTGCATCGAGTGTCCCTCTTATTATATGATAACGAACACCTGGCAAATCCTTTACTCTTCCACCCCTGACAAGGACAATTGAGTGCTCTTGTAGATTATGTCCTTCGCCAGGAATATAAGCTGTAACTTCAATACCATTTGAAAGCCTTACACGAGCTACTTTTCTTAAAGCCGAATTTGGTTTTTTTGGTGTAGTTGTGTAGACACGAGTACAAACACCTCTTTTTTGAGGACAAGCTTGAAGAGCCGGTGACTTGCTCTTGCTTTTAACCTTTACTCTATTTTTTCTTACTAGTTGATTTATAGTTGGCAAAACTAAATCTCCGTTTTATCAAAAATTAGCTACGCAATATAATAATTATGATTTTTTTAATCAAGTATTATTTCATTCTAACTTTACTTGTTTCTATTGATTGTGTTTTAGTTTCTGTAACAAATTCAGGACTCGTGATAATTATATTTCTAAATTTCTTCAAACCAGTACCAGCCGGAATCTTATGACCTATCACAACGTTTTCCTTTAATCCTAATAAGTAATCTGTTTTAGCTTCTGTTGCTGCATCAGTTAATACTTTGGTTGTTTCCTGGAAAGAGGCTGCTGATAAGAAACTTTCAGTTGATAGAGCTGCAGCAGTAATTCCAAGCAATACAGGTTCTGAAGTTGCTGGTTGTGCATCTCGATATTCAATTAATTTCTTATTTCTCTTTCTTAATTCAATGTTTGCGTCTCTAACTTTGTTTCTTTCAACAACCTGTCCATTTCTGAATCTTGAATCACCGCGATTCAACACTACAACAGATTGCATTATCTTATTGTTTTCTTCATCCAGGAAATATCTATCAACTAAATCATTTTCAAGGAATTTTGTATCTCCTGGATCAAGAATTTTAACTTTCTGCAACATTTGTTTAACGATAATCTCAATATGTTTATCATTTATCTTAACACCTTGTAATCGGTAAACTTCTTGAATTTCATTAACAAGATATTCTTGTACAGCACTTGGTCCTTTAATTCTTAGAATATCATGAGGATCAAGATCCCCATCGGTAAGTTTATCCCCAGCCTTGACGAAATCACCATGCTGAACAAGAACATGTTTTCCAACCGAAATTGAATAAGTTTTTTTAGTAATTCCATCAACGGAATGAATCTCGATATCCCTTGTTCCTCTTTTCTTATCACCGAATACAATTACACCATCGAATTCCGCAACTATTGCTGGATCATGAGGTTTCCTTGCTTCAAATAATTCAGTTACTCTTGGTAAACCACCTGTAATATCACGGGTTTTTCCGATTTCTCTTGGTATTTTGGCAACAACTGTTCCCGCTTCAACTTCTTGACCCTCTCTAACAATTAAATGTGCTTTAGCAGGAATAATAATTTCTGTTACCTTTTCTCCATTTTGTACAATGCTTATTCTTGGAACAAAAGACTTATCACGAGATTCAATAACGACCTGTTGAATGTGACCAGTTTGTTCATCCGTTTCATGTCTAAAAGTAACGTTTTCGACCATATCTTCAAATTCAACTACACCATCCTTATCTGTAATAATGACTGCATTATATGGATCATGATTATATAATATTGTTCCTCTTTCAACTTTTTGACCATCTTCAATAACGATTTCAGCACCAAAAGGAACTTCATATCTTCGTAAAACTCTACCATCGTTATCAACAATTCCAATAACACCATTTCGAGTTAAAGCGACTTTTACTTTTTCACCAAACTCATTTACTTTTTCTACATATTTTAAATTTTCGAATGTAGCTTTTCCTTCAAATCTTGATGTAACTTGTGATGTTTCTACAATTCTACTTGCAGCACCACCGATGTGAAATGTTCTCAGGGTTAACTGAGTACCAGGTTCACCAATGGATTGTGCAGCAATTATACCAACGGCTTCACCAACATCAACTAATTTTCCTGTAGTTAAATTTCTACCATAACATTTTGCACACACACCACGTTTGCTATCACAAGTTAACACTGTTCTTATTTTGACTGATTCAATCGTAGACTCACCAATCTTTTCCGCAATTTCTTCTGTAATTAGTTCACCAGCTTCACATAATAACTCTTGAGTTAAAGGATCATAAATATCTTCAAGTGCAACACGACCCAGAATTCGTTCAGAAAGTGGTTCACGAATTTCCTCACCATCTTTCAAAGCTGAAATTTCAATGCCACGAATTGTTCCGCAATCATATTGAGTTACTACAACATCTTGGGAAACATCGACCAATCTTCTTGTTAAGTAACCAGCATCAGCTGTTTTTAATGCAGTATCAGCAAGTCCTTTCCTTGCTCCGTGTGTTGAGATAAAGTATTCGATGACAGAAAGTCCTTCTTTAAAATTGGATATAATTGGACTTTCAATGATTTCTCCAGCTTGACCAGTCAAACTCTTTTGAGGTTTGGCCATTAATCCACGCATACCTGCAAGCTGACGAACTTGTTCTTTGGAACCACGAGCACCTGAATCTATCATCATCCATAAAGGATTAAATCCATCTTGAGATTTCTTCAAAGTATCAATTAATGCATCAGCAACATTATTTGTTGTGTGAGTCCAGATATCAATAATCTTATTATATCTTTCTCCTTCTGAAATGTAGCCTTCCTGCCACTGATTAAGAACTTTTTTAACTTCTTTATTTGATTTTTCAACGAATTGCCATTTGATCTCTGGAACAATCATGTCTTCTACATTTATTGAGATTCCACCAATGGTGGCATATTTAAATCCAATATCCTTCAAATCATCAAGAAATTGAGCTGTTCTAACATTACCAAGTTTTCTAAACATTTTGCCAATTAGCGTTCCAAAGGATTTCTTAACAAGTAATTCATTAATGAATCCCATTTCTTTAGGAACAATAGTATTAAAGATAACTCTACCAACAGAGGTTTCTATTAATTCATCATCAATTCTAACTTTGATTCTTGCATGGAGTCCAACTTTTTTATTTTCATAAGCAACAATTACTTCATCGGGAGAACTAAAGACTTTACCTTCACCAAAATCACCATCTTTTATTTTTGTCAAATAATAAGCACCAAGAATGATATCCTGTGTTGGGATAACAATTGGATTACCATTTTGTGGTGACAAAATATTATGACTGGAGAGTAGTAAGAGTTGGCACTCGAGTATAGCTTCAGGTGAAAGTGGTACGTGAACAGCCATCTGATCACCATCAAAATCAGCATTAAATGCTGTGCACACCATTGGATGAATTTCAATGGCTTTTGTTGTTACAAGTATCGGTTGAAAAGCTTGAATACCCAATCTGTGTAGAGTTGGAGCACGGTTTAACATTACTGGATGTGAATCAACGATGTTTTCTAAAATTTCCCACACAACTGGCTGCTTTTTCTCAATAACCTTTTTAGCACTTTTCACAGTCTTAACATAACCACGTTCAATTAATTTATTAATCACAAAAGGTTTAAATAATTCCAGAGCCATATCTCTGTTCAGACCACACTGATGCAATTTTAATTCTGGATTAACAACAATAACAGATCGTCCTGAATAGTCAACTCGTTTACCTAATAAGTTTTGTCTGAAACGGCCTTGTTTTCCTTTTAAAATATCAGAGAGAGATTTAAGAGCACGATTTGATTCAGCTCTCACCACATTAGTTCTTCTTGAGTTATCAAATAAAGCGTCTACAGCTTCCTGAAGCATTCTTTTTTCATTTCTTAAAATCACATCAGGAGCTTTGATATCAATTAATCTTTTTAATCTATTGTTACGAATGATAACTCTTCGATAAAGATCATTTAAATCACTTGTTGCAAATCTTCCACCTTCAAGAGGAACAAGCGGACGTAGTTCGGGAGGAATAACCGGAACTACTTCAACAATCATCCATTCTGGTTTATTTTCTGGAGCACCTTCTTTTGGTTTAAATGCTTCAATAATTTTTAATCTTTTTAAAAGTTCTTGTTTTTTCTGTTGTGATGTTTCTTCTTTAAGTTGAGTTCTAAGTTCTAAGCTTAAAGCTTCAGGATCAACTTTTTTCAACAAAGCTTTTAATGCTTCACCACCCATTTTAGCAACGAACTTTCTGGGATCGTCATCTGTTAATTTTTCATTATCTGGTGGTAAAGTGCTAAGAATTTCAAAATATTGTTCTTCCGTTATTAAATCTTTTTCTTTTAAGCCTGTTGGACCGGGATTAATAACGACATAAGTTTCGTAGTAAACTATTCTTTCAAGATCCTTTGTCGTAAAACCAAGAACATTACCTATTTTACTTGGTTGAGATCTGAAAAACCATATATGCGCCACAGGAACTGCAAGCTGAATGTGACCCATTCGTTCGCGTCTAACTGATTTTGTAGTAACCTCTACTCCACAACGATCGCAAATTATTCCTTTATATCTAATTCTCTTATATTTACCACAATGGCATTCCCAATCTCGAGTAGGACCAAAAATCTTCTCACAGAATAAACCATCCTTTTCTGGTCTAAAGGATCTATAATTAATAGTTTCAGGTTTGGTTACTTCACCATGAGATCTCTTTAAGATAACATCAGGATTTGCAAGACTAATTGTAATCTTTGCGATTGTTTTTGTCTGTTGGTCTAATGGTTTAATTGTTGTCATTTTTCAAACTCATATTTTGTTTTTGATATTCTTACTCGTATTCAACATTTACTTCGAGACATAGACCCTGCAATTCCCTGACCAGAACATTAAACGATTCAGGAACATTTGCCTCAGGGAAATTATCACCTTTAACGATGGCTTCGTAAACTTTTGCTCGACCCATTACGTCATCACTTTTAACTGTCAGCATTTCTTGTAGAGTATGAGCAGCACCATAAGCTTCAAGAGCCCAGACTTCCATTTCTCCGAATCTCTGACCACCGAATTGTGCTTTCCCACCAAGAGGCTGCTGAGTAATCAATGAGTATGGTCCAATTGAACGAGCATGTACTTTATCTTCAACAAGATGTGAAAGTTTCATTATATAAGCGATACCAACTGTAACTTCTTTGTCGAATCTTTCTCCCGTTCTTCCATCATATAGAACAGTTTTTCCATTTGGATTCAATCCTGCTTTTTTGAGATAATCTTGAATTTCTTCCCATGATGCACCATCAAAAATCGGAGTGGCAAACTTTACACCTAATTTATATGCAGCCCAACCTAAAGCACATTCGAGCAATTGCCCAACATTCATTCTTGAAGGTACGCCAAGAGGATTCAAAATTATATCAACTGGAGTTCCATCCGGTAAGAATGGCATATCCTCAACAGGAACAATCTTTGCAACAACTCCTTTATTTCCGTGACGACCTGCCATTTTATCACCGACCATTATTTTTCTTTTCTTCGCTACATAAACCTTAGCCAGCTGAACAATTCCAGGAGGGAGATCATCTCCAGCTTGTATTTTGTTTTTCTCTCTCTTTAGTGTATCATCAATTTCTTGTTTTTGAACGAAATAATTTTCGTAAAGTTTTTTTACAAGACTATTTTTCTTTGAATTTTCAGACCAATCATTTTCTACATCTAACTCATCTACTTTATCTCCCAGCGCTTCAAAGATAGCCCTTCTTAATACAGTACCACTTCGAATTGCAGATGAACCATCCTTGAATTTTATACCAACACATTCAACACCATCAAAAATTTCTACGAGACGATCAACCAGTTTAGATCTAAGTTTGTCTATTTCTTCATCGTGTTGTTGCTCAAGTAATTCAATTAATCTTTTTTCTTCTTTTCTACCTTCAGCATCTCTTCTTCTTCTTGTAAATAATTTTGTAGCAACAACAACTCCTTTCATGCCTGCGGGAGCTCTAAGTGAAGCATCCTTAACATCCCCTGCTTTATCACCAAATATTGCCCTAAGTAATCTTTCTTCAGGAGTTGGATCAGTTTCGCCTTTCGGGGTAATTTTACCTATAAGAATATCACCCTCTTTAACTTCCGTTCCCACACGAACGATTCCATTCTCATCAAGGTCTTTAGTCGCTTCTTCGCTTACATTAGGAATTTCTCGAGTTAATTCTTCTTCTCCTCTTTTGGTTTCCCGTACTTGCAGTTCAAATTCTTCAATATGAATTGAAGTGTAAACATCCTCTTTTACAAGTCTTTCACTGAGTATAATAGCATCCTCAAAATTGTAACCGCGCCATGGCATATAGGCTACTAAAATATTCTTTCCTAGTGCGAGTTCTCCATTCTCTGTTGCATGACCATCAGCAAGTACATCTCCTTTTTTAAATCTCTGCCCTTCAACTATTAATGGTTTTTGATTTATACATGTATCTTGATTAGTTCTATAAAACTTAGTAAGGTTATATGTCCTGATCTTTTTGTCTTCAAAAGATGTTAATCTTTCGGTTTCAGTCATATCATATTCAACAGTAATATGATTTGAATCACACTCCAGGACTACACCATCTCCTTCTGCCAGAATCAAAGCTCTTGAGTCTCTTGCAACTTTTGCTTCCATTCCAGTACCAACAAGAGGCGCTTCTGTTTTTAATAAAGGAACAGCCTGACGTTGCATGTTACTACCCATCAAAGCTCTGTTTGCGTCATCGTGCTCAAGGAATGGGATTAATGAAGCTGCCGGACTCACAATTTGATTTGGTGCAACATCCATATATTTAATATTTTCAGGTGATTCTTCCGGGAAATCACCACGAAATCTTGAGATTATCCTTTCACCTACAAATTTCCCCTGTTCATTAATTTTGGTACTTGCCTGTGCAATTGCCACTTCATCTTCTTTTTCGGCAGTTAAATATTGAATTTCATTTGTTACTTTTCCTTCCTTTACTTTTCTATATGGAGTTTCAATAAATCCATATTTATTTATTCTTGAATAAATGCAAAGAGAAGAAATTAATCCAATATTTGGACCTTCAGGGGTCTCAATTGGACACAGACGACCATAATGTGTATAATGAACATCTCGGACTTCGAAACCTGCTCGTTCACGAGTTAAACCTCCAGGACCTAATGCGCTTAATCTTCTTTTGTGGGTAATTTCTGCAAGCGGATTTGTTTGATCTAAGAACTGTGATAATTGGTTTGTTCCAAAAAATGAATTAATAACACTTGAAATAATTCTGGCATTTACAAGATCTTGGGGACCAAAATTTTCTGTCTCCTGAATATTCATTTTTTCTCGAATAGTTCTTGCTAATCTTGCAAATGCAGTGTTAAATTGCTGTGTTAATTGTTCTCCGACGGTCCTAACTCTTCTATTTCCAAGATGATCAATATCATCAACAGGATGCTTTTGATCTTTGAGGTCGATTAGATATTTAATAATTGCAATTATATCTTCTTTGGTAAGAATTGTAATATCTTCGGGGATATTTAATCCAAGTTTTACATTCATTCTATGCCGACCAACTTCACCAAGGTCGTATCTTTTAGGATTGAAGAATAATTTGTCGATTAGTCCACGGGCCGTTTCCAGATCTGGTGCTTCAGTTGCTCTTAGCTGTTTATAAATAGCTTCGAGAGCCTCTTCTTCACTATGAGCTATATCATTTGCTAAAGTATTGAGGATTAAATGACCATCGATCGATTCAATTTTTTTAATAAATTTAATTTTTTTATTGCCTGTTTTTTTCGCCCTTTGAAGAATTTCTTCGGTAAACTCTGTATCTTTTGTAGCAAAAATTTCGCCGGTCGAAAAATCAATTAAGTCGGTGGCTAATTTTCTACCAATATATTCTTTAATCTGATCTTTATTTATGTCTACTTCTTCGTATAAATCAAATAATTCAAGAATTTGTTCATCAGAAGAATAACCAATTGCTCTTAATAATGTAGTTGCTGGAAATTTCTTTTTTCGATCAATATAAACATACATCATATTGGAGATGTCTGTTGCAAATTCCACCCATGATCCTTTGAAAGGAATTACCCTGCCAGTGTAGATCATCGTTCCGTTTGGATGCATCGTTTCAGAAAACACAACACCTGGGGAACGATGTAATTGACTAACTATTGCTCGCTCTGCACCATTAATAATAAAACTCCCTTTAGGTGTCATGTAAGGAAGATTTCCAAGATAAACATCTTGTTCAATTGATTGAACAAATTCCTGAGTATCTAAATCTCTTATCGAAAGTCTCATTTTAGCTTTCAAAGGTACAGCATAGGTCAAGCCTCTTTCAAGGCATTCTTGAATTGAATATCTTGGTTTTTCAACATAATACTCCACAAAATCTAATTTAAAATTTTCCCTCTGATCTAAAACAGGAAAGTTTTGAAGAAATACACTTTGTAATCCTTTATTTTCCCTTTTTTCAGGTGGAACTTTTGCTTGGAGAAAATCTTCAAATGATTCGAGTTGCACAGCTAATAAATCCGGAGCTTCAATCGCACTTGGAATTTTCGAAAATGATATTCTACCTTTCACTTTTACATCTCCAATACTTATTAATGATTTAGACTAATAAAAATGGAAAATGATGAGCCTTTAAATTGACTCATCACTTTCCTATTAGGGATAATCTTGTACAAATTAATTATTTTATTTGATTTCGACTTTTCCGCCGGCTTCTTCAATTTCTTTTTTGATTTTTTCAGCTTCTTCTTTGCTAACACCTTCTTTCACAGTACTAGGAGCTGATTCAACTAAATCTTTGGCTTCTTTCAAACCTAAACCAGTGTGAGCACGAACGACTTTTATCACATTAATTTTTTGCGCACCTGCGTCTGTTAAAACTACATTAAATTCTGTTTTTTCTTCTTGAGCAGGAGCTGCCGCACCTACAGCTGGTGCACCAGCCATAACTACTGGAGCTGCTGCAGTTACTCCAAATTCATCTTCTAAAGCTTTTTTCAATTCAGCTGCTTCAGTTAAAGTCAATCCTTTAATTTGCTCTACTAAACTTGCTACTTTCTCTGTCATTTTTATAACTCCTAAATTTTTTAATTACTTTCATGTTTTTTAATATATGCATCAAGGACACCCACAAGATCACGCATAACGCCACCGATGGCTCCAACAATGCCAGTGATTGGCGACTGGATTCCACTAATGATACCTGCAATGATCTCGGGTTTTGATGGTAATGATGCAAGTTCATCTAATTTAGAACCATCGTAAAAAGATGTTTCAATATAACAAGCTTTTAAATCGAGCTTGTTATATTTTTCCTTAAATTTTTTGATAATCTTTGCTGGAACCACTGGGTCTTCTTTTGGAATTGCAAGACCTGTCATTCCAACAAGAAAATTCTTCGCTTTTTCAAAACGATTTATTTTATCAATTGCAAGTTTTGTAAGTGTGTTTTTTACAACACGATACTCAACATTTGCTTTCCTGAACTCACGTCGAAGTTCATTGACTTCTTCAACTGTTATACCTTGGTAATTTACGAGATAAAGACCAGTAGCATCTTTTAATTGTTCGACAACCCTTGCAACGATTTCTGCTTTTTCAGCTTTGTTCATAATTTAACCTATCCTTAATGGATTAACATCATTTTATATAGAAGTTAAGAGTGCGTAATAGTCACATTTATAAATTAGTCAATTCACTTCTGTCAATCTTAATACCAGGTCCCATTGTACTGGATAAATAAATAGACTTGACATATTGACCTTTTGCTGAAGCAGGTTTTAATCGAAGAATTGTGCTCAATAGAGCTTTAAAATTCTCGATTAATTTTTGTGCATCAAATGATGCTTTACCAATTGATGCATGAATTATTCCTGCCTTATCAACCCGGAATTGAATTTTTCCTGCTTTCAGTTCTTTAACAACTTTACCTACATCCATAGTAACAGTACCACTTTTCGGATTTGGCATTAAACCTCTGGAACCTAAAATTTTACCCAATTTTCCAACCTCGGGCATAACATCAGGTGTTGCAACAACGACATCAAAATCTAACCATCCTTCCTGGATTTTTTTGATATATTCATCAAAGCCAACATAATCAGCGCCTGCTTCTTTTGCTTCCTCTTCCTTTGGACCACGAGTTAAAACTAAAACTTTTACTTCTTTCCCAGTCCCATGTGGCAAAACTACTGTACCCCTTACCATTTGGTCAGCATGACGAGGATCAACACCCAATCTTACAGCTACATCGATTGATTCATTAAACTTTGTATTTGCAAGCTCTTTAACAAGAGCCACTGCTTCAGAAAGTTTATATTCTTTCTTAGAGTCAACTTTAGAAATATTATTTTTTACTCTTTTACTAACTTTCATATCAAACCTATTTTTTTATCCTTCTACTGTAATACCCATACTTCTGGCAGTCCCTTCAATCATACTCATTGCTGCTTCAAGCGAGGCAGCATTCAAGTCGGGCATTTTTAATGTAGCAATTTCTTTTATCTGTTCTTTAGTAACTTTGCCTACTTTAATTCTATTTGGTTCAGCTGAACCTTTTTCAATTTTAGCTGCTTTCAATAATAAAATTGACGCCGGAGGAGTCTTTGTTATAAATGTAAAAGATTTATCCGAGTAAACAGTTATAACGACAGGTATAATCAAACCAGCTTGATTTTGAGTTCTTGCATTAAATTGTTTGCAGAACTCCATTATATTAACACCTTTTTGACCAAGTGCTGGTCCTACTGGTGGAGAAGGGTTTGCCTGTCCTGCCGGAATTTGAAGTTTTATATAACCTACAATTTTCTTAGCCATATTTTTCTCTCAAATTTATTTTTCTAATTCTGCTTGAGTAAAATCAATTTCAACTGGAGTTTTTCGACCAAAAATACTCACCATTACTTTCAATTTTAATTTTTCGCTATTAACTTCTTGAATTGTGCCCTTCATTTTTGCAAATGGTCCATTCGTTATAACAATTGGATCACCAACCTTGAATGGCGTTTCAATTCGTTCTCCTCTTTCTTCAGCTTTAATTTTACCAATTATTCTTTCAACTTCATCAGGATGCAATGGTTGAGGTCTATTTTTGGTTCCCAAAAACCCCATAACCGATGGAATACTCAAAATAATATCAATTATTTTTTTATCAAGCTGAGCTTCGATTAAAATATAACCCGGGAAAAAACTTTTTGTTTTGCTTTTTTTCTTCCCATCCTTTACTTCAAAAACTTTTTCAATTGGAATAAGAATCTGCTTTATATAAGGTTGCAAATTTCTAAACTCAATCTCTTTTTCAAGAGCTAACTTAACTTTATTCTCATGACCCGAAAATGTTCTTAACACATACCATTGAAAACTCATCTTCAAAAAATTCCTTTGATTATATTACTTAAAATCTGATCAATAATGTAAACAAACATAGCAAGAATTAAACATGTAATAATAACAAGCTGAGTTGATCCCTTCAGTTCTTCTTGAGTTGGCCAGGTAACTTTTTTCATTTCTCTGACCACATCATTCACATAATTTATAATTTTTTCTTTCATATAGATAACTCCTGTATCTGCACGTCTGGAGGGACTCGAACCCCCAACCTGCGGTTTTGGAGACCGCTGCTCTACCAATTGAGCTACAGACGTAAATTTATTTAGTCTCTTTATGAATTGTGTGTTTGTTACACCACTTACAATATTTCTTGTACTCTACTCTTCCTGAATGGAGCTTTTTATTTTTTGTAGTTGTGTAATTTCTCCTTTTACACTCTGTACATTCTAATGTTATAATGTCTCTCATGTTAATTTCTCTTTTTTTTGAGCTTGCGACCGGGATTGAACCGGTGACCTCTTCCTTACCAAGGAAGTGCTCTACCAACTGAG
This sequence comes from uncultured Ignavibacteria bacterium, assembly GCA_937944105.1. Lineage (GTDB taxonomy): Bacteria > Bacteroidota > Ignavibacteria > Ch128b > Ch128b > Ch128b. The sequence goes on from CALDZP010000073.1 coordinate 46,117, forward strand.
CTACGCAAGCTTATTTCAAATTTTCAAATAAAAAATTTCCCAAAAAGGGAAATTTTACTTATCAAAATTTATACCTAATTAAAATAACTTAAATATCTCTGTAATCTAACAACACAATCTTAATTACAATCAAAAATCCACAGCAAACAAAACTTAACAAAATAATTGCACAAAATAAGTTAATCCAAACCTAACATTTTTGATAATTTCTTTATGATTTAAAACTTTTCTTTTTTTACTACTTACTATTCACCACCAATAATGTACCCTTCACAATGTAAAAGAACCTGAAGATGATATTTTTTTGTATATCAAATTTTTAGATTCTGATTAAATTCTATTCCAAAATTCTCTTTTGATTCTATATATATGTAAAAAGATTTTCAAAATTTAATGCAAAAAGTTTTTTGAGCGGGAGACGGGACTCGAACCCGCGACCAACAGCTTGGAAGGCTGTGACTCTACCAACTGAGTTACTCCCGCCTATATAAAATCAGGCACAAATTTTTAATGAACATCTTTTCGTGGGTGGCGAGGGATTCGAACCCCCTAAGGCGTATGCCAACGGATTTACAGTCCGCCCCGGCTCTCCAACTCCGGCGTCCACCCAATTTATCTTTTAATTTTAGCTTACAATAATATTAATCTTATTTTAAAGATGCAACTATTTAAATTAACTTGTGACATTTTTGAATCGAGTTTATCTTAACCCATATCCTTCAAATAAGGAATTTTATTTCTTTTAAGTTATTTCTTCTCATGTGAACATTATTAGAGGTAATTAATATAATTTTAATAATAGAGAAAACGCACTAAATCCCAATCTATACGAATAATCAACTTTTAGATTATAAATTTTCAAGATTAGTTTTAAACATTAGATGATAATTCAATTAATTAAAAATATAAACCAATTAAAATATTAGAAAAAAATTAAATGATAAATAAAAAAGCTTTTATTAATATCCCAATTATATTTGTCCTAACAAAAAAATTTAAATTTTTATAATTTCATTTAAAAAGTCGATTTAAAATTTTTCCAAAGACTCTGCCAGTTATTCGTCTTCCAATTCGTTGTTTTATTTTTCCTTTTTGTACAGCATTAATATCGCCTAATATTCGCGCTAAAAAATATAGTATAGTTCTAATTTTATTTATACTCATAAATTAATTTCTTTTTCTTAAACTTATCAAATTATCTTTTTATAATCGATGTTGATTTATTAAAATAAAAAAAGTCACTCTTTGATATTATAAGAGTGACATTCGTTTGAATTTTTCACCTTTCTTCATTAAAAAATCAAGTAGTTAAAACATTTCTTGTTCAATTTCGTCAGGATTCAATCTTTCTCGTTTGTTTTGATAGTTGTTAAACTTATAACTTATGCCAATATATAAAACTCTTGAATCCATCTTTCGATCAAAAATCGAATTGAATCCTTCACCATTTACTTCACCTTTAAATTTTCTGGTATTAAATACATCGCTTAATCTTAAATTAACAGATAATTTATCCCCATAGAAATCTTTTCTTAATCCTAAATCCAAACCATACATTTCGTAAATTTTTCCTTGTGCGATTGCCTGAGTTCCATATCTTCCACTACCACCAAATCCCATTCCTCCACTCATCATAATTGTAGGAGAGTTATAATTAAACACAACTTGTAATTGGGTTTTGTCCCAAAATGTAAATGAAGACATTATTCTTGAAGTCCAGCTTGTTCCATCTTGATTAACATTCACAATTCCTTGACCATTCAATTTAATTCTAAAGTACGAGAAATTTGCAACAAGTCGCCACCATTTAGTAACTGGTTGAGTCCAAATAAATTCTACACCGTAATTTTCTCCTTTTGCAACATTATCAAATGTTGAATATAAAACACCATTGGACTGTAAAGTACTTACTGTTGAAATTATTCCACTTGTTGTTCTATAAAAAACACTTGTATTCATAAAGATGAATCCCAATGCATTATTCAAATTCAGTTCGAAAGAATTTGTATACTGAGGTTTTAAGTAGGGATTCCCAGCAAAAACATTTAATGAATCCGCATAATCAACAACTGGGTTTATCTGTCTGTTATTTGGGCGATCAACTCGTCTACTATAACTTAATTGAACCTCATTCATTGGTAAAAATTCATAAGAAATATGAATAGATGGATATATGGAACTATAATCATTTCTAAACGATTCATTTGAAAGAGGTAAATGTGATTTTGTTAATACTTTTTCACCTCTTAAACCGAATTGATACTTAATGCCATGAATAGAATGAGAAACTATTCCATAAACTGCGTGTATTTGTTCGCTATAATCGAAATAATTTTTAAGTGAAAAATTTTCAACAAATAGATTATTTGAATAATCATAATTAAAATAATCACTATGAGTATTTATTTTTCTTATAGTGGATTGAAAACCTGCTTCGATTCTAATGCCATTTGAAAAAGGATGAATATAATTCGATTGCAAAATGTACATTTGATTTTTACCAATACCGCTGAGTCTTCTTAAAGATTGTGTTTGTGAATTTGATGGCAAATATATTGAGTTTAACTGTTCAGCATCTTCCAATCGATCCATTTTAAAATCAGAAAAGAGAAAATCAGCAGTATACTCCCTTCCTTTCTGTTCAAAAGTTTTTTTATAACCAAATGTAAAATTGAGTGATTTAAAGGTTCTATCTCCCGTATTTGAACGATTATTCTTACTACTTAATTGATCGTTAGAATTATAAAATAAATCCTGATTTGAAAAATTGTTAGCAAACGAGTTATTTCTATATTTCAATGAAGTACTTAAGGAATTAAAGTCATTAATGTTGTAATCAGCTCCTAATGTAAAATTATTTGAGGTCATTTTATTAAAGCCAAATTGAGTTTGATTAAGAACTTGTGATGAGTTTTGAATCATCGATATGCGGTTGTTTGAACCGTATGAGTTAAACTTATTTATTCTTCCATCATAACCAGTATATAAATTGAACCCATCTAAACGGTAATTAAAATTAAATGAAGTACTATACTTATCACCTGTACCAGCATTTAAAGTTACTATTCCATTAATTCCAGCTTCTTTTCTTTTCTTAAGAACTATGTTAATAATTCCAGCAGTACCTTCGGGATCATATCTTACAGATGGATTTGTTATTAATTCGATCTGTTCAATTTGACTTGCAGGAATCTGAGTAAGGATATCGTAATTACTTAATCCTTCCATATTGGTTGGTTTTCCATCGATCAATAAACGTATGTTTGTGCTTCCCCTTAAAGCAACATTACCATCGGCATCTACTGTTACTGATGGTAGGTTTTGCATAACATCTAATGCAGAGCCTCCTACATTAGTCAAATCTTTTTCAACATTGATTACTTTTTTATCAAGATTATTTATTATTAATTCTTTTTCTCCTTGCACAACAACTTCACCAAGTTTAAAGACTGCTGGAGTTAATTTAATTGTTCCCAAATCAATCTCTTGATTTCTTGGTGTAACAAATAAAGAATCAATTACTTTTGTTTCAAATCCTATAAAACTAATCTTTAAAAAGTATCTGCCAGCATTTACATTATCAAACAAAAATTTTCCTTGAGAATTAGATATCGTACCTGTAACCATTGATGAATCTCTAAAACGATATAAAACAATATTACCATATTCGATTGGTTTTCCAGATTGAATATCAATTAAGGTTCCAGTAATCTTGCCAGAAAATTGAAGATTATACAATCTCATTCTTCCTTGATCCTGAGCAATAATTATATTTGTTATAAAAATGTAAAAAACAAACGCAACAAAAATATTTTTCATAAATCTCCTTTAATTTTATTCTTTTGACAATAAAATTTGTTTTTTAGTTTAAACAAAAAAGTGATATATAAAATTCAAATTAAAAGTTATTGTAATAGGAAAAGGCATAATGCAAAAAAAATTTATATTTATATCGCTTTTAAGTATTTTTTGTTTCTTATTAAACAATTGCTCAACTATAAAAAATTCTATTCAACTCGTTGAACTTCAACAACTTGATTCGACAATAATTATTGATGTCCGTTATGCAACTAAAAATAACTTCACGGGAGAAATTCTTTACCCAACATCAAAAATCTATCTAATTGATAAAGTTGCTTTTCAGATTGTGAAGGTTAATCAATATTTAAAGGATCATTATGGATTGCGTTTAAAAATTTTTGATGGTTATAGACCATTATCGGTTCAAAAGAAAATGTGGAGTATAATTCCCGACGAACGATATGTAGCAAACCCGAAAAAAGGTTCAAGGCATAATAGAGGTTGTGCTGTTGATTTGACATTAATTGATTCAACAGGAAATGAACTTGATATGGGAACAAAGTATGATGATTTTTCAGAGAAATCTCACATTGACTTTTACGATTTACCTGATCATGTTATAAAAAACCGAAGGTTATTGTTAGAAACCATGACTAAATTTGGATTCACTCCACTTCAGACGGAATGGTGGCATTTTGATTATAAAGATTGGGAACGATACCCAATTTTAGATATCGAAATCAAATAGTCACTACAAAATTGAATTAATTTTACATTTCTCATCTTTTTAAGCAAATAAAAATAGAATGTAAAATAATATTACTTGACAAATATATTTTTTTTAACTAAGTTAAATCAGATAAATTTATCTGAATTAAGATGAATTTTTTAATAAATTTTTATCACGCAATAAAATCTTAAATAAATCAGGAGTAATTAAAAATGTTAAATCACTTAAAAATTGTTTTGATAGTTTCAATCAGTTTAATTCTTATTTCTTGTGGTTCTGAGAAAAAGGAAGAGACTCCACAAAACCAAAGTTCTGCTGAAGTAGGAGCAGATTTAACAGAATTCGAATTTGAAAATGGAATTGGTCCAATCAAGGAGAAGCTCGAATTAGGTCCAATTGATCCTAAACTAGTGAAAAAAGGGGAAGAGATCTGGAATCAAAAATGCATTGCATGCCATAAATTAGATGAACGCTATGTTGGTCCAGCTCAGCGAGATGTTATTAAAAGAAGAACTCCAGAATTTATAATGAATATGATGTTAAATCCTGAAGAAATGCAAAAACGCCACCCTGTAGTAAAACAACTTCTTGCTGAGTATATGACGCCAATGACAAACCAGAATTTAACAATTGATGATGCAAGAGCAGTACTCGAATTCTTAAGGGAAGTCGGAAAATAAAAATAAACAAAAACTAAAAATTAATTGGAGGACTGATATATGTCAAACGCGCTTTCAAAAAAGCTGATATTAATCAGCGTAACCATTCTTTCTTTCATTGTAATTTACCTTGGGTGTAAATCATCCAAAGATGCTGTAAGTGGAGATGTCGCACAAGCAGTTTATGTAGCTCCTGGAAGCTATGATGAATTTTATCTTTTTACTTCTGGTGGATTTAATGGTCAAGTTGGTGTCTATGGATTACCATCAGGAAGACATTTTAAGACAATTTCTGTATTCTCACAAAATCCCGAAACCGGTTATGGATACAGTGAAGAGACAAAACCAATGTTAATGACTTCATATGGATTTATTCCTTGGGATGATTCTCATCACCCGGTATTTTCCATGACCGACGGTGTTCCTGATGGTAGATTTTTATTTATTAATGCTAATAATACGCCGAGAGTTGCTAAAATTGATTTAAGAACTTTTGAAACAACTGAAATCGTTGAAATTCCAAATTCAGCAGGCAATCATGCTTCTCCATTCGTTACTGAAAATACTGAGTATATTGTTGCATCAACAAGATTTAGTGTTCCTATTCCCAATGCCGATGTTCCTATATCGACTTATAAAGAAAACTTTAAAGGTACTATCTCCTTTATAGCTTTTGATAATAAAACCGAAAGAATGAATTTAGCATTTCAAATCATAGTACCTGGTTATAATTATGATTTAGCTCGTGCTGGAAAGGGTCCATCTAAAGACTGGGCATTTTTTACTTCTTATAATACCGAGCAAGCAAATACATTACTCGAAATAGAAGCATCAAAAAATGATAAAGACTTTATTGCAGCGGTTAATTGGAGACTGGCAGAAAAATATGTGAAAGAAGGCAAAGCAAAAAAAATGAGTGCTGAGTATTATCATAATTATTATGACGAGAAAAAACATAAAGCTACAAATGAAGTAAAAAAAGATGTTTTAGTTCTCGATCCTAAGGATTGCCCTGGAATGATTTATTATTTACCAACACCCAAATCTCCACATGGTGTTGATGTTGATCCCACAGGCGAATATATCGTTGCAGGGGGGAAGCTTGCAACAGTTATACCAGTTCATTCTTTCTCCAAAATGTTAAAAGCTATCGAAGAAAAGCAATTTGATGGTGAAGTTGATGGAATACCAATTTTAAAATATGATGCTATTGTCGCTGGTGAAGTTAAAAACCCAGGTCTTGGGCCACTTCATACTGAATTTGATGGAAAGGGCTATGCTTATACATCGCACTTTGTATCTTCGGAGATTGTAAAATGGAAACTTGGAACATGGGAAATTGTTGATCGGATACCAGCTTATTATTCAATTGGTCACCTTTGTATTCCAGGAGGTGATAGCAAAAAGCCATGGGGTAAGTATGTTGTCGCTTTGAATAAAATTACCAAAGATAGATATCTACCTACTGGACCAGAACTTACTCAATCTGCTCAATTGATTGATATTTCCGGTGATAAAATGAAATTGTTACTCGACTTTCCAACTGTCGGCGAACCTCACTATGCCCAGGCTATTCCGTCAGAGATTTTAATGAAAAATAGTGCTAGAATTTATCGTATTGAAGATAATCAACACCCATACGTAACAAAGAGCGAAAAAGATGCAAAAGTTGTAAGAGAAGGAAATAATGTCCATGTTTATATGAGTGCAATTAGAAGTCATTTTGCTCCTGATAACATTGAAGGGATTAAAGTTGGTGATAATGTTTATTTCCATGTAACAAATCTTGAACAAGATTGGGATATACCACACGGTTTTACAATAAAAGGCTTGAACAACGCAGAAATTTTAATAATGCCAGGACAAACAAGGACCATTCTATGGCAACCAAAGAAACCTGGAATTTATCCATTTTATTGTACAGATTTTTGTTCTGCATTACATCAAGAAATGCAAGGTTATGTTAGAGTTTCGCCTGCTAATTCCACTGTAGCTTTAAGTTATTACACAGGAACACCGAAAAAATAGATGCGTGAGTTTCTCGTATGGAGAATAAAAAAGAAAAAATAGTGGATTTGATTCAAATTCAAAATAACTCGATTGTAAGTCGACAAATTATTAAAAAAGCAAATGGTAATGTAACCCTTTTTGCATTTGACAAAGATGAATCACTAACAGAGCATACCTCTCCATACGAAGCATTAGTTCAAATACTCGAAGGTAAGATGGTAGTAACAATTGGAGGGCAACCTCAGGAAGTCGGAGAAGGAGAAATTATTCTCCTTCCTCCGAACATTCCTCACGGACTTACTGCAAAAGAAAAAACAAAAATGATTTTAACAATGATTAAGTGAGATAATTTACATGAGACCATTATCAAAAAAACTATTATTTATTTCATCATTAATTTTAATCCTTGTTTACTTTTTCCCAATCTGGAGAATAGAACTTCAAGCTCCGCAATATCCTGAAGGTTTAGGTTTAAGAATATGGGTAAACGAAATCACCGGTCAAAAGGAATTTGATTTACAAAACATTAATGGTTTAAATCATTACATTGGAATGAAACCAATTCATCCAGAAGACATACCGGAATTAAAAATAATGCCTTTCTTAATTGGTTTTATGATCTTATTTGGATTGTTTAATGCATTGAAGGGAAATAAAAAAACTGTTCTTGCATGGTTAATTCTGTTCGTTCTACTTGGGGCAATAGGACTTTATGATTTTTATATGTGGGAATATGAGTATGGGCATAATCTCGATCCAAACGCACCAATTAAAGTTCCTGGCATGACATATCAACCACCTTTTATTGGTTCAAAACAATTGTTAAACATCAATGCCGTTTCTTTACCCGATATTGGCTCATTTATCATATTGATTTCTATCTTACTTGCAGTATTAGCTATATATCTGGACAGAGAGAAAAACAAACTTTATTGAGGGGAATAAAATGAATTATTCTACTTTAAAAATTTTCAAAATTCAAAATTTATTTTTAATGATTGCTCTAACCTTGATCCTTGCTTCATGCAATCCAAAACCTGAACCAATAAATTATGGTCAAGATGTATGCGATTTATGCAAGATGAATATTACCGATAACAAATTTGCTGCAGAGATTGTGACGGCCAAGAATAAAATTTATAAGTTCGATTCAATTGAATGTTTGTTCAATTTTAAGAATAGCGTTCTCGATAAAAGTGAAGAAATTCACTCTGAGTGGGTAAATGATTTTTCAAATCCCGGGGAATTAATTGAATTAAATAAAGCTCATTTTCTTTTAAGCGAACATTTTAAAAGTCCCATGGGCTTAAATGTTTTAAGTTTTTCATCGCATGAAAAGCTACTTGAGATAAAAAATGAACATGGTGGTAAGGAGTTAAGCTATGATGAAGTAAAAAAGTTAGCCACTGAGGAATGAATTTTTTGAATTTTAAAATTGTTGAACGTAAAAAAATCGTTAATGTGTAATGAAAAGTATCCATCTAATAATTATAAATTTATTCTTTTCATTTTTACTTCAAGCAAGTCAAACATATGTAATCACTCCAGAATTTAATCTTAGCAATGTAATAGAGAAGACTTCTGAAGGGGCAATTTTAATTTTAAAACCGGGCATTTATAAAGTAAACAATATTAAGATTTCAAAGAGAATTACAATAATAGGTGAAGGTTATCCTACCATAGAAGGGAATAACAAAGATGAAGTTTTTACTATTACAGCAAATAATGTGATAATAAAAGGGCTCGTCATAAAAAATGCTGGTGTTAGTTTTCTTCAGGAAAATGCTGCTATAAGATTAGAACAAGTATCTGGCTGTCGGATTGAAGGGAATATACTCAACAATAATTTTTTTGGAATTTACATTTCAAAATCCTTTAACTGCGTTATTAAAAACAATAAAATAGAAGCTTTTAATCAAAATGAAACAAATTCAGGTAATGGAATTCATCTATGGTATAGCAAAGCTATAACTATTGATAGTAATGAAATCATTGGTCATCGTGATGGGATTTATTTTGAATTCGTAAAAAATTCACTTGTCAAGAATAATATTAGTAAAAAAAATCTTCGCTATGGTCTTCATTTTATGTTTTCAGACAGTTGTACATATGAAAAAAATATTTTTGAAAATAATGGGGCGGGTGTTGCTGTGATGTATACTCGTTATGTAACAATGAGAGAAAATCAATTTATCAACAACTGGGGTGCTGCTTCTTTTGGTGTTCTTCTTAAAGATTTGAGCGATTGCTTAATTGAAAAAAACTCTTTCAGAAAAAATACAAACGGATTATATATTGAAGGTTGTAATCGAATTACTGTTAATCAAAATGATTTTATTGAAAACGGATGGGCAGTGAAATTAATGGCAAATTCAATGGATAACTTTTTCTTTGATAATAATTTTATTGCTAACTCTTTCGATGTTATGACAAATAGCAGAAATAATTTTAATCAATTTAAAGGAAATTATTGGGATAAATATACTGGTTATGATTTGAATAAAGATGGATTTGGAGATATTGCTTATAGACCAGTTAATATGTTTTCTGTCTTGGTTGAAAAGCATCAAGCATCAATGATTTTACTTCACAGTCTTTTTATTGAAATTTTGAATATTGCAGAAAGTATACTCCCTTCACTTACACCAATTAACTTATTAGATAATAAACCAAGAATAAAAAAAATTCAATATGATCAAACTTTCAAACATTATTAAAAAATATGGCAAGCTTGAAGTACTAAAAGGAATTGATGCTGAAATAGCAAAAGGAAAAGTAACTGCTATTGTCGGTCCAAATGGGTCGGGTAAAACAACTATTATTAAAATAATCCTTGGGCTCGTTAAAGCTGACTATGGAAAGGTTTTCATTAATAACTCACCAATTAATGGCGGTTTTGAATATAGAAAATTAATTGGTTATATGCCTCAAGTTGCAAGTTATCCTGAAAACTTAACTGTTGCGGAAGTATTGAATATGATTAAAGATCTAAGAAATAGGTTCGATCATCCAGAAGAAAAATTATTGAAATTATTCGAACTCACTGGTGAATTAACCAAACCAATTAGAGCACTTTCAGGTGGAAATAAACAGAAATTAAGTGCTGTTCTTTCATTAATGTTCGAACCTGAAATATTGATTTTTGATGAACCTACCGCAGGTTTAGATCCGGTTGTAAGTAATCGTTTTAAAGAAATTGTTTCTTCAGAAAGAAAGAAAGGTAAAACAATTATTTTGACTTCTCATATAATGAGCGAAGTACAGGAACTCGCAGATGAAATTATTTTCATATTGGACGGGAAAATTCATTATCACGGATCAATTCTAAATCTATTACTTGATAAAGGTGAAGTAAATCTGGAAAAAGCAGTTGCAAAAATATTAGAAGAAAGAGCTATTTGGAATTGAAAAAATTTTTTGAAAGAAAATGGTTACCATAAAAATTATAACTATTGAACAAAAATTTACCAGATAAATTCCAAGTAAAATTTTAATAATTATTTGCAGATTTTAATTGAGCTTTTTTAATTGTTCTATCAATCTAAAAATTTGATCAGTATTAAAAGTAAAAACCAAAGATATATTAAAAGCCAAAAATTCTTTGATGGTTATAGAAAAAAATGATAACTAAAGAGATGAAAGTTTCAGAAGTTCTGAAAAAATATCCAGATACACTTGAGGTGTTTATTGAGACTAGTCAACATTTCAGAAAACTTGAAAATAAATTTTTACGGAAAGCATTAGCAAGCCGAGTAACTGTTGAACAAGCCGCTAAAATTGCTGGCGTTGATTTAAATGAGTTACTATTTAGATTAAATAAGAAAATTAATCCTGATTTTATCTTAGTTGATAAGGAGAAAGACGAAAAACCTATGATACACATAAAACCTGTTTGGTTGGAAAATATTTCTAAAGATAAAATTGTTGAACTCGATGTTAGACCAATTATTAATTCTGGTAAAGATCCATTTCTTGATATCATGAATAAAATAAAAGAACTAAAAGAAGATGAAATTCTTTTAATAATAAATTCATTTGAACCTATTCCACTATACACTGTTTTAGGAAATAAAGGTTTTGAACATTTTACCGAGAAGGAGCTCGATAAATTCAAAGTTTATTTTTTCAAAAAACAAACAGAACAAACGCAAGCGAATTCTTTATCAAATTCATCGATCGAAAATTTTCAAAGTGAGTTTAAAAACTTAGTTGAGCTTGATGTGAGGGACCTCCCTCCTCCAGAACCGATGATTAAAATTCTTGAATCACTTTCAAGGGTAGATGAAAATACAGTTTTAGTGGTTCACCATCATCGCGAACCTTTGATGTTGTATCCTAAGCTTGAAGAAAGAGGATATACAGCTATCTCAAACAAAATTGACGAAAATTATTATAAAGTTCTTATTTACAAAAAGAAGAGCAAAAATTTATGATTCAATCTGAGCAAGTTGCAGGAATCTATTCTCCTCCTTTTAAAATTGTTTCAAAATACTTTATTGGATCAATAATTTCTTTTGTCGTATTTAATCTGTTGCTTGTTTTAAACTATAATTCAATCAATGGTCATCATTTCCAACCAAAAATATTATCATTAAATCACATCGCTACTTTAGGTTTTGTAACAATGGTAATTTTCGGGGCAATGTTTCAATTGGTTCCTGTAGTAATGGAAGTAAAATTATTCAGTCCATTGCTTGCAGAGATACAATTCTGGATTTACACATCTGGTGTCGTACTTCTTGTTTATAAATTCTGGTATTTTGATTCTTTTATAAGTTTTCTTTTACCTGGTTTAATTTTAAGTCTTGCAATTTTACTATTCTCGATTAATATAATTTTCTCAATGATAAAAGTTAAAGTCTGGAATATAACCGGCAGTTACCTAATTGCGGCTATCTTCTGGCTTTTGATTACAGCTCTTGCAGGGTATCTCTTAACTAAAAATCTTGATAAACCATTTATAAAAATAAATCATTTACAATATTTGAATCTTCATGCAATAACTGCTTTTGTGGGTTGGGTGGGAATGGTAATCATGGGAGTAAGCTTTAAATTAATTCCTATGTTTACTCTTTCACACGGATATAAAATGACTTTTGCAAAAATTTCTCTCCTGATTACAAATGCAGGACTCCTTGGTATAAACTGGATAATGCACTATTCAGATACTGGTTTTTATAATCTTGTTTTTGGAACACTTATTTTTATTGGCGTGATTCTATACCTGATTCAAATTTTTATCATATTCAAAAAAAGAATTCGAAAAAAATTAGATATTGGGCTCAAATTCTCTGCATTTGCATTTATTATTTTCGGAATTGTTTCAACTTTGAATTTTTCCTTTCTCTTTTTTGATTATGAATCAATTGTAAATTTAACTCTCGTTTACGGCATAATAGTCATTTACGGTTTTTTCGGGACTTTAATTCTGGGTCAAATGTACAAAATCGTTCCTTTTCTTGTCTGGTATCATAAATACAGTAGCAAAGTCGGAATAGAAATTGTTCCGATGCTAAAAGATATGTTTAATGAAAAATTAGCTGAGTATCAACTTTATTTATTGTTAGGTGGTATTGTTATCAGTTCATCAGGATTATTAATCAACAAAGGTATAGTGGTTTTAATTGGATTTATTTTGCTCTTAACAAACTCAATAATCTTTACAATTAATATGATCAAAATTTTCAGGAGTTAGATCATGGTAATTAAAGAAATTAAAAGAGAAGATGTTCTTGAAACATTGAAAGCAGTCATCGATCCAGAAATCGGGCTAAATATTGTTGATCTTGGTTTAGTTTATGATGTTCAAATTTCGGATGAAGTGATATTAATAACAATGACTCTAACAACACCGGGGTGTCCAATGCATGGAAGCATTGTCAATTGGGTAGAGAGGATTATTTCAATGTCTTTTCCGAATAAAATTGTTGATGTTCAATTGGTGTGGGAACCAAGATGGACACCTGAAAAAATGTCAGAAGAAGCAAAAAAATTTTTAGGAATATAAATATGTTCAGTACTGTTAGATACTTTATTAAAACAAGTGTGATTTTTTTGGCTATTGGAATCATTACGGGCTTATATATGGCAATTTCAAAATATGTCTTTAAATCGGGATATACACAAGAACTAATTTCTGCCCATACACATTTAATTCTTGTTGGTTCAGTAATGATGATGATAATGGGAGTAGCATTATGGTTTTTTCCACGAGCAGAAAAAGAAGATAGAAGATATAATCCAACTTTAATTTTAATTTCTTACTGGATTATCACAATTGGAACATCATTTCGTTTTGTCTTTCAAGTCGTTGCGAACTTTGTTTATGCCGAATGGATTCATTATTTAATAGCTTTATCTTCTTTTCTTCAAGTTATAGCAATGATTTTATTTTTCTATTCAATGTGGGGGAGAATTAGACCTGTGGGTAGTCACATTCGTGAAGCCAAAGGTGAAAAATTTTAATAAACAAATGGAGGTTATATGTCCAAACTTTTTAATTACTTTGAAGAAAGAAAAGAATTATCTTATTCTTTAATAAGAATATTTCTTGGCTTTGCTCTCTTCATTAGAGGTTTAATTTTTGTGAGTGATCCTGCCACTTTAACTCGAATTGCAGGAAGTGAACAAAATTTTTATTTGTTTGCTTATGTAGCAATTGGTCATCTAATCGGAGGTTTGTTACTTGGAGTTGGTTATTTCACACGCCTTGCTTCATTAATTCAAATTCCAATTTTAATTGGTGCCGTCTTTGTAATACATCTTAAACAGGGTCTACTAAGTTCAGGTCAATCGCTTGAAATTTCAGTGCTTGTTTTATTTCTTTTGGTAATCTTTTTCCTTTTTGGAAGCGGAAAACTTAGTCTCGAGAAATATTTGTCTAAAAATAACTAAAAACAAAGATGAGTTTATCTCGAAAAGTTTTTATTCCATTTTTAATATTAATTTACTTTGCAGTCATTAACGGTAATCTCATTTCGTTAGCTGAATACTTAATTCGATATGACTATATCGTAAAAAATTTATGTGTACAGAAAAATAATATAAAAAATACATGTAAAGGTTCCTGTCACTTAAAACAGAATCTTGAAAAAGTAAACGAATCAAATGGTAGTAATCCAGAATCAATTGAATTGAAATTGTTATCGTCAATCGATATTCATTATAATCAGAACATTTCTTTATTTAATTACGACAAACACAATTGCAAGCGTATTGCTTTACAAAATCAGAGAAAAATAAATCAATTTGAAATAGAACCTGAAACACAACCTCCGGAGTAAATATCTATTTATAACCATAATTCAAAAACATTAAACATAATAAAAAACTACGGAGGTTTAATATGAGAAAAATTGTGTCTTTACTTATCTCATTTTTCATAATTTTTTATAATCACTTATTCTCACAAAATTATGACTCACTTAAAACATTTGAATTACCTTCAATCGAGATTATTTCCAGAAGAGGAATTCCTTTTGTTGAAATTCATAAGTATGGAACTGATTATAACAGTAATTTATTAAATCAAAATGGCTATACTCTGATCAGACGTGGTATCAATTTTACACAGGATTTATATGTTGAGGGTTTCAAAAAAGGTGACATTAAAGTGTTAATTGATGGTGAACATTATCATAATGCTTGTCCAAATCGTATGGATGCTCCTGCAACACGTGTTAACATAATTGATATGGAATCTGTTGAATTAACAAAATCGTCTTCTCTAATTGGCACAGGTGTTTACGGTAAAGTCGAATATCATAGATCAAGCTTAAGTGATGTCTTCAAATTTAAATCATTGGTTAACGGTTCAGCAGGTTATAAGAAAGATTTTGATTTTGCCGTTGCTGGTGAAGGCTTAAATTCATCGATTACTTTTAGAATTTCTCAAGGTATACCTTACCTTAATGGTGAAGGAAAATCTTTTAAGGAATTATACAATTATAAAGATAACGGTAAATTTTCTTATTACAATACTTCATTCAGACATAAATTAAATAATTTTGATTTAGAAATTGGCAGCAATTTTACATTTGCTAATAACATATCATTTCCATACTTACAAATGGATGAGAAACTAAGCAAATCATATAACATTTATTTGAAGTATAAAACAAATAAAATTTATTTGAATTATACTGACCATCTTATGAATAACGATTTGCGTAACTCAAGTATGTTTATGGAAACTCGTGCAAAAAATTTAACAATTGGACTCAATGGAAAATTTTACGAAGTATATTATCGTAACTGGAATGCTGATAATGTAATTCGAATGATGTCAAATTCTATTTACAATAAACTTATGCCTAATGTTGATCAAATTGGTCTTAATCTTTCTGAAAATTTCTCTTTTGAATTTGTTAAGGTATTTTTGAAGGGTGGATTGCAATACCTAACATTCAAAGATGAAGCGAGAAAAACTTTTTATGAAGAATTGTATTCAAATGTTAGTTCAAAAAGATATTTTATTTCATCAGGAGTAACTTTTGTTTACTCACCAAAAATTCATTCAAACTTAACGGGTAAAATAATCACAGAATTTTCATCAGATTCACCGGATCCTGAACTTCTTTTTATTGCTGTGAAAAGAATGGGAAATAATCCTGACTGGAGTGGTAATCCCAATTTAAGACAACCAGTAAAATTCGGAGCTCGAGGAACTTTAGATTACAAAAACATTAGTTTTGAAATCTTTACAAATTATATTTTAAACTATATTGATGTTGTTAAAAAAATGAAAACAAATAAACCTGTAATGACTTATGAAAATGTCAACTCCCTGTTAATGGGTTCCAATTTACATTTAAGATACAGATTCTTTGAAACAAACATATCATATTTATGGGGCGAAAATACAAAAACAAAAAAACCACTTGCTGAAATCGCTCCACTTTCTATGAACTCGAGTTTGTATCTTCCTGTGTTTTCTAATTTTGACATTATAGTTTATCATCAATACGAAAATGCACAAAAGAGAATCAACAAAGATTTGAATGAATTTTCTTCTGCTACCTGGAATACAATTGGACTCGGCTTAAATTATACTTATAAAGATTTTAATTTCGATTTAAGGATAAACAATTTATTAAATCACAATTACTATCGTTTCCTATCATTTTCTAGGAATCCTTTCAGCACTAATAGACCAGTCTACGATCCAGGTAGGAACGTAACTCTTACAATTTTCATGAGCAAAATTTTCTAATTATTATTACAATCGGGCTGGGACTTATAACGTCTCTCAGCCCGATTAATAAATTATTTTTTATTTTAATAAAAAATCTTTTACCAATTCAGGATCTTAATGCAATACATAAAAAAAATTTTGAAGTTTGAATTCAACAACGTAATTCGAAGCCGATGGATATTTTTTTTCTTTGCATTCTTCTTTGTTGTCTCTTATGCACTATTTACCTTCGAATCAAATATTCAAAAATCTTTAATTAGCTTATTTAACTTAATTATTTATTTAATCCCCTTGATTAGCTTAATATTTGGAACAATGTATTTTTATAATTCGAAAGAATACATTGAAATGATGCTTTGCCAACCCATTCCAAGAAAATCACTATATATAGGAATATTTTTAGGCACAGCTCTTCCATTAATTATAAGTTTAATATCGGGAATTTTAGTCCCATTCATTTTATTTAGTAATATAAACGAAGGTTTTAATTTTATTCTGCTTCTTGTTTTAATCAGTATTTTACTAACTCTAATTTCAATTGCAATTGCTTTTCTAATTTCTACTATGATCAATGATAAAGTTAGAGGATTAAGTGTTGCTATTTTTTTCTGGCTCGTAATGGCAATTGCATTTGATGGAATTTTGCTTTTGTTGATGTTTCTTTTAAGTGATTACCCTGTTGAAAAATTTTTGCTTTTTATCACTTTAATCAATCCTATCAATCTATCTCGAACATTGTTTGTATTACATTTCGATATCTCCGCATTGATGGGAATAACTGGTGCAATATTTAAAAAATTTTATGGAACTACTTTGGGCATTATTGTTTCGGTGACTTCATTAATTTTTTGGATTATAATTCCATTCTGGATTGGACTAAAAAATTTTATGAGAAAAGATTTCTAAAAATTTTTAACTGATAATTCTTTTGTGTTCTGTCGGTAATCGTAATACTATCCATTAAATCTCAACTCATTTTATTTTTGGAATAATTTTTTTAAGAGACCTACTGTATTTTAGAATGAATAATTCACACACTCTTAAATGGAATTAAACAAAATTTCACAAAATTCGTTAGAGGGATTATTTCCTTGATAATCTCTTTTGAACCAAATCTTTAAATTTGCTAAATAAAGAAAGGAACAACAATGAAATTTGCTTATTTGGATACTTTTTCTGGACTTAGTGGTGATATGATGATTGGTGCCTTAATTTCAGCGGGGATGCCATTTGAATATTTACAAGATGAGCTTAAAAAATTAAATATCAAAGGCTATGAATTAAGTCATAAAATTATACAAAAGCAATCAATTACTGCAATTAAATTTGATGTTAAAATACTTGAAGAAAATAACTCTGGTGAATTGATTGATTCTAAAGAAAAGCATCAACATATAAAGCAAAGACTTCATAACCATGAAAATCACCACTCACATCAAGGTAGAACTTACTCAGCAATAATTGAATTAATTGAAAAGAGTGAACTTTCACCATATGTAAAATCAACTTCACAAAAAATTTTCAAAACCATCGGCGAAGCAGAAGCAAAAATTCATAATGTTAAACTTGAGAATGTTCATTTTCATGAAGTTGGAGCTATTGATTCAATTATCGATATTGTAAGCACTGCAATTGGGTTAGAATACTTTGGTATCAAAGCTGTTTATTCTTCTATCGTCTCACTTGGAAAAGGTTTTGTAGATACCCAACATGGAAAAATGCCAGTCCCAGCTCCTGCAACAATAGAAATCCTCAAAGATTATCCCGTAACTTTCCTTGATGTTCAATTTGAACTTACCACACCAACTGGCGCTGCCATAATTAAAACTTTATCTCAAGGATTACTAGATTATCAAAAAGTAAGATTCACACACATCGGTTATGGTGCTGGAAGTAAAAATATTCCTCAAATACCAAATTTATTCAGACTAATGATTGGTGAATTTTTAGAAAATTATTCAATAGATGATTCGTACATCATTGAAACCAACATCGACGATATGAATCCTGAATTTTATCCTTTTGTTATTGAAAAGTTGCTAAATGCTGGAGCTCACGATGCCTACTTGATTCCGGTAATTATGAAAAAAGGTAGACCTGGTATTGTTTTATCAACTCTTTGTGAATCAAATAAAATAGATGAATTATTAAAAATAATTTATAACGAGACAACAACTCTTGGCGTTCGATTGATTAAAATTGATCGAAGAAAATTAAATCGTGATTATGAAATTATACAAACAAAATTTGGTCAGATGAAAGTTAAAGTCGTAAAAAGTGAAAGTGGGAAAAAATATCTTCCCGAGTTTGAGGAATGTAAAAAAATTGCTCTTGAGAAAAATATCCCGATAGCAGATATTTATAATGAAATATTAAAATTAAACATTGTTTGATTGAAATTGATAGTTCAAATTAATCTTGTTTTCTGCTTTCTTTTATTTTTAAGGGTCATTGATATGTCAGCTCAACAATTTTATATAAATCAAGAAAAATCATCATTACAAAAGGCAACATTCGGCGGTGGTTGTTTCTGGTGTACCGAAGCCATATTTAAACAAATTAATGGTGTCGTTGAAACAGTTGTAGGTTATGCAGGTGGTCATGTTGAAAATCCAACTTACGAACAAGTATGTAGCGACAGTACGGGACATGCTGAAGTTTGTCAGGTCACATTTAATCCCGATAAAATTTCTTATGAAGAGTTACTTGAAATATTCTTCAAAACACATGATCCAACAAGTCTAAATAGACAGGGAGCTGATATTGGAACACAATACCGCTCGGTAATTTTCTATCATGATGAAACTCAAAAAAGATTAGCAACAGATTATATCAAAAAACTTGAAAAGTCCGGAATTTTTACGCAAAAAATAGTTACAACAATAGAGCCACTAAAAAATTTTTATAGAGCTGAAGAATATCACCAAAATTATTTTGAAAAGAATCCTTATAGTTCATACTGCATTTTCGTTGTCAGTCCAAAAGTTGAAAAATTCAAAAAGATCTTTAATAACAAATTAAAAAGATAATGGATTTTTAATTTCACTAAAGGATTTTTAAATTTGTTATAAAGTGGAGGACAATATGAGAATCAATTACCTTAAAATTTTTCTAATTTTTATCTTTTCAACTTTTATTTCTTTAAACTATTTTTACGGTTATAATATTAAAATCAATCAGAAACTTTTAAATCGTTATTCTCAAATTAAATCAAAAATTGAAAAACTTAATTGGCAAAGAGAACTGTTTAATCAATCACTCAATAAGTTTAACACCTATTTACTTTCACCATCTTCAAATCACCTGTTCACAGCAAAAGAAAAACTCGATACAGCTAAACTTATTGCAACTACCTTCGTATCCGATGCAGATTTGAAAGCAATAATGTTTTATGAATCAGGATATTTTATCGATGATTCAATCGATGGTAGAGCCCCGTATATAACCTACTACTTTCATTCTAATAACAAAGGATTTTTTTCAGTATCTATTTCATCTTTTTTCACATACCTCGATACATTAATCAATGTGAATCTTGATTCAACCTTAAATCTAAATTTTAATTTTGTTGATAGTGATATAATCTCTGATACAGTTGAAGCAAATGGTGGAACGGAATTTCGATATGACGAAGGAAAACTCACCAGTGTATTTTATGAATTAAAGAATTATCCAGAAAATGATATTGGTTCACCTGACAATATAAATCCTTACTGGAAGGTTACATATTCAAAGTCGGATACTAATTACCAGAACTTAGAATTTCTAATCTTCTATCTTGATCCTTTAACAGGCCAAATTATCTCTAAGATCAATTTCTCATTTGATAGTAAATATACCGTAAAAGAAAAATTCTCAATAGTTGATTCACTTGCAAAAAATTATGACGCAAATGCTAAGTTGATGTATGCAGTGGGATTAGAAGATTCATTGGTTGATGGTAAGTCTTTCTTTCTATCATATGCATATCTTGGAAGTAACGATAAGAAATTTTCTGTAAATCTATTACTCGGTTATCCAGTTATTGACGATTCAAGTGGTTGGTTGTTTGATGATTTGATAATAACCAAAGAAATTAATTTACTATCATACTTAGATAGCGATACTCTGATGTATATTTCAGAAATAAATGGTGGTCAAGCTTTTAGAGATAGTATCATAATTGAAAGCATTGGTTTTCTTTATGTTCAGTCTCCTTTAGATACTTCAAATATTTATTTCCATGGCTTATATTTTGGGACAAATCCTCAAACAGTTAACCGAACCTCTTTGATAAATTTAATAAATCCTATAACAGGTCAATTTGTAAACTCTATTTTACTTAAGAATGACGATGAAATTAACCTTTTACCATCAGAATTTAATTTAGCTCAAAATTATCCAAATCCATTTAATGCAACTACAAAAATTAGTTATACACTCTCCAAGCCTTCTTTTGTACAATTAAAAATTTATGATTTACAAGGCAGAGAATTAAAAACTTTAGCCAATGAATTTTTGCCTGCGGGTACTTATGAGATTACATTTGATGCTTCTGAACTATCAAGTGGAATTTATTTTTACAGTCTATCAGCTAATGGAATAAATAAAACAAGGAAGATGGTCCTGGTAAAATGAAAAAGAATTATTAAAAGATTAAATGGCCGGAACAAATTGTTCCGGCTTTTTATTTCTTCACAAGGAATTTCAAATATTTAGAGTTATTGTTTATTCTCAATTCAGCAAAATATATTCCATTATTAAATTCATTTAATTCTAATTGAATTTCAAATTCCCCGTTTCCTGATTTTGTATAACTTTTTTCAAAAATTTTTTCGCCTATCAAATTAAAAACTCTTAGAATTATTTTGTAAGTCCGATAAAAATTATCACTTATATTATATCTGATTTTAGTGTTATCGTGAGCTGGATTAGGATAAATATTTCCTATCTGAATGGTTTCTTTTCTATTCATTAAATTACTTTTCACATTCGTCAATTTTTTGAATTTATATATTCTTCCTTCATAACCAACTACATAGATTTCATTTTGTTCATCTAAACCAAATGAACTAATTGCCTGTGGTGAGCTTGCAATTAAAGTATTGGTAGGAGTAGAGCTACCATCATACTCAAGAGCCCAGATTTTCTTTGATCCAAAATCACCATATATATACTTTCCATTTAATTCCGGAAATTCACTCCCACGATAAACATAACCACCTGTGATGCTAATCCCTTCAATGTGTGAATATTCAAAAATCGGAAAAATATAATTACCATTACAACCTGATAGATTGTACGGATGATTTCCTTCATAACACCTCCATCCATAATTTCCTCCTTTTTGTATTAAATTAATTTCTTCCCAATCATATTGACCAACATCGGCACACCAGATCTTATTTGTTAAAGAATCGAAACTAAAACGCCATGGATTTCTCAATCCATAAGCAAAAATCTCTTTTTTAATTACTGGATTTAAGCTATCAACAAATGGATTATCAACGGGGATACCATAATTTAATGGTGTAACTGGATTGTTAACATCGATTCTCAAAATTTTTCCTAAAAGATTATCAAGGCGCTGAGAATTGTTCTGTGGATCACCCGCTGAACCTCCGTCACCAGTTGCAATATAAAGATAGCCATCGGAGCCAAAAGCAATACAACCTCCATTATGATTTGAATAAGGTTGTAGAAATGTCAATAAAATTAACTCAGAATTTTTATCTGCTGAATCGGGATTTAACTGAGAAACTTTAAATCTTGAAATGACAGTTCTACGAGGATTATTAGCAGTATAATTAACATAAAAATAACCATTCGAAGAAAATTGTGGATGAAAAGCAAGACCTAACAAACCCATTTCTCCGCCCCAGGCAACTCTATCAGTTATATCCAAGAAAGTCTTTTTAGTGGTTGTATTCCTATTTCTTTCAAAGACAATTATTCTCCCCTGTTGCTCGACAACAAAAAGTCTGTTTGTTCCATCTCTTGGAGATTGCAGGTCAACAGGATTTGAAAATTTTAAATACGGAAAAGCTTCTTCAAGTGAAAAAGAAGTTGGTCTCAGTTCTTTGCAAGTGCTTATTAAAAATGAAATCAAAATAAATAAAAATATTTTCATGAACATTTTAATTTTTCCTTCCTTGTTATTTTTTCAAACGAAAGTTTATAATTACTTATATAATAATCAATGGAGGAAATGAGAATAAAAAATCTCAGCCAGAAATGTTTAAATTTCTGACTGAGATTAGTTCAGATGGGACAAAAAGTCTTTAAATGAATTATCTCTTTAGTTTAAAATTAACTTGGTTGTAATAGCAAACCCAAAATCTCTTGAGTTAGCTAAACCTTTAGCAAATTCATTTTGTAGATAAATTTTGTTACCAAGATAAGTTCCAAAAAACAAACTTGTAGAAAATTCACTTTGAGTTAATCTTTGACCGGCATAACTACTACTATGAATGCTTGCATACTCAGCACCTAAACCAATGAGACTATTAGGATCAAAAGAATAGAATAAACCTAAGTGGCCACCTGCCATAAGATCATTAGAATTTAAGCCATAACTAATTGTTGGATGAATAACATAAGTAAAATCATTATTATAAATTAATAACGGTGTGGAAAACTCAACTTCATTAGCTGCTTGATTAAACATTCCCCGATATTCTGCAATAAGATTTAAATTGTAATTATTTTCTTTCGAGGTATATAAATTATAAACTCCTCTTAAACTAAAAGCATCAAGTGCGAATTCGCTTCGTGATCTTTCTGAAGAACCCAACGACAATTGAATCGAAAAATTTTTCAACAAACCATAGTATAAACTTCCCGTAACAAAGTACTGATCCTGGTTTGGATCGCTAAATTTCGTGAAAGAGAATTCACCATTTGCTTCAAGAACAAGTGATTTGTAAGGATAAGCCATTGAGGCTTTCCTTAAAAACAAATAAGTATCAAAACATGCATTTGCACCTGTGTAAAGGGTAAAAATTATAACTGGTATTAAAATAATTTTTTTCATATGAAACTCCTTATATTTAGATAACATTTTTTTTATAATTTTAGCATTTTATTTCGGGAAAGTCAATTTTCAATTTTTTGTGAATCTGAAAAATATTTTGATTTCGTAATAACTTTTTCAAATCTTACATCCAAATTTTTCATTATCCTAAAACTTACATTGCTTAAAAAGAAAAGGCTTAAAAATCATTTTAATTTCTCGTTTGATAGCCATATGAACGAAATTACATTAATTTTTATATCTTTTTATCATCCATTAAATTTTCCTGAGCTCTTTAATACATTGTTAATCACAAAAAACTTTATAAAATTTAAATAAAGTTCAGGTGATTTATGGTTGAAGCGAAATGGTGGAAAACATTAGATAATGGGAAAATACTTTGTACTCTCTGTCCGAGATTTTGCACCATCGGTGAAGGTCAATACGGATTTTGTTTTGTTCGTCAAAATCATAATGGAAAACTTTATTCAATTGCTTATGGAAGACCAACGGGTTTTGGTATTGATCCAGTTGAAAAAAAACCTTTGAATCATTTCCTGCCTGGCACAACAATTCTAAGTTTTGGGACAGCAGGATGCAATTTAGGGTGTAAATTCTGTCAAAACTGGAGTATAAGTAAAGCTCATCTTGATGATACAAACGCATTAAATGTTTCGCCTGAAGGTGTAGTTAAGTTAGCATTAAAATATAAAACCCCAAGTATTGCTTTTACCTATAATGAGCCAACAATATTTGGTGAATATGTTATTGACATTTCAAAAATTGCACATGAACATGGAATTAAAACTGTAATGGTAACTGACGGTTACATCACCGAAGAAGCAAGAAAAGAGATTTATCAATACATTGATGGTGCAAATGTTGATTTAAAAGCGTTTTCTGAAAGGTTCTATCACAAATTGACATTTTCACATCTTGAGCCTGTACTCGATACTCTCATTTGGTTAAGAAAAGAAACAAAAGTTTGGTTTGAAATAACGACATTGTTAATACCTGATGAAAATGATTCAGATGAAGAGATTAATGCGATGTGTGATTGGATTACTGAGAATCTTGGTGATGAAGTTCCTCTTCATTTTACAGCATTCCATCCAGATTTCAAGTTGCGTGATAAACCTCCAACCCCACCCTCCACATTAAAACGCGCACGTAATATTGCTTTGAGTAAAGGTTTAAAATTTGTTTATGTGGGAAATGTTTTTGATAGAGAAGGTCAAACAACTTATTGTCCTAACTGCAACCTAAAATTAATTGAAAGAGATTGGCATTCGGTTGTTGTTAATCGATTGAAAAATGGAGTATGTCCTAATTGTAATACCGTCATTCCCGGAGTATTTTAGTACCAGAGATAATAAATGCGTAAAATGATTAATTATTGAAATTAAATCAAACTAAAATCATTAAAACTATTTTTGCAATCAAAAATGGATTAACCATTAATTGAGAAGATTTTCATCAAATTTCAGTGAACATTATTAAAATCCAAAATGAAAAATTACAAGCTTTATACTAAGGTAAGATAACACATAATAAAAATCTAATTTTTATTCTTTCTTAAAATTTCAATAAGATGTTTCATATCCTCAGGTAATTCAGAATCAAACTTTACAAACTCGTTTGTTGCGGGGTGAATAAATCCGAGTGTTTTAGCATGAAGTGCCTGACGTTTCATTATCTCCAATAAATTTTCCACTTCTTGTTTAACTCGTGTTGTTACATTTGAATAATGAATCTTTCTTCCACCGTAAGTTGGATCACCAAAAACCGGATGATTAATATGTGAAAGATGAACACGAATTTGATGCGTTCGACCAGTTTTCAGTTTTAATCTGACTAGTGTTAGATATTCAAATTCTTCTAGAACATAATAATAAGTAACAGCCACTTTACCATCTTCGACAACTGCAAACTTTTTTCGGTCAGATTTACTTCTACCAATTTTTGTTTCAATAACTCCCTCCGAAGACTTGAAATGTCCCCAAACAACAGCCCAATATTCTCGATCAATTGAATGAGCCGAGAATTGTTTTGCTAGTTTTGCATGTGCAATATCATTTTTTGCAACGACCAATAATCCACTTGTATTTTTATCGATACGGTGGACAATCCCAGCACGTTCTACATCATTTGAACGAGATAAATTTTGAGTATAATAAAGCAACGCATTTACTAAAGTACCCGTATAATTTCCAAGTGCTGGATGTACAACTATACCGGCTGGTTTATTAATAACAATCACATCATCATCTTCATAAACTATATCAAGAGGAATAGGTTCAGGGAGAGTTTGAGCAGGTCGAGGTTTGACAGGAATTCTAACTTCAATTATATCGCCTGAATTAAGCTGGTAAGATGGCTTTACAAATTTACCGTTAACAGTTACAAATTCATTCTTGATTAGATTTTGAATTTTTGTGCGGGTTGAGTTTTCAATTGCATGAGTTAAAAATACATCAAGTCGTTCTTTTTTCTTTCCTTCAGGGATTTCAAATGTAAATTTCTTTTCTGTGATTATTTCCATCTTTCTAAATATTAATCATCAGAGCTTCTTTCGACATCTAAAGTTTCGATAGCCTGAACAACAGATTCATTTTCATTAGAAGTTTTTTCAGTTTTTAATTCTTCTAGGTTTTCCCCTTTATTAACATTTTCTGTTTTGCTTTCTTTATGAAATAAAAGTAATAAAATTACACCAATAGAGACTGACATATCGGCAATATTAAAAATAGGCCAGCGGTCATAAGTATATCCAAATAAACTTATGTTAAAGAAATCAAAATCCAGAAAGTCAACAACTTTACCATAAAAAAGTGGTGCTTCATTATAAATTACACCGTAAAACATTCTATCAATTAAATTTCCAATAGCACCACCAAGAATCATTGCCAGAGGTAATCTCAAGCTCAACTTGTCATCTTTGTGTCGAATTAAATAAATAGTTATTGCAATGCTTGCAAATAAAGAAAATAGAGTTAAATATAATTTAGCCGATTCACCGAAATCAATCCCGAAAGCCATTCCAGGATTTTCGATGTATGTAATACGAAAAAAATCTCCTATCACATTGATACTATCATATAATTGCATACCTTTAAGTTCTAAACCCAGGAATGGAATTTTAATTCCTTTGATAAGAATTTTTGTAATTTGATCAAAAAAAACAATAAAGAAAGTTAAATAAAAAATTTTCATTTTTTGCTGTATTTGAGTTTACAATTCACACAATGTTGAGTATGTGGAACAGCTTCAAGACGACCCTTCTCAATAGGATTCCCACATTCTATACAATAACCATAAGAACCATCTTCAATTCTTTTCAAAGCCGCATCGAGATAACTTAAGAATTTTGTTTCTCTTTGAGCCCAGAGAAAATTCTTTTCTTTTTCAAAAGCATCTGTCCCCTGCTCAGCCATATGAAGTGAATATGGTGAATTCTCATTTACGAATCCCTGACCATTTTCATCTAACATTCTTTCTCTTAAACTTTCCAGTTGCTCAATAATTTCTTTCTTCTTTTCAAGAATAATCTGTTTGAAATATTCGAGTTCTTTAGGTGAAAATGGTGACTTTTTTTGTTTCACTGGAGACTTCCCCGTTAAATTTGATGATTGTTGAGATTTCAATTCGGTCTTTGCTTTCCCTTGAGTCTCAGATTTCTTCGAGCTCTTTTTGACAGTTTTTGACACACTCGATGCTTTTGATGATTTCAATTTCTTTTCAACCTTTTTGGTAGTTGATTTTGCAGCATCTTTAGCCTTTGTGGTGTTTTTAGCTTTCCTGGTTTTTGTTGATTTTGCCATTTTAAACTCTCCTATTTTTTTGTTATACTAATTTTACATTCTTCGCTTCCAATTTTCCATTCCTGCACAAACCCTGAATTACAACTACCAAATTGTAATTCCTCCGCAAGTGTTTCTTGCATAATATATGATTTCATTTTTGTAATTGCATTGTGAAGATTATTACTTCCTTCAAAAACTATTGATATTCTATCGCTCACTTCAAAACCTGCATCTTTTCTCATATTTTGAACTCGATTAACAAATTCTCTTGCAAGACCTTCCTCAATTAACTCTTGTGTTAAATTGGTATCAAGTGAAACTGTAATGCCATCTTCACTTTCTACAATCCATCCTTTAATTTCTTCACCAACAATTTCAACATCTTGAGGCGTAATTTCTATATTTTCATTCTCAATTTGAAGGTAAATATTTTTACCATTTTCAATCATTTTTATTTGTTCATTATCTAAATTTTTAATTGCAGTGGCTACCTGATTAACCTTTTTACCGAATTTTGGACCAATGGATTTAAAATTTGGCTTGGCTTTTTTAACAACAATCTCAGAATCAGTATCAAGGAGCTGTAGTTCTTTTACATTAACTTCATCAAGTATAACTTGTTCCATTTGTCGCACAGATTCCTGATCTTCTTTCTTTACAACCACAAGCATTTTTTGAAGAGGTTGGCGAACTTTTAGATTATTTTTTGATCGGATTGAACGAACAATGAAAACTATTTTTTGTGCAACTTCCATTTTATGAAGTAATTTCTCATCTATCGTTTCAATTTCTGGATATAAAGCAAGATGTACTGATTCATACGGTTCTTTTTTGGTAACCGAATTAAGACATTGATAAATTTCTTCAGAAATAAATGGAGTAATTGGTGAGCTTAATTTGGCAACTGTGACTAAACATTTATAAAGAGTCTGATATGCCGAAATTTTATCATTATTCATTTCACTCTTCCAGAATCTTCGGCGATTCCTTCGGACATACCAATTGGAAAGTTGTTCAATTGTGAAATTTGAAATAGCACGAGCTGCTTTGGTTAAATCATAATTATCAAAATATTCTTGCACTTCTTTTACGAGTAGACTTAAAGCAGATAAAATCCATTTATCAATTTCAGGTCTTTCTTCAAATGGAATATCCTGTTCTTCATATTTAAATCCATCAAGATTTGCATAAAGAGCAAAGAAAGCGTAAGTATTAATTAATGTTCCGAAAAATTTTCTTTGTACATCTACTAAATCATCTTCATTAAATAATGTAGCTTTCCAGGGTGGACTGTTTGAAATTAAATACCATCTTGTTGTATCAGCTCCGTATTTTTCAACTATTTCAAAAGGATCTACCGTATTGCCCAGAGATTTGGACATCTTTTTTCCTTCCTTATCCAAAATCAACTCATTAACAATAACATTTCTGTAAGCAGGTTTTTTAAATAGAAAAGTTCCAATAGCATGAAGTGAATAAAACCAACCACGAGTTTGATCAATTCCTTCGGCAATAAAATCAGCAGGATAATTCTTTTCAAAGACTTCTTTGTTTTCAAATGGGTAGTGAAATTGAGCAAAAGGCATTGATCCTGAATCATACCAGACATCAATCAATTCTGGGGTTCTATGATATATTTTTCCGTTCTTTTCAAAAATGATTTTATCAATATAAGGTTTGTGTAAGTCAAGATCGGTCAATTCACCTACTGGTATTTTTTTGCCATCATCTGTTAAGAAATAACCTTGTTTAAGCTCTTCGATACTACCAATAGCAAACATATCACCATCTTCACTAATCCAGATTGGAAGTGGAGTTCCCCAAAATCTATCCCTTGATAGAGCCCAGTCTTTATTTTCTTCGAGCCAGTTTCCAAATCTTCCTTTACCGACTTCTGGTGGATACCAATTAATCTGCTTATTCAATTCAATCATCATGTCAACATATTTTGTAGTCGCTATGTACCATGATTCTCGTGCGTAATAAAGAAGTGGCGATTTACATCTCCAGCAGTGTGGATAGCTATGTTCAATTGTTTCTTTTTTAAAAAGTAACTTTCGAGATTTAAGATTTTGAATTATATGTGGATCTGCTTCCTTAACATGCATTGACTTGAAATCAGCAACAATCTCATTAAATCTACCACTTTTATCGACTGGATTTATTAAAGGAAGATCATATTTTTTACCTACTTGATAATCATCTTCACCAAATGCGGGTGCAATATGAACAATACCAGAACCATCTTCGGTGGTTACAAAATCACCTTCGATAACATAAAATGCTTTTTTATCAATTGGAATATAATCGAACAATCTCTCGTATTCCCAACCAAGCAATTCATGACCTTTATATTTTTCAACAACTTCATATCCCGGAGGCAAAACACCAACTCTTGCTTCTGCTAGAATTAAATAATAAGGATTTTTACTTTCATCTATTAACTTTACTTTGACATAGTCAACATCTTTATTAACAGCAAGAGCAACATTTGAGATAAGAGTCCATGGTGTGGTTGTCCATACAAGAAAGTAAGTATCTTTTTGATTTTTAACTTTAACCGCAACATAAATTGAAGGATCTTTTACATCTTGATAACCAAGTGAAAGCTCATGTGAAGAAAGTGGAGTTTCACATCTAGTGCAATAAGGTTGTATCTTAAAACCTTTGTAAATGTATCCTTCATCAAAAAATTTTTTTAATGACCACCAAACTGATTCTATATATTCATTTGTACAGGTAATGTAGGCATCATCAAGATTAATCCAGTAACCAATTCTTCGAGTTAATTCATTCCAATCTTTTAAGTATGTAAAAACAGAATTTTTACAGGCTTGATTAAATTTCTCAATGCCATAAACAACTATTTCATCTTTTGTTTTTATACCAAGTTCCTTTTCTACTTCAATTTCGACAGGCAGTCCATGGGTATCCCAACCAGCTTTTCGATTAACTCGGAATCCTTGAAGAGTTTTATATCGACATACAATGTCTTTTATAGTTCTTGCCATTACATGATGGATTCCAGGTTTGCCATTTGCCGTAGGAGGACCTTCATAAAATGTAAATGATTTATCTGGATTTCTGGATTCAATACTTTTTTCAAAGATTTTGTTCTTTTCCCAAAATTCAAGTATACTTTTTTCGATCTCAGAATATTTAATTTTATCAGAATATTGTTTGTACATATCCCATTTCATCAATTTTGTTCAACATTGTAATAAAAAATTAACACTAAATTAAAGTTTTAAATTAATTTTTGAAAGTTAATGACGAATTCATGAATAATGAATTTTCACAAGATTAATTAAATGATATTTGATCCGGTGAACGATAGAAAAAAAATAACTTCTAATAAAAAGAATTGGATAAAATTTAAGAAGTAAAATAATTAAATGATTATGTCATACACTGGGAACAAAATTCTTTAATTAAAATCCTTTTTACTTCACCAAGCTTTGAAAAACTCTAAGCATCAGAAAGGAGAAAAAAATTAAAATTAAGACTAAAAAATTGTTTTCATACTCACTCCTTATTATGAAACTTTCTTAATAAGAATTTATACTTCTTTCTTGAATGCTCACTGCAAACACTGAAAAATAGTATCAAAAATTTTGTAAAAAAAACTAATCTTTATTTATCCAGCATTTTACCAATACCAAAAGCAATTGCAGCAAGAAGGCATGTTTGCGAAAACATATGCCAGGTTGCATTAGCAAAAACAATTGAGGACCCAATAATTTTTCCGATCAGACCGATTAAAATGCTAATACCTGATAATATTATAAAAGCTAATATAATTTTGTTTTTCATTTTGAACCCCTTTAATTGTTAATCTAAACTAATTAATTGTTCTTTGAATTTCAATTGTTCGCCTGATAACAAACTCATTCCAGATACATTTAAAAAAACACAAAATAAATTGTTAATTTTAAGAAGAATAATTTAACAATGAGGTGACAAAATGAAATATTTACCCGCCTTTTCAAAAATTTCAAAATCTTCTTCATACAATTCATCCAAATCTTACCGTAGATTAACAATTTTGAGTTTAATGTTCTTAATCATTCTTAATTCGGTTAAATCTCAAACACTGGTTCAAGTAATAGATTTACCCAGTAATAATTTTTTTAATTACGGTTATGGATTGGTGGCAAAGGATGGTTTACTTTGGATTTCAAGTTCTTATTCAACTGGTAACCTTGGGGCAAGATTATATGCTGTAGATACACTCGGGTTAATAAGAGACAGTGTTATTTTTAGTAGCAGTCATCTTAATTCGAGTCAGGGTCTTACCACAGATGGTGATAATTTTTATTTTGTTCAGAGATATACTGCAAGATGTAGAATAATAAAAATTGCAAGGAATGGTCAGATACTTGATTCTTTAAGCTGGCCAACAGCTTCAAGCGTTTATTTAGGTGGACTTGGATATGACGGACATATATGGGCTTCTGTATATTATCCAAATTCTGATGCAGCGCTTTATCGGATTGATAAGAATACAAGTCAGGTTTTAGATACAATACGAGTTTATGGTTTACAACCACAGGGAATTGCTGTAAAAGGTGATACAATCTTTTACGTAATGGATGGTTTTGATGGTGATGATGAACGAATTTACGCAGTTAACCGCTTAACTAAAGATACTTTATTTTCATTTCATGTTCCTGAAAGTCCAGGAGTTAGGCAAAATCCAAGGGGACTCGCCTGGGATGGTCAATATCTTTATCTACTTGCTGAACCAGTTGGAGCTTCATCTGGAAGAAAAATTTTTAAATATGCAATCGGTGGTGGAACTCCTGTAATCAATATACCAATAAAATTTTTCGACTTTGGAAGTATTGTTTTGGGTACTACCTCACAGGTAACAGCAACTATCTATAATCAAGGAACAGCTGATCTTATAATTGATAGTTTGAGATTTTTCTATTCACAAAGTTTTTCGACTACATTAACTACTCCACAGGTAATTGAACCTGGAAATTATATTAATTTTCAGATTAACTTTTCTCCTACAGTTTATGGACCAGATAGTGCACATTTTTATATTTATCATAATGATCTTTCAAGAAGTGTGCAAATAATTAGATTGGTTGGTACAGGAATTTATGGCTCTGGGGTTATTAATGTCCCATCAAATTATGATTTCGGAACAAAAAGATTAGGTAGCACCAATTTCTGGTACATGAGAATCGAAAATCAAAGTACGCAGCCCATTTACATAAGCTCATGGTCCACTTCAAAAAATGATTTTTATCTGGAAGAAAATATCTTTCCAACCACGCTTCCACCTCAAAGTTTTAAATATGTTCGTGTATGGTTTAAGCCTCAGTCAGCTGCATTAATAACAGATACTTTAAGAATTTTTAATAATTCTTCAAATGCTCCGGAAGCAAAAGTTTTTCTTTCGGGATTTAGTGAAATTCAAAATGTTCCTCTTGGTCAACCAATCTGGACTCATACAATTCCCAATCATCCAATTTCAAATACATTTAGAACTGTAAAAGGTCTTCGTGCAATTAACGATATCACAGGTGATGGTAAAGCTGATGTAATTGTTTGCACTGAGAATTACTGGACTGTGGCACTCAATGGAAATTCTTCAGGTGGAAATGATACTTTATGGTCATTCAATACTTACATTTCCAGTTCAAGTGCAGGTTCAATTGGTACATCAGGAGATTATTCATATCAAAAAGCTCTTTCTATCGCAAGTGATTTAAACGGCGATGGATTTAATGATGTTGTAATAGGTACAGGCGGTGGTAATGAAACTGTTTATGCAATTAATGGAAAAAGCGGTCAGATGCTCTGGAAATTTGGAACCGATCATCCCGATAGTTTTGCTCTTGGAGATTTCACTGGAGTTGATGCAACAACAGATTTCAATGGAGATGGTGTACCTGATGTAATTGCCGCAGCAAGCGCAACACAAACTGGTGGTGTTGCAGGCAGAAGAACAGTTTATCTTTTCAATGGTCAAAATGGACAGATTATCTGGCAAAGATTTGTTGGCGGATTTACTCACGCCGTAACTGCTATTTCAGACATTAATAATGATAATATTCCGGATGTTATTGCAACCGTCGGTGAGCCTGTTTATCAATTTCAAGCTTTAAGTGGAGCAAATGGGAATCTTTTGTGGTCTCATCAGGTTGCATCAAATACTGGTGGAGCAAAAGAAGTTATTGTTTTTCCTGTTTCAGGGCAAAAACCGGATGTAATTGCTGGAGCATTTTGGGGCCCAATTTATCGATTAAAAGGGACTACAGGACTTCCACTCTGGACATACTCAACAGGAGGTGGCGCACCAACACAGATGAAAATCTTAAGAGATGTTAATGGAGACGGAATTAATGAGATAGTCGTTTCAATTCTGGCGGGTGGTGCAGCATGTATTGATGGTGCAACTGGAAATCAATTGTGGTTCAAGTCTACTGGAAATACAATGGGAGTTGATGTTATTCCAGACTTAAATGGAGATGGCTCTGATGATGTTGTGTTTGCTGTTCAAAATCAAGGAGCTTTAGTTGTAAATGGAAGCAATGGAAATGAAATTGTTTTATATTCATTTGGCGGATCAACACAAGCAAGAGAAGTTGCAGTTGTTCCTGATATGGATAATAGTGGATCTATGGAATTTTTAGTTGGTTCAAATCTTGGAAATGTTGCTTTAATTTCTGGAGGAATTATCGTTCAACCTGCTTCTGTTCAGGTCATTTCACCAAATGGCGGTGAAATATGGTACTTAAACCAACAGAAGAAAATTAAATGGTCAAGTTCAAATGTAACAAATGTTAAAATTGAAATCTCAACCAATAATGGTGGAAGCTGGAATTTAATCGCAACTAATATTCCAGCACAAAATGGTGAATATTTATGGATAGTAAATATTACACCATCAGAGCAATGTAGATTAAAGATCTCTGCAGTAGAAAATCCAAATATTTTTGATTTAAGCGATGATATTTTCAGTATTCGAAGAGAGTTATGTGTGAACTTCAATGTCAATAAAAATTGGAATATCATCTCTGTTCCTGTATTAAAAACTAATATGTCAAAAAGTGAACTTTTCCCTGGTGCAAGTTCATCCGCATACAGTTTTAATCAAGCAATTGGTTACTACAGAGCTGATACTTTAGTTAATTCAAAAGGATACTGGTTAAAATTCCCTGACTCTCATCAAATTTCAATTTGTGGTTTGCCAGTGGAGAGTAATCTCATTCAAGTTGATCAGGGTTGGAATTTAATCGGAGGATATGAAAAAGATGTTTTAATCTCATCGTTATCTACAAATCCACCAAACATAATTCAATCTTACTTTTTTGGATATAACAATGGATATTTTATTTCCGATACTCTAAATAAAGGTAAAGGTTATTGGATTAGAGTTACTCAACCAGGTCAAATTATTTTACCCAACAATAATTATTTCAAAAGTAATCCAGAGCAAAAAGTAAAGTTTTTCGAAAATGCATGTGAAATATTAGTAAGTGATCAATCTAATTCTATAGCCACATTATATCTCATAGAAGGAAAAGAAACAAATTATTTTGAATTACCACCCATACCACCTTCACAAATTTTTGATGTCAGATTTTCTTCAAATCGATTTGTTGAAGATGCCAATCAAAAGAACAAAATTTTATTTCAATCTGTTAGCTATCCAATTAAAATAAAATCATCGAGATACTATTTATTAGTTGAAAGCGATGACGATCCAGAATTTTCAGAAATCTTAAGTCCCGAAAAAGAGTTAACAATAAATGACTCAAAAATTAAATCAGTCAAAATTTCCAGGTATTTAATTCCTGATAAAACAGAATTATTCCAGAATTATCCTAATCCATTTAATCCATCAACAAGGATTCGATTCAATTTAAAAGATAAGTCGAAAGTAACTATAAAATTATTCGATTTACTTGGTAAAGAAATTATTACTTTAATGGATGAAGATAAGGCCCCTGGTGTTTATTACTTAGATATAGATGGTAGAGATTTAAATTTGTCCAGTGGAATTTATTTTTATCAATTAAAAGCAGGAGACTATACATCCATAAGGAAAATGATTTATATGAAATAAAAAGTCGTTTCTAATATTAATTGAAGAATTTCATTAGATATTAGATAATTGTTTAAGAAATTCTTTAAGCTATGTATTTATTGTATAAAGCCTCACATTTAGCTTTGAAATTGTAAATGTTAGATAATTGATTTAATGCCAAAAAATTTGATCATATTTATATCTGGAGAATGTTTTCTCTTACAAAAGGTGTAACAAAAGTGTAATTTAATTGATGACGGACAGCCGATGTAATTTTATCATATTTATATTCTTTTTCTTTTAGATTTGAAACTCCTTCTTCGGCATCTTTAAATTCTGAGTAAAGCTTATCTACTTAAGATTCAATCTCCTCGAGGGGGAAGCAAGTTCGTTAAAGTATTTAAAACACTTTTCTTCCTCTGGATTTAACTTTTTAGCAAATTTTTTCCATAGTTTATGCTACATTTCAACAAAACTTAATAATAGAAAATAATCTGTAAAAAATCTTCAAGAAAATTAAAGATTTGTGGCTAATATCAAGCTAAATTCCTGGTTTTCCCATAATTCTTAAGGCAATGGAAAAAATCATAAACTTTTACTCATATTAATAAAAAAGGGAGACCCCTTTAAATATTAAGTTCAAGGAAATTAAAAACCATCATTAAAATTGAGGTGAACCATGCAAAACTCAATCCTTCAATCATTATTAAACAACATACAGATTTGTAATCCATTATATGCTAATAAAAAAATTACCTTTATACCAATAAAATCATATCAAATTCCAAAATTAAATTACATTTCCATAGAGCAAGCCCACAAAATGGATAAAGTTCATATAAAAGAACTTAATGAGGAGGGTGTTGTTCAAGAAATTTTTATAATTAATAAAGCTGACCAATTTATTTTAATTCCGCAGGGGGAAACTCTCGTCGGAGCAAAACAAAATAGAATTGTTAATACTTCAATTTTACTTGAACCAAATAGCGAATCCAAAATCCCGGTAAGTTGTATCGAATCGGGAAGATGGAGATACAGAAAACCTAATTTTGAACCATCAAATGAATATGCAACATATAAACTCAGGAAGCATGCATTAAAAACAGTTTCAAAAAATTTTGAATCACCAGGATTCAGGTCAGATCAAACAAGTATCTGGAATTTCATAGATAATGAGTTTAGAAAAGAAAATTTATATTCTGAAACTTCATCATATACAGAATTTATGACGCAAAAATTAGCGGATATTGATACACAAATCAACGAGGTAGATTTTCCCCCGGACACAAATGGTTTTGTGACATATTTTGGTGAAAGGATTTTATCATTTGAATATTTTTCTAGACCAGATGTTTTCAAAGACAACAGTAAAAGATTAATCAAAGCAGTACTGGTTGATTCAATTGATTACGAAAAAATGACACGACCAGAAAATTTTGATTTTGAGACTAAAACAAAAGAAAAAATTATTGGGTTGTCAACATTAAAACTCAAAAGTAAAAAGTCAATTGCAGCCGGGATTGATTTCAAAGCCATTGATGAAGAAAAGGATATTAATCTTAGTTTTATTTCATATGAAGAAGAGATTATTCATCTTGTCACTTACTTCTAGTTTATAGTTTGGAGAGTTTTAAGTAATTGATATTGAATGGGAAATATTTTTATTAAAATTTTAGAATTGTTTAAGCTCAGTATTTAATTGATAATTTAATTTGTCTGAGAGATTATTAATTATCTACTTTTTCTATTACAAAATCTCTCAGACAATTTTCTTTTGTAAATTGAATTTGTGATTTAAAGTCTTCTCTCCTGATATGACAATTTTCTTTTGAACAATACGAACAATAGATTGGCTTGCATGGATCGAAGTGAATCATTGTTTGCAAATCACTGCCAATTTCTTTTCGTAATGAATCTGTTAGGTATCTTTGAATTGAATGTGATTCATCTATAGTATAGAATTCTGGAATAATAAGATGAAAATCGACGAAATGAAAATTCCCAGCACTCCATGCTCTTAATTTATGTATTTCAATAAAATCATCTCTTCGAACCTTTTCTAAAGCAGGGATTATTTTATCAATTAGCTCTTCATCTTTTTCTTGCATTAAACCTCGAAAAGATTGACGAACAAGTTTATAGCCTGTGAAAATAATGTTTATAGCCACCAGTATTGCAATGATAGGATCAAGTATTTTAAAGTCTGTTATCATTACAATAATTATCGAGATTAACACGGCAATAGATGTAACAGAATCGGTAAGAATATGTTTTCCATCAGCCTCAAGAATTAAAGATTTTGTCCGCCTTCCAATCCTTACTAAAAACAATCCAAGACCGAGATTAATAATTGAAGCGACAAAAATTAAATATGCTCCTATGTCGAGTTTTTTTAATTCAATACCAAAAATTAAATCTTCAATTGCAAAGAAGATGATTGAAGCAGCCGCAATTATAATTAAGCCACCTTCGAAACCAGCTGAAAAGTATTCAATTTTACCATGCCCATAAGGATGAGAATCATCAGGAGGACGCAAAGAAACCAATAAACTTATAAAAGCTATAAAAGTGGCAAAAATATGAACAATGGATTCAATAGCGTCTGAGAGAATAGCCGAAGAACCTGTTACAATAAAAGCAAAAATTTTTAGAAAGAACATTAAAAAACCGACTATCAATGATAGATATGCGGCGTTTTTCTTTTGTGAAATATTGGTTGTTAATGAATCTGCATTCATAGGTTTATCAAAGTTTAAATTTATGAAATTCTATTTATAATTTTTTTTAATAACCCGCACTAAAAGACCTTACCATCGCAAAGAATATAGGTTGAAATTTTTTAAATTCATTTTCATTCGGTGATGTGCATTTAATAACAAAATCAGCTTTAAATGAACCTGTTCGTATATAAATTGTTTGTGTTATCTGTTCATAAGTTTTTTGTGGCTTTGAAATGAAATACTGGACTTTATTATATATAAATGATGAATCATATAAATACGGATTGAAAAGATTTTTATTTGTATTAACCTGAATCATAACAGATAATCTTTTATCGTAATTTGAATTTTCTCCTGGCATAAAAATAATACCATCGATTATATCCTTAACCTTATTATCAAAATAAATCCATCCCGCAGGGAATAAAATTGAAACATTTAAGGTGTTTTCTTGATAACGATTTACAATATCTGTAGTATCAATCTCAAATCCAGCAAAAATAATTTTTTCTGGTTTTATTTGAATTGTATCATTTACGGAAGAACCTTTTACAGCAATTTGTGGTTTTGGTTGTTCAATTTCTTTAAGTTCAACGGCAAATTGTTTTATTTTTTTTATTTTGATTTTTGTAGTTCGATTTAAATCAAGTCCAAGCAAGACTTGAATAATAAATACTAAAATAAAATGGATTACAATTGAATAATAAATAGATTGTTTGAGACTCTTGAACCAATTTAGCTTCTGAATTTTTATCTTTTTCTGAAAATCAAAATTATTCATGAACTTAAAGATTATATTTTTTAATTAACCTCTCCATACGAAAGTATAATATCAAATCAATAAATTTTTTCTGATGAATTGGATTTTCCTTAAAATAAAACAAATGGGAAAAACAATTACAATCACTCGAACCAAAGTTGTTTATAGAGCCATCAGAAATTTTTTGGAGAGAAAGTGCAATTTCACACTCAAGTTTATCAACTCCACGAATTTCCAATGCTTTATAAATTTTAGTCTTATCTAAAAAATAATCAATATGCCAGTGAAATCTTTTGTTTTTTCTTTTATGTCTTTCTATTCTTTTTGAAAGATTTTGAAGTGCACTCCCAACATAACAGTAATAACCTTTATCAAATGTAATTAATCCAATATTACCAATCTCAATTTTTTGTTTTTTTTCATTATATATGATCAATATGTATGTTCCTGAATCAAAAAGTTCATTTTCTAAAATATCAAATGGAATTTTAAGTTTTTTAATTTGAGATGGATAAAGAGTCAATCCATTATCCCAGTTCAAACCATAAACAATAATCCTCAATTTATCTTTTAGATTATAAAAATTTTGAGCAAACCTTAAATCGGTATGATACTCAGGTAAAAAATATTCTGCATCAAAGTTATGAACAAGCAAAAGAATTCCACCGTTCTGAAAATTATTTTTTAAGTCAACCAGTTCTTTTAAATGTTTTGTTCCTCTTTCAGAAACTGCATCAGGAAACATTGCAATCTTGTTATGAAATAGAGTGCAAGATTTAACTTCAAGAAAAAATTTTTCTCTACCATTTGTTAGAAAAAAATCAATTCTACTATTATTAATTATCTTTTCTTTTGAAAGTATTCGATAATCTTTTAATTCTTCAATAAGACTATTCTTTATTAACCACTCGGCAACAGAATTTGTTTTAATTGTATGTAGCAGTACAGGCTTTGCATCTTTATAGACCGCAGCAACAGTATATTTCAAAGTATTAAAAGAATTATTCGCATATA
This sequence comes from uncultured Ignavibacteria bacterium, assembly GCA_937944105.1. Classification (GTDB taxonomy): domain Bacteria; phylum Bacteroidota; class Ignavibacteria; order Ch128b; family Ch128b; genus Ch128b. The sequence continues at coordinate 85,845 of CALDZP010000073.1, forward strand.
AAAGAATTTTAGAATCTTTGAATAGCAATTCCCATAATCTTCCAGGATTTGGAAGATGAGCTAAAGTTTTTTTACCATTAACTTTACATTCTATTACAAATCTGTTAAGTCTTCTAAGGAAAAACCCCTCAATAAGTTTTTTATTTGTCAACCGAAAAATAATTTGTTTTTGGTTTTCTTTCATAGATACAAATTAAAATTTTTATCGATAACCGTCATCAGAAAATCTCTTAATGCTTCTATACTTTTTTAATTTTTTTTCAAGATTTAATCAATTTATAAAAATTTTTTTAACAAATGATTTGATGAGTGAAGAGAGTTTTAATTCATAATTGTCCGTATTTTATCAATAGTCGCATAGCAATCCTTCTTTCTTAGGCTATAAAGTGAGATTGAAATTTTGTTAGAACCGAAGCTATTCTTCAAGAAAGAATTGAAATACATTTATGTAAGATGTTGTTATAACCAGAAAAGATTGTTTCACTTCGGTAACAATTACTGGTATAAGAGAAACGGTTGCTCCCCTGATTTTTATTGAGACTCATAATGACTATTTCACTTAATCACTCATTACACGGGGTGAAACAACGAAGCAATCCTACTCAAAGAACGAAAAAGCAAACTAGAAATTGTTGATTTAACCACAAAAAATTCACTTCATTTTTATTGCAAAGATTGTAACACCTAGCCTGTCATTGCGAGTCCCGATCCAAATCGGGACGAAGCAATCCTTCTCAAATGAACGAAAAAGCAAACTAGAAATTGTTGATTTAACCACAAAAAATTCACCCCATTTTAATTGCAATGATTGTAATACTTAGCCCGTCATTGCGAGTCCCGATCCAAATCGGGACGAAGCAATCCTTCTCAAATGAACGAAAAAGCAAACTAGAAATTGTTGATTTAACCAAAAAAGATTCTTTGATCATAATCGGGACTCAAAATGACTGATTAAAGAGAAAAGTTGGTGGGTCTAATTTATGTTGGTAAATTTTAAATTTCATTCAGTCCGATTTAAAGAACAAATGGAGTCGTGTTTTAATAAAAGAAAAAGAGTTCAATTACAATAAAGTTCTAACTCCACAAGCTCACAAATAATATGTTCAATTACAAGATGCCCTTCTTGAATTCTCTGAGTATTTTCTGACGGGACTTTGATTAACACATCACACATATTCAACATTTTACCACCTGTTGAACCAGTAAGACCGATTACAAACATTTTTTTACTACGAGCCATTTCAATTGCTTTAATAATATTTAGAGAGTTTCCACTTGTAGAAATTGCCCAGAGTACATCGCCTTCAGAACCAAGTCCTTCAACATTTCTGGCAAAAACATTTTCGTACCCGATATCATTTCCGCCGGCAGTTAAATTCGATGTGTCTGTAGTTAAAGCTATTGCTGGTAATGCTGGCCTTTTAATATGATGATTTAATCTTATCATTAACTCTGTTGCAATATGTTGACAATCTGCAGCACTTCCCCCATTTCCAACAAGCAATAATTTCTTATTATTTTTATACACGCTTACAATTAAATCAACAGCTCGCATAATATCATGTTCGCAATTTTCAATTATCTGTCTTTTCAGATTTGCACTTTCATTTAATGATTCTCTAATAAATTTTGATTTATCCATTTAAACCTCAGTTGAAGTTTTCAATTTATAATGAACAATTGATGTAAATTCTTTTAATTGACTGAAATTTTCGGGATTCTCAAAATGATTACCCACAACAACTATTTTTGCTCCTGCATCAACTTTTTCCCTTGCAATTTCAGGTGAACGAATTCCACCACCAACAATAACCGGAATAGAACAAGTTTTACTTACTGCATAAATCATCTCTCCGGGAACTGTTAACTCGGCACCACTCCCAGCTTCAAGATAAATAAGTTTCATCCCAAGATATTCCGCTGCAAGAGCATGAGCCACAGCTAAATCTGATTTATGTCGAGGAATCGGTTTACTATTACTTAAAAATTCCGCCGTTGTTGTTTTCCCAGATTCAATAAGAATATAAGCAGTAGGAATTGGTTCAAGATTAATTCTTTTTATCAACGGTGCTGCAATTACATGTTTACCAATTAAATTTTCTGGATTTCTTCCGCTCACGATTGAAAGGAATAAAATAGCATCGGCATATGGACTAACCTGTTCAACACCACCAGGAAAAATTACAACTGGAATCTTCGATTTACTTTTTATAGTCTTAACAAACTCATTGAAATCAGAATCCAGAATTAAACTCCCTCCAATCAAGAGTAAATCAACATCAGCGGATTCAAATTTAGGAATCAAATCATCGAGAGCTTCAATCTTTGTTTTGTCTGGATCAAGAAGTAAAAAGAATAAAGCTCCTTTCTTTTCGATGTTCTCCAAAATATAATTGTAAACTTTACCTTTTTCCAATTTGAACGATAAATTTAGTTCTGGATAAATTTTTTGACTATGCTATCGAATTGATTTAAGGCATCATTTAATTTTGAAACTTCTTTACCACCCGCAGTAGCGAGATGCGGTCGTCCACCACCTCCACCACCAACCAATTTAGCAACTTCACCAACAATTTTACCAGCATTTAATTTTTTCTCTTTAATAAGATTATCTGTTACAACGCAAACAAAAGAAACTTTATTTTCAAAAGTTGAAGCAAGTAAACCTATACCATTCTTCAATTTTTCTCTAAGTACATCTCCCAATTCTTTAAGTTGATCCATATTATCCACATCCACAATTCCACTGACAATTGAAAAACCATCAATTAATTTTTTATTTATCATAAAAGAATCTAATTCTCTAATTTTTTCCTGTAGTTTCAGTCGAGCTATTTCCTTTTCAAGTTGTAATTTTTCTTCCATTAACTGTTCATATCTCGAAGAGAGTTCATTTAATTTTTGTAATTGTTCATCTATGAATTTTTCAACTCCTTCCCCTGTCACAGCTTCAATTCTTCTAACTCCGCTGCTAATACTTCCTTCAGAAACAATTTTCAATAAACCAATTTCCGAAGTATTTGAAACATGAGTTCCGCCACAAAATTCCATTGAGAAATCACCAAATTGAACAACATTCACTTTATCACCGTATTTATCACCAAAAAACATTAAAGCTCCCATTTTCTTAGCCTCTTCAAAAGGTATATTGCGATGATGAATTAATGGTAAAGCTTCTCTAATTTTTTCATTAACCAATTGCTCAATTGCTTCAAGTTGCTCTCTTGATAATTTTTTATAGTGAGTAAAATCAAATCTTAGGCGTGATGGTTCAACGAGCGATCCAGCTTGTTTCACATGACTTCCAAGAATTTCTCTAAGAGCTTTATGGATTAAATGTGTGGCTGAATGATTGCGCATTATAGCTTTTCGTCTTAATTTATCGACTAAAGCTCTAACTGTTTTATCCATCAGATCAAAATCAATTTTTTCCACCTTGTGAATTATTAAATCCCCATCTCGTTGAGTGTCAATAACATCAATTAAATAATTATCATAAATAATTTTTCCAGTGTCACCTACCTGACCACCGGCTTCACCATAAAATGGTGTCTGGTCAAGTACAATTAAATCATCTTCCTGTGCAACGACTCTACCTTCAGCATCTAATCTATCGTATCCTAGGAATTCAACTTTTTTAAGATTCGATGCATCAATCTTACCAGAGATAGCAAAAGACCCAAAGAACTTTTTTGTTTCCCTTGAACGAGTACGTTGTTCATCCATCAATTCTTCAAATCTTTGTTTATCTACAGTAAATCCAATCTCGCGTGCCATTAACTCGGTTAAATCAATTGGAAAACCATAAGTATCATAAAGTTTGAAAGCATCCTCACCCGATATGACCTTTAAATTTTCTCTTTGAAGTTTTTTAACAATCGAATCGAAGATTTCTAATCCACGATCCAGTGTTTCACCGAAAGCTTCTTCTTCTGACTTTATAACTTCTTCAATCTGTTTTTGATTTTGTTTTATTTCGGGGAAGACATCACCCATAGTTTCAACAAGTGTCGGAACAATTTTATAAATCACTGGTTCGTGCATTTCAAGTTTACGAGCAAATCGTGAAGCTCTCCTTAAAATTCTACGAAGAACATAACCTCGACCTTCGTTTGATGGAAGAGCACCATCAGCAATTGCAAATGTGAGTGTTCTAACATGATCTGCAATAACTCGCATTGCAACTTGATTTGACTCTAAATCATATTTTTTGCCAGTAATTGTTTCAATTTTTTTAATTAAAGGAGTGAAGATATCTGTATCGTAATTTGATTTTTTATTTTGCAGAACCGCGCAAATTCTCTCAAAGCCCATTCCAGTATCAACAAATTTATCTTTTAGTTGCTCAAGTGTTCCATCTGGCAAACGATTGTATTGAATAAAAACAAGATTCCAGATTTCAATGCAAAGAGACGAACCTGAATTTACAAGGGACGCATCATCTGGATTATCAGATAGATTTATATGAATTTCTGAACATGGACCACAAGGACCAGTTTCACCCATTTCCCAGAAATTATCTTTTTCACCAAATCTTAAAATATGATTGGGATTTATATCAGTTACTGTTTTCCAGCAATTGAAAGCTTCGTCATCAGTTTGATAGACTGTTGTAAAAAGCCTTTCTTTTGGTAGTTTCCAAATTTCGGTAAGTAATTCCCACGCCCATTGAATTGCTTCCTTTTTGTAATAATCACCAAATGACCAATTCCCAAGCATTTCGAAAAAAGTATGATGATAGGTATCAAATCCTACTTCTTCGAGGTCATTATGTTTTCCAGAGACTCGAATACATTTTTGAGTGTTTGCAGCACGTTTATATTCACGAGTTCCTGTACCAAGAAAAACGTCTTTAAATTGATTCATACCTGCGTTTGTAAAAAGTAAAGTTGGATCGTCAAATGGAATTACAGGTGAACTTGGTACAATTTTATGTCCTTTTGATTTGAAAAAGTCTAAAAATTGCTGTCTAATTTCTCTTGAGCTTATCATAACTTCCAATCTTATTATTGATAATTGTGAATTAGTAATCAAATATAAGTTTAAGATGATTTTTATTCAATTAAATTAATTAACTTTTTTGATTATGATTTATTGCTCTGGGGTCAGTTTCAAGTTTAATGTATTTTAATTTCGGGGAAAATAATTCTCAAAATATTTTCTTTACTTCTGGATAGAAAACAATTAATATAAAATATTTTTCATCTTGGAAATCTAATCCTGATAAACATAAAAATGAATTCAAGAAAAATGTTTCTAAATTTTCACACAGGTAATTAATTATAAATGATAGCAAATAAAATACTATTTATTACCTTGCTCTATTTATAATGATTTAATTTTTATTAAGTTTGCTCAATAAAAACAAAAAAATCGGCTGCCTCGAATTTTCTCAGCAACCGATCATAAGTAAGAAAACCAAGTTTTTTAATGATTATTCAAATAAATCCTGTAAACTTTCATATTTAGAATGCATATCCTCAACAGCATTTTCCATCTCTTCATCGCCGACTATACAAAGTTTCTTTACTGATGTAAAAAGCTCTTCTGCCAATTTTTTGTACTCATCTGTTTTTGATTCCAGACGCTTAGGAAGTTTTGCATCCAAAACACCTTGAGCTCTTTGTTTCAATTTATCACATTCATTACGAATCTCATCCCATTTTTTATCGGGAAGATATTTGTGATAAATCACATAAAGAACTTTATGAAATTCATCAAGTTCTTTCACAATTGGTCTAATGATTCTAACCAGGTTTTCATATTTAGTGTGTAGCAATTCAGCTGCATCGAGTAAAGCCTTTTCATCGTTCCCCTCTACAGCTTCATTGTATTTATTAACAGCCTCTTTAAATTCTTCCACACCTTTTTTCCACTTTGCTTCCTTTTCGCGAAGAATTCCAGGCAATTTTACAGTATAAATTTTTTCTGCTTTTTGATTAACTTCTTCAACATAACTTTTCAACGCTTCAATATCTTTTGAAGGATAAGCTTTATGCCATATTGGATGCATTATTTCATGGAATTCAACAAGTGCAGGAACATTTGTATTTGTTTCATCTTCACATTCTTCTTCTTGAGCAAGAACAATTTGAGTGCATACAAACAGTAAAGAGATGAAATAATACAAAATTTTTTTGTACATAAATTCCTCCAAATTTTTTTTTGATTACAAATATTTCAATGATGACCTCTAACCTTATGCAAAATTAAAATTTTTAGTTAACAAATAAAATTTCTTTGCAGTATTTAATTAATCCTTTTTAAAAGAACAAAATGGGAATTGTTACTAGCAATGACTTTTCCAATTTGTCTGTCATTGCAAGAGACAGCTTATTGCTGTCTCGAAGCAATCCTTTACACAAGAACAAAATGGAAATTGGTCAATCAAACAGAAAAGATTGCTTCCCCGCCTTTGGCGGGTCGCAATGACAGTTCTTTGTAGCAGTCATTGCGAGGAGTGAAACGACGAAGCAATCCTTTACAAAAACACAAAAATGCAAAATGAAAATTTTTGTCGTAACCAGGAAAGATTGCTTCACCGCCTTTGGCGGGTCGCAATGACTGTTCCATTTAGCAGTCATTGCGAGGAGTGAAACGACGAAGCAATCTTTCACAAAAAAACAATTTGAGAATTGGTCATTCAACCAGAAAAGATTGCTTCCCCGCCTTTGGCGGGTCGCAATGACTGTTCCATTTAGCAGTCATTGCGAGGAGTGAAACGACGAAGTAATCTTTCACAAAAAAACAAAATTTTGCATTTAGGGAAATTATTGGATCAACCAGGAAA
>CALDZP010000074.1 GCA_937944105.1 uncultured Ignavibacteria bacterium
TTTTAATATTCAATTCTCTTTTTAGATGATTTACCAAAAATTCTGGATAACGATGATGAGTATGAATAATTTCTATTTTATTCTTAATACAAAAGTTTTTTAATTCTTTAAGATTTTTTCTCAAATAAAAAAGATTTTTAATGCCTGTTTTGAAATTAATTATGATTGGTTGAATTCCAATGTTCTCTAATCTTTTTAAACTATCTCCTCCGTTTGTTATAAAAAATAGGTTTATGTGAGATTGTTCATACAATTCAGGTAAAATTAGTGTAAGGTATTTACTTACTCCACAGGTGTAATTAAAATTTGGAGATATGTGAAGAACGTTCATACTAATTTTTGATATAAATTCGAAAAGAAATTTATAAAATTCTGTTTGTCGAAATATTTCTTGATGATAATGGGACCTACCTTTTTAATATTATTCAATAAATCAGGATTATTAATTAAACTTTGAATTATCTCAATTGCTTCGGAATTTTTTTCAAATACAAAACCACAATGACCATACTTCAAGATTTCCGCTGCTCCACCAACATTTTTAGAAAGAAATGGTAATCCAGCATTTAATGCCTCCCATAAAACAATCGGCATCCCTTCTCTCTTGGATGTTAACAATAATAAATCGAACATTTTAAATAAATTTGAGACATTCTCAATATAACCATGAAAATAAATATTCTTCAGTTTTTGAACATTAACATATTCAATTAATTTTTTTTCTAACTCACCTTCACCAAAAAAATGTAAACTAATTTCTTCGCTTTTCAGTTCTTGAAAAATTTTAATAGCCAAAAGTGGGTCTTTTTCTCTTGCTAATCTACCTGCAAAAATGATTTTAAATTTTGAATCAACCTTTTTTAAAAAATTTTCAACATGAAAATGACTTCTTTCACTATTTACATTTGTTAACACAGCCTCTCCATCGTAATAAATTTCCGTTTTAATTCTTTTGCCCAATTCATTTTCAAGTCTAGATTTATTCCAATATGATGGACACAAAATTTTTATTTCTTTTAAGGCAAATAATAATCTCAATAAAATTTTGTAAACAATTTTTTCAAATTGAGTATTGTAATCATTATTCAAAAAAATTCCATGAGTGAAAAAAAATATCTTTTTTTTGTTAAAAAGATTTAGATAACCACCAAAGATTAATGGTTTTAGTGTGTGACAACTAATTACATCAAAATCATGTTCTTTGAAAACTTTTTTAATTTCAATTAATGCTTTAAGATAGTTTTTAGTATCAAGTTCATTTATAAAGAAAGCCTTAATTCCCAACTTAATGATAGTCTCTTCAATTTCTTTTGAATATGGACAAATTAAAATTTGACTGAATTGATTTTTATCAAGAAGACTAAATTGAGCAATTAAATGTTTGAATACTCCATCAGCTCTACCATTTACTCTACTTACGATATGACAAATTCTAATTTTCTTTTCCTTCATAAACTTTTACGTATTCATCAATCATTCTTTCTATTGAAAATCTTTCGATTGTGTTTTTTATACTTTCACTAAAATCATAATTTTCTTCAAATAATATGCTAGCAATTTTTTCTGAATCATTTGAATCAACCAGATAACCATTGAACCGATCAACAATAATTTCTCGATTACCACCATCATTACTCGCAATTACTTTCATACCAGATGCCAATGCTTCAAGGATTACGAGGTCAAAAATTACCCTTTCAGATAAACTTATATAGACATCGCAACTTTTCATCAATTTAATTATTTCTTCGTTCTTTAAAATTGGCAGAAATATCACATTATTTCTTAATCCTAATTCATTACTTAATGATTTGAGATAATTTGTTAATGGACCTGCACCAACATTGATAAAAATAAAATCTTTTGTCTTATTCAGTAATTTGTTCAAAACATATAAAATCTTATCAATGTTTTTAACCTGTATGTGATTTGCTACATTTAGAATCTTTAATTTTTTGTTAACTAAATAAGGAAACGACTTAAAGAAACTATCATCTGGTGTAATTGAGTTTATTTTCTCGATGTCAATACCATTGTATATTACTCGAGTATTGTAATCTTCTGAGTTAAGATTTAAATCTTGAAAGTACAATTTTCTTGCTGCGTCACTTGGAAAAATAATCTGATTAACCTTTTTTAAAGTTTTAATTTCAAGCTCATTAAATTCAGAAAATAATTTCTTTAATTTCTCTCTTTTGCCATATAAAGAAATCATATCATTAACTATTGATCCTTTCGAGTGTACTGAAAGAATTATTCTTTTTTCCGTATTAAAATTGAAAAGTGTCCTGACATCATGAGCATTCAAAATATCAAAATCGCTCTCAGTTAGTAACTGAGTAATCCTAATAATTGATTTTTGAAAAAATCTCTTTAAGTAAAAACTTGAAGTAAAAAGTCCTCGATAAATTTTGCTTTTATTAAAAAATAACTCTCTTAATAAATCAAATTCTTTTCTTTTAGAAACTTCACCTTTTTGATTAAAATCATATTTGCCGTGTTTGGAAATAAATTCTAAATTAAATTTACTTTCAGGGAGCCCACTTGCAATTGCATTTATTATCTTATTTGGTCCACCTGTTTCTTCTTTAGGAAAGCCTGATAAACTTGTAAATAAAATCTTTATCATAATTTGTATATTAAACTATTATATAAATTTAGTGCTCTGCCAATTACTTGATGCATATCATAATACTTAAACTCTGCTAACCTACCGCACAAAATTAAATTTTTTTCCTTCAAAGCTAAATCCATATAAAATTTTAATCTCTGCAAATTTTCATCAGTTAAAATTGGATAAAATGGTTCACCATTTGAATTAGGATATTCAAATGATAAAGTTGTGGTTGAAGAATTTTGAAAGGTAATTTTTTTATACTCTGTAACTCTGGTAAATGGTACATCAGGATCAACATAATTGACAACAGAAACTGGTTGATACGAAACTTGATTATAATTTATGAAATCAAAATGAATTGAACGATATGTTAGTTTTCCGAATTTATAATCAAAAAAATAATCAATGGGTCCAGTATAAATCAGATACTTATAATTGATCTCATCTATTATTTCCTTGTAATCTTTGTTTAAGATTAGTTTTATTCTCGAATTATCAAGTAATTTTTCAAAAATTTTTGTAAAACCTTCCTTTGGCATAATCTGATATTTATCCTGAAAATAACGATCATCATCATTGGTTCTTACTTTTATTCTTCCACAAACTCCTGGTGATAAAAATTTTGGTTCTAAATTCCATTGCTTTTTTGTGTAATGTCGAAAAAATTTATCAAATAATTCCCAACCAACTTGATTTATAATAACATCCTCTGAATTTAAAACTGGATTTCTTCTTTCACAGATTTGATTAAGAAAATTTTTTACTTCTTCATCGGTATTAAAATTTTTATTAAATACTTTATTAATTGTAGTTCTATTTATTGGTACAGGATAATAATCACCTTTTGAAAAAGCCAGTACTCTGTGTTCATACTTGTACCAATCAGTGAACTGGGAAAGATAGTCAACAATGTTCTTATCATTAGTATGAAAAATATGTGGGCCATATTTATGGATTAAAATTCCATTATCATCAAATTCATCGTAAGAATTTCCACCAATATGATTTCTCTTTTCAATTACAATCACATCTTTTCTTAATTCATTTGCAATTCTTTCGGCAAGCACAGATCCTGCAAATCCACTCCCAACAATCAAAAAATCACATTTCATCGTTCTCCAGCCTTTCTAATATGAAGTTTTATTAAAAAGAATAGTTGAGAAAGTAAAATAGTTCCTTCGGTGATAATAGTTGAATAAACAGCTCCAAAAATTTCAAATCTGGGTATTAGTAAAAAATTACTTACAATATTAATAACCAAACCAAAAAAAGTAGTTACCATCGTTATTTTCTCTAATCTTTGAGAATTAAGCAAAATTCCTGTAAAGTTATTTAGAAAAATTAATGGTATAGCAAAGGCAATTACTTTCAGATAATTAAAAGAAATAAGGAATTTATCAGTGAAAAAAATTTTAATTATTATTTCTCCTAAATACCAATAAATTAAGATAAAACCGAAAGCGACAAATATCAAAGCCATCGCTTCTTTGATGATTAGATTCAACTTTATATTATTTTCTTTTAAAAATACTCGTGAAAATGTGTTATATGATTGTAAAAGAATGACTGTTGAAAATATCGATGTATGTCTGACCAATGAATAAGCTACTGAATAAATTGCAACTTCTGTTTTACTACAAAAATGATTTAGAATTAGAACATCAATTCTATCATATGCCATGGTAAAAATAATTCCTAAACCAAAAGGTAAAGAGTTTTTAATAATATTTATTACATCTTTCCCATCAATAAATTCTGAACTCTTCAGTGGAAATGTTACTTTAATGAATTTACTTAAATACATGGACTGAGAAATTAAAATCATTAATATCGTCAACAAACTAATTTCAACTTTGACTTTGTAAATAGTATAAAAAAATAGAAGTGTGAAAAGAATTATTCTGGAATAGAAAATGGAATAAAAATTTATTTCGAATTTGTCTTTACCATTAAGATAAAATACCAAAATCTGATTTAATGGATGATAAAAATTAACCAAGGAGATTAAAATAATAACCTTTAAATAGCTATAATCTCCTGAAAAATAAAATAAGGGAAATGGTAAAAGAAAAATAATTAGAACAACTTTAAATGAGAAAATATTAATTAAACTTTTTCTGGTTAACCTACCAATTGCGCTTTCTCTCTGAATATAAAAAGGTAAACCAAGATCAAATATCGATGCAATAATATTTGTAAAAGCAGAAACAGTTACTATTAGTCCATATAAATCTTTTTCAACATATCGAGCAATTGAAATATAAAATGCAAAAAATGTCAATCGTTCGAATAAATTATAAAGAAAAATATATTTGCCATGAGTGAAAAATAATTTGAAATTTTTCCATGCCCAACCCATAAAATTTTATCTCATGGTTAGCCATTTCTCAGGATTTTGTTTTTCTCTTTCCTTCCATATTTCCAGATGAACCATTTCACCTGAAAGACTTTCACCGCTTCTGGCAATTATTTCCCCTGCTCTGACAATCTGTCCTTCCTGAACAATAACATCTGAAAGATATGCATAGACAGTTCTATATTCTTCAGAATGGGTTATAATAATTATATTACCATAGCCTGGTAACCAATGCACAATTGAAACTTTCCCATCGGCAATTGATCGAACAGGTGAACCATAAGGAGTTGCAATATCAATCCCAAAATTTAATGTGACTGTGTTCAAATATGGATTTTTCTGTTCACCAAAACGATTTACAATTTTACCATTTACTGGCCAGGGCAATTTACCTCGCATTTGAGAGAAAGAAGAAAATTTAAAACTCTGGTCAAACACTTGCTTGTAATCTGTCTCACTTAAATTTTCTTCCCTGATTTGTTTTGAATTAGTTTTAAGATCAGATATTTTACGCTCTGTCAATTTTTCTTGAATTTGTTTTTTCTTTTCAAGTTCTCTCTGACGGGCTGCAAGTTCTTCCTTTCGCTTTTGTTCAATTAATTGGTCAATTAATTCTGCTATTTTTTTTGCCGATTGCTTTTTCCTCTCTAAATCTTTAATCAACAAATCTTTATCTTTTCTCAATGAACTTACGATATTTCTTTTCTCTATGATTTTATTATTCAGCTGGGTTTCTTCTATTGTTTTTTCTTTTTTTAAGGCTTCTTTCTCATTCAAAACAGATAGTAGATTTTTCCTTTCATTTTCAATTTCTTCTGTTTTCCTGTTAATTAATTCTATTCTTCGTTTCCTGTCCTCCGTAAATTTTTCTAAATACTTATACCTCAAAAGAGCTTGATTTACTGATTTACTAGTTAGCAAAAGTTCCAGTGGATTTTTTCTTCCATATTTATAAAAGTTGACTATGTTTTTTTCATAATCACTAAGTAAATCGTTTAATTCATTTTCTGCAATTCGTATTTCATATTCTTTTTGTTTGATTTGAGAGTTTAATTTGTTTTCCTCTTCCCCAAGTTTTTTGATTAACGATTTAATTAATCTTAGCTGTTGATCATATTCGTCAATTAAATTTAAATTCTGTTTTTCTTTGCTCAATGTTTCTTTTAATTTCTTATCAAGTTGTTCTATTTCCTGACGAAGTTTTTTCAACTCTGCTCTTTTAGACTGAATATCAGATGTTACCTGTGAGAAAGTGATAGAGATTAAAAATGTAGTAAGTAAAAATGTCATTAATACTTTTACCATTCCTTTACCTCAACATCTTCTGGAAGAATGAGTTTAAGTTCTCCTTGAACATTATTAAACTCAATTCTATCAATAACTATTGATATCGTTTCATTGCCGCTCAAATTATTAAAAACTATTTCCATCGGGAAAATTATACCATTTTTTCTTTTCAGATTTTGAAATTTTATTTTAATTGTTTCTTTCATAGAATTATTATTATAAACTATTTCAGAAAGGTATGATGTTCTCTTATCAAAATAAATATCATATCGATAATCATGTGAAATTTTGGAAATACAAATCTCATCCTTTGTAAATGTAGTTAATGATGAATCTGAATTAATTAATTCAGGATTCAGGTAACCAAATAAAGCAGGATAAATCAAATTATTAATTATTTCTTTTGAATCTGAATTTTTATTTATTATCGATGAAATGGTTGATTTAATCAGTTGATTATTTAATTCATTATAAAAAAAAATCGAATCTCTTCTTAACAAGACTGAACCAAGATTAAAATTTAATGGTCCATACAAATCGATAATGGCATTGAAAGGTTTTAGTACTTGCATGTCAAATTTTATTGACATATTAACGGATTTAAGACTCAGATCAATATTTCCTTTGGCTGAATAAGAATTAATCATCTCATAATTTTTTTTCATTGATTCTAAAATTTTATCATAGGAAACTTCCACATTATCAACTTTTCGTGAAGAACTACATGAATAAATAATCAAGCTAAGGAAAATAAAAATAGATAATACAATTAACTTCATTTAATCTTTTCTAATTTTTCTTTAAGACTCTCATTTTCAGGATTTAATTCTAAAGCCATTTTGTAGTACTCAATTGCCTCTTCTTTTTTACTCATGCTTGCATAAACATCGCCCATATGTTCTAGAATTTCTGAACTTGGTGAACCTTGTTCAATTGCAAGTTTGATATATCTTTCTGCTTCTCCCAATCTACCCATTTGAAAATATATCCAACCCATTGTATCAAGATAAGAACCTACAAGTGAATCTTTTTCAAGTGATTTTTTTGACATTTCAAGTGCCTTATCAAGATTTACTTTTCTTTTTGCAAGACTATAAGCATAATTATTAAGTAGTGTTGGATCATCAGGATATATTCTCAATGCTTCTTCGTATAATGAATCACATTTATTGAAATAGCCATTATCATCTAAAAGTAAACCAAGATTTATTAAAGCATTTCTATTCTTATTATCGATTGATAATGCTTTTTCTGAATATTCTATTGCTTCATTGACTCTTTTGAGTTTACCCAGAACAAAACTTATGGTTGTCAGTAATTCAGGATTCTGAGGATTCAGTTTTTCTGATTTTTTTAAATAAACTAGTGCTTCGTCATAATTTTCTTTTATTAAAAATGCTTGACCGATAATTACATTCACATTGAAATCATTTTCATAAAAATTATAAATCTTTTTTAATACCTTAATTGCCTGATCATATTTCTCATCAAAATAAAATTGCTGTCCAAATTTTTTAAGTATTTCAAGATTTGTTTCGTCAAACTTAATCATAGAGAAAAATTTGTCTCCAATCTGAGCTGAATCATAGAGCAGACTAATTAAAAATAAATATGTATTTGCTAAAGAGTCCTGAACTTTTAATTGATCATTTAATAACAAAAAGACTGAATCTCTTAAATTTGTATCTTTTATCGATTGAGCTAAAATATAATCGTATACAGTTATTTTATTGTATGTCTCAACTGATAAAGAAATAGCTTTCTTACTTAAGTCTATGGCTTCGGAATATTTTTTTTCCTCAATACATATTTCGATTAAATAAAGTTTTGACAAGATATCATCAGGGAATCTTTCTAATATTTCGTTTAAGGTTTTTTTAGCTGAGTCTGTCTTACCCCATTCACGGTAAAGCCCAATTAATCTGTGTCTAAGTTCCACCTCAAATGGCTCATTAAAAATTAAATTTTTTAATAACCTTTCAGAATTATTATAATCTCTTTCTTCATAATAAAAATTAAGCAACGATTCCAGAGCCAATCGATTTTCTGGTTGAATCTGAAGTACCTTTTCATATAAACTTTTTGCCCTTTCTTTGTCTTTATTTTCAATTAGTTGAGCAAGATTATACAGTGCATCAATATTTGAAGAATCAATTTTAATTACTCTTTCCAATAAATTTATAGCATTCTGAAAATTCCCCTTTGTTAAATTTAGCTGCGCGGCAAAAAGTAAAAAGTCAGTATGAATTTGAGAATCTGGTAGAGCAATAATTTTTTCGAGGTATTTCATTGAAAGATCAAGTTTATTTATCTTATACAGTTGAACTGCAAGAGCAAAATTAATGTTAGGATTATCCTCGAACATCAATGCCTCTTGAAATTCAATTATTGCCTTTTCAGGTAAATCTTGAAGCGAATAACTTAATCCTTGAATGAAGTGTTTTTTAGCTTCCAGATTTTTTATGGTTACAATCGCATTGGCTTTTTTTACTTCTTCATTCGATTTAGATTCTTCTTTAATCTTTACATTTGGACCGCAACCAGAAATTAAAAATATGACTATTAATATAAATTGTCTCATAACCAAAACTTATTTATTGATATTCTATAAACAATTATAATTTTTTTAATACAATTTTCCCTGTATAAATATCTTAAAACCAATTACAAATTCTTCTGCCTAAATTTTTATCTTGCAAAAAAGAATTTTTAATAATGAATACTTACGATCTAGCCATCGCATATAGCTGGGAGTATGATGATGATTTCATCATTTCAGTTGCTAATATTTTTAATGAGCGAGGTCTTTCATTTCTACCAATTTCCTTTGGTAATTTAAAAGAAACTATTCTTAAGATACAAAAAGATCAAATATTTATAAGATTCTTTTTGGATAGAGCCTCAGATGCCGAAGAAGAATTTCTTCCTCTTGCTAAACTAATTCAAGAAAAAAATTTTTTCATAATTAATAAATATTCTAATGTAGAGTTTGCAATTGATAAAGCTACGATGCATCTCGAATTTATTGAAAATGGTATCAATACGCCATACACAATAATTATTTCACCATACAAAGAAAAAAAAGAGATTGAACTTTCACTTGAACAACTTGCTCGACTTGGAAGACCGTTTATAATTAAACCTGCTAATACCACTGGCGGTGGCATTGGAGTTGTCATGGGAGCTGAAACTCTTTCGGATGTTTTGAAAGCAAGACAAAATCTTGAAAATGATAAATATCTCCTTCAAGAAAAAATAGAACCTGTTGAAATTGATGGGAAAAGATTCTGGTTCAGAAGTTTTTATGTGTTTGGAAAAATTATTCATTGCTGGTGGAATGATTTAACTCACATTTACAAGGAGTTATCAGATGATGAGTTTCAGAAATACAATCTATCTGAAATGGATTCCATTGTACAGAAAATTCATAACATAACAAACTTAGAATTTTTCTCGACTGAAATTGCATTAACCAGAGAAAAAAAATTCGTGGTGATAGATTATGTAAATGATCAATGTGATATGAGATTTCAATCAAAGCACTTTGATGGAGTTCCGGATAATGTTGTTTTTCAAATTATAAATTCTCTTGCAGATTTCATCGCAAATTTTTCTTCCAAGGTAGGTAAGTTTTGATTAATGTATTAAAACTTTTCTTCATCCAGAGATTCAACCAGTCTTAAATAACTCTCATATCTTTCGAAAGGAATTATCTCCTCTTCAACAGCTTTTTTAACAGCACAATCAGGTTCATGAATGTGAGTGCATCTATTGAATTTACAATTTCGTGCAACAATTGAAATTTCTCGAAAGTAATGTGTAATATCTTCTTTACTTAATCCATAAGGTTCAATCTCTTTAACACCTGGAGTGTCAATTACAAATGTATTTTCATCGATCCTAAATAATTGAGCTGTAACAGTTGTATGTCTTCCCTTATTCCAAGCTTCAGAAATTTCACCAACTTTCTGATTAATCCTTGAATCCAGCTGATTTAAAATAGACGATTTTCCAACACCTGAATGTCCAATAAAAACTGATGTTTTACCTCCAATAATTTTTTTAATTTCATCAATCCCTTCACCTGTCACAGTTGAGGTTCTAATTACTTTGTATCCTAAAGTTGTATACAATTCATACCAGTAATCTCTTTTTTTCTTTTTTAATAAATCAATTTTATTAATTACGATCACAGGATTTGTTTCGCAACTCTCAGCAGTCACGAGCATTCTATCAAGTACTCGATTATTAAATTTTGGTTTATCAATTGATACAACACAAAAAGTTATATCAATATTAGCTGCTATAATTTGCTCAAATCTTTTTCCTTTTTGTGATACCCCTTTAATGTATGGAGCTTTTCGTGAAAGATAATTTCTTCGTTCAGGAATTTTTTCAATTACTCCAGTACCATCTTCGTTTAATTCAAACTCAACAATATCACCGACAACAATCAGATCAGTATAAAGTAATTTATCTTTTTTCCATTCAGCTTCGAGTTTCAATCTTCCTCGTAAAACACAACGAACCTCTCCATTATTTGTTAACACATAATAATCTTTGCTTTCTATCCTGCTTACTATTCCTTTCATAATTTGCAAAAATACGAAATGATTTTATTGATTAGGAAAAATAAATTCGAGCTCTTGTAATATACTTCAACCAATTAAATAACTAAGCTAGAAAAATTAAAATAAATTATCGAATCTTATTTACAGTTCGATTTTAGATATGAAAATTCTCCATTTAAAACAAAAAAATGTCAGCCATAAATATTCATATGACTGACATTCATTAATTCAAATTAAAAATTAATTAAAATCTAAAACTTGTAGTGAAAACAAAATCGGTTGATTTCAAACTCTGGTAAGTTCTTGAATCTCCATTCCCATAATTATCGCCAATATTTTTCCATGTTCCACGAACAACTGCAAAATCAAGAGAAAATCCTTCTGGTGTAATGTATCCAAATCCAAAAGTTAAATACTTTCGATTAAAATCCTTCGGATCATCTTTAAATGGAGAGACTTTAGTAAAGTAACCTGCCCGCAATCTAACACCAGTTTGCAGAATATTATATTCAGCACCGAGTGCATAATCCATAACGCTTCTAAATAATTGTTTAATATCTCTACTCACTCTTGAAATTTTTGATGCTGAGAGACCTTTCATTTCCATTTGAGTATAATCAATTAAATTAATATCACCACTAATGGTTAAACCAAATTTTGATACGGAAAATCCTATTCCAAACTCAAATGGTGTCCATATTTCATATTCAAGTTTACTTTCAAGTGGTGGATTAATATCAGCGGAAAAACCAGTACCAAATTCGGAATATCCGTCAACCAAGTAAAGCTCTTTAACAGTATAAATACTTGGAAATTTAATTGTGGCTCCAAATCTCATAAAATCTTGCATTCTATACATCATTCCTGCTTTTGCTGAGAAACCTGTTAACTCCCACTTCAAAGTTTCCTGTAATTTAAAGAATTGAAAATCAGCAGTCCTCGGATCATCGGGATCGGTTTTAACGGATGCATCATAATAATTGTTTATATCTTCTTCAGAATAATCTCTATTTCTTTCAAAATCACCGCTAATAATTCCAATAGTTGCTCCAAATGAGAGATTCTTAGCAACTTCAATCGCACCGCTGAAAGTCCAATTAGCATCAGACCCTGAACTTAAAACAGAACCAGATTGTAAAAGTTTACCTTCAATTGGGGTATTATTTCCAGAAGCATCGGTTAGATACAGTAAATATGAAACATCACCTTTGCCCAAAAGAGCCTGGATCATTGAAGTATTTCCAGAATTATAACCTTCAAAAGTATAAGATTCATTAAAAATATTATTTCGATTATAACCAAAAGCCAAAACGAAACTTCCTCTAATGACTGGAAATGGAAATACAAATCCTAAATCGCTTAATTTTATGGTATTATTACTGAATGTGGATTGATTACCAAAAAATGTAGTCTTATTATTCATTGATAAATAATTCAATCCACCATGAAATTCCATTCTTCTTAGCTGAAAAAGACCAGCCGGATTATACGATGTCGCTGTGTAATCATCACTAATACCGATAAAAGCACTACCCATACCCAGTGCTTTCGCACCAATTTTATAAGGTTGAAAACTTAATCTTAAAACATCATTAAAGTTTTGAGAAAATAAGTTTGAAATAAAAAGTAAGAAGATAAATAGGACTTTAGTTTTCATTTTTTTCTCTCACCTGAATTGTCTCTGGTTTTTGTGTTATTGGATTCTCGTGAATCTCTCTCTTTTGAAGAATCCACAGAATTTTTTGAAGATGAATTAGAAGAACTGGTATTATTTGAGTTTCCAGTATTTCGTGACGGTAAATCAAAAGTTGCGGGTGCCGAAGTTCTACCACCATCTTGATTTCTTAATCTTGTTTCATCATTGCTTCGAATATCACTTTGAACTTCAGAAGGAATTACTAAACCAATCCACCACGGTGGAGAATATATCGGTTCGGTATAAATTGGAATTGGATTCAATTGTGTAGTGGTTGGATATCTATGCAAGTACTCATAACCATAATCAACTAATTCTGCTTTTGAATGACACGAAAAACAATCGTCATAAAATTTTATTCTATTTGTATAATCATCTTTTCTAACGGTTGGATGTGAAAAAATTGTATAACAACCCATAAATCCAAAAGAAACTAAAAACAAAGAAACTAAAATTTTGTATAACTTCATCTTTCTCTTCTCCTATCGTTTATTGGTGATTGATTCGTTGGTGGATTTGAAGTTCTTGGAGAAGGATTATAGCCTGGTGATGTGTTTCTTGATGGTGACTCATATCTTGGTGATTCATATCTTGGTGATTCATATCTTGGTTCATATCGTGGTCTTTCGAATGAAGGATAATTATTCCTCTTAGGTGTTTCGTCTTTAATAGTAGATTGTTCTTTACTTCTTGTTGTTGAGTTTTCAAATCTTGTTTGATATTCTCTTCGTGGAATTTCGTATTCTATCCTCGGTTTATCATCTCGATAAATTTTGATTTTATCGTTATTATTCCTCCTATCATTAGGTGTATCTTTTGGATTTTTTTCCCGTTCCTTATCGATAATTATTCTTTGCTCTAAATTAGGCGAATAAGAATATATCCTCTTTCGAGTTGGGGTTTCTTTCCTTTCAGGATTCTCCCTGTTTTTATCTAAATTTCTATCAGGATTTCGATCAGGTACTCTCCGATCTGTTGGAACTTGTGGTTTTCTCTCATCTCTACTATCCCGGAGATTCGGCTCTTTTTTTCTATCTGTATCACGGGTATTTAGATCTCTATCTCGAGTTTTACCGGGATCTCTTAAAGTTGGAATTTGTTTATCGTCTCGATCAAGTTTTCTATCACGATCAAATTTTTCATTTCGATCAAATTTTCGATCACGGTCTAAAGAAATTTGTCGAGTATCTCTTTCTCTCAGCTCATCTCTCAACCTTGATCTCTCTGAAGCGCTCTGAAGATTTAGATCTCTACCCCAATTACCGGTTCTTACAAAATTTCCTCTTCCTCCTCCTTGATCTCTTAAACGAGTGTAATCATTTTTTCTATACTGAACAATTGGAGGATAATATCCACCGTACCAGTAGGGATCATACCACCAATAAGGTGCAGCCCAGTAAGGATTATAAAATGGGTCATAAACAGCAAAACCATACCAGACTCTGTAGCATCTATAATAACCATACCACCACGGTAAATAATATGTTCTACACACTACATATGGATAATAAAAATAATCAAAATACCATGGGTCGTAGTAAACGGCTCCACCTACAACTATAGTTATTCCGGGATGATAAAATTTATAAGATCTTCTGTGTCTAGGATAATAATATTTATCCTCATCTTCATAGTAAGCTCGATCATCTGTTGATTCATAAGTAGTATCACTACTGATTATTTCTTCCTCGCCATCCTTTTCAACTCTCTTTTCAATTATTATTCGTTTGCGTTCCTTTTTATATCCATAATCATCTTCATCTTCCAGTTTTAGTTTTGTATAGCAACCATTAAAAATAAATATCCCCATAAGGAATAAAATCCACAGATATAAAAATTTAATTTTCATTTCAACCTCCTTGAACTTTTTTGTCTGATTATTTAATCAAACATAATACCAATTAGTTCCAATATTAAAATTTCATTAATCCAAAATTTCCAAAAAAAAATTGACATCATTTAAGGCCATATTAATGAAAATTTCAATTATTTGAACATACATGTACATAAAATCATACATTAGAAAATTTTCGAAACAAATTCTAACCTGAAAGCTCTATCACCACCAAAAGAATCTGAAATTCTATTATTTGTTAAATTTCTGAAATCAAACCCAATAGTTAATCCTTTTCCAATTGACCATCTAACCCCAGCATTAAGATAACCTCTACCACGACCGATTTTATATTCATCATCATTTAAACCAAAATCATATTCAGCAACAACAGAAACTTGATTACCAATTGTTTTTTCAACACCAACAATAAGATTAAGATTTTTATCTTGATCAGAAGTTTCAAGACTATAATTCATAGAGCCATGTAAGCTAAGTAATCCCATAAAGCTAAAATTTTTACTGGCAACAACAAAAAAGCCTGGAGATTTTACTTCAAATCTTCTCAACGAGTCTACATATTCACCTTTTCCTTGAGAATCAAATCCTAATAGAATCGCTGGAAAGGAAGGTTCTTCATCGAACAACCTCAATCGAACATTTACACCTGGATATTTATAAAATTTCACATCACCTTTACCAACAAAATTTGCAGCTCCATAAGAAATTCCGAAGTTAAATTGGTCAAAAACACCAACATCCATTTTCAAAATAAAGACTCCATCTGGTAGTTGTTCAGTATTAATTGCAAACATCCCTTTTTGAAGGATACCCGCTGTATTCATATCGACAAGTGTTCTGGGTTCAACATCAGATTTAGAACCTGCACTACCCTGGGCATTCAAAAATGATGCATTAAGAACTACCAGTAAAAGTTTAATTAGTAAAACTATATTTTTTTTCATTACTAACCTCTTCAACGATTAAACTTTTTGAGTTATTAAATACAATTCAAAAAATTTTTGAATCACTCCATCATCTAATTCAAATTTAAGAACAACTTTACCTGAAGAATCGGGTTCTTTCTTAATTAACAGAAAAGAATTCTTATTTCTGTTTTTTAATTCAACAATTGAATAACCTTCAATTATTTGTCCTTGTACTTTAAATAAAAAAATTGGCACTCGAAATCCTAATTCATTTACAGGATTAACATCTATTAATACAATTCCCTCACTTTTGTTATCAAGTAAAATTATATTCAAATCAACTGGTTTAATAATGTAATTGTAAAACAATATTAAAATAAAGACAGTTACCGTTATAAATAAAATTATTCGCATAAATTATTCTTTAATCTCAAATTTAGATTTATATCCATTTGTTTCACCATTCATCGAAACGACATAATCGAAACCGTCTCTGACTGCATATGCCCCAATTTCTCCTTTTTTATTTAATGCAATAAAAGCTGCTTGATAAGGTTCTTTAATTATATTTTTATTTTTCTCGATAAGTCTTTTCACTGCAAATTCACAAGCCTCTTGAGGTGACATACCCTCTCTCATTTTCTCAACAATTAGAAAGGAACCTAATGTTCGCATTATTGTTTCACCAACTCCAGTTGCACCTGCTGCACCAACATCATTATCCACATATAAACCCGCACCAATTATAGGAGAATCACCAACTCTTCCATGAATTTTCCATCGTAATCCACTAGTTGTGCAGGCACCTGAAATATTTCCGTCTTTATCGATTGCAAGCATTGTGATGGTATCGTGAGACTCATTTCCAATCCAGTTATCTTCTTTACTTAGACTTTCTTTCCATTTAATCCAAGCTTGTCTTGATTTTTCTGTCAAAAGATTTTCTTCTTTAAATCCATAAGCCAGAGCAAATCGTTTTGCTCCTTCACCAGCGAGCATTACATGTTTAGTTTTTTCCATTACTAATCGAGCAACTGAAATTGGATTTTTAATATTTTGAAGGAAAGCTACTGCGCCAGCTCTCCCCTTCCAATCCATTATTGATGCATCAAGGGTTACAATTCCATTTTCATCTGGTAAACCGCCGTATCCTACTGAGTTATTTTCGGGGTCATCTTCTGCAACTCGAACCCCTTGTTCAACGGCATCCAGAGAGTTACCACCATTGGCTAAAATTTCCCAGGCTTTCAAATTAGGCTTTCTATCTCTATCCCAGGTTGAAATAACCACAGGACGGATAACGGAATTATTTTTGGATGCAAAAATATTTGAAGGACTAATAAATTTAAGTCCTACACCTAAAAGAGTTGATGCATATACAAATTTTCTGCGCGATATTAAACTCATATTGAGCTCCAGTTATTTATTAATTTTATAAGTTGTAATTCCTTTTTTATCCTCAAGTTCAATATTTAATTTTTTTAACTGATTACGAATTGCATCAGCAATATCGAATCTTTTTTCTTGCCTCATCTGATTCCGAATATCAATGATTATTTTCATTAAATTATCAATTAGTTTGTCATCAAATTTTTTGTATTGATGTAAATCAATGATACCAAGGACATCTTGCGCAACTTTCTCAAAGAATTTTAAAATTTTTTCTTTATTGTTTGCGGTCAATCCATTGTATTTTGCAATGAAAGAATTTACTTCCTTGACAAAATCAAATATGACTGCCATTGCTTGAGGAGTGTTGAAATTATCGTCCATTGCTTCTTCAAATTCAGAATAAAATCGAGATGTATTGAATTCTTCTTGATTTTCTAATTGAATTGCTGTTTCTACTTGATGTATGGAATTTTTTAATCTTTTTATGGCATTTTCAGAATTCTGAAGCAACTCAAGAGAGAAGTTTAGTGGTGCTGAGTAAATTGTTTGAGCATATAAAAGTCTTAAAGCTTCTGCTGAAAATTTTTCTAAAATTTCTCTTGCTGTAAAAAAATTACCAAGAGATTTTGACATTTTTTGATTATCAATATTTAAAAATCCAAAATGGATCCAGTATCTTGCAAAGGGTTTACCAGTGGCGGCTTCACTTTGAGCAATTTCATTTTCATGATGTGGGAAAATTAAATCGTTACCACCAGCATGAATATCAAAAGTCTCACCAAGATTTTTCATTGACATAACAGAGCATTCAATATGCCAACCCGGGCGACCTTTGCCCCAGGGAGATTCCCAATAAGGTTCATCAGGTTTTGCAGCTTTCCAGAGAGCAAAATCAGCAGGATTTCTTTTCAATTCATTAACATCGACTCGAGCACCACTTATTAAATCTTCTAATTTTTTACCCGATAGTTTTCCATATTCAGGGAATTTCGTAATATCATAAAAAATATCACCTCCAATCTGGTAAGCAATTCCTTTATCCATTAATTTTTGAATTAATTCAATAATATTATTGATATTTTCAGTAGCTTTAGGATAAACATCGGCGGGCTTAATTTTAAGTTTTTCAATGTCTTCAAAAAATGCTTGAGAATATTTTCTGGCTATTTCAGCAGCACTAACTCCCTCGCTTATTGCTTTGTTAATTATTTTATCATCAATATCAGTGAGGTTCATTACAAATTTTACATCATATCCTTTGTAAATAAAATACCTTCTTATTATATCAATCATCACAAACGACCTTGCGTTCCCGATATGAAAATAATCATAGACAGTTGGCCCACACATATAGATTTTAACTTTGCCTGTTTCAAGTGGAATAAATTCTTCAATTTTTTTTGAAAGAGTGTTATAAAATTTTATCGCCATATCTCTCTTATTTTTTAGTTAAAATAGTGAATGATGGATTTAATTGAAAATGGGTGAAGAAGAAAATTTATATTTCTCAAATAAATTATGGAGTATTTAGTATAAAATTAACTTCTCACTCTATGAGAAAGTTGAATTAAAACAATCCCAATTACAATCAACAAAATTCCAATTGCAATTCTCCAATTTATTTCCTGTGTACCTTTAATTAATCCAAGCACTGTTCCCGCAATTGGTGACATAGCAAATGCAATTGCAAGAGTTACACCAAGATTTTCACTTTTCGCCAGCGCGGCATAAAAACTCCACATTCCAAGACTCCCAGCAATTATTCCTCCACCAATTATTATCATTAGCCATGCACCTATATTGGATGGATTTTTTATCGCGTTCCAAGACGAAATAGAAATCAAACCCAGTATTAACATTGCTACAAAAGTCCTTATTGTTATACCTGCTATTGGTGGAATACCTAATTCTTTAAGTCCCGCTTTCTCAAAATATCCTCCTATTCCCCAAAATGCACCAGCTAAAATTGCAAATAAAATATATTGTTTCATTCTTAAAACCTTTTTTACAAAAATAATTCAAAAAATTCATTCCCAAACCATCAGAAATCAGGATAAAATTTGTTCTCTAAAATTTTTTTCTGCTAAAAAATAATTTTATGGTGCGAAAAATTATTTTTCATCTTCTTATTTACTGGAAGTTTGTCTAAATATTTACAAAAAATTGTTAAAAATCCACTTGCACCTATTTAATATTTTACTTAATATAATCGTAGTAACTTATTGAAAATCAAAAATTTAAAAATCCAAAATATTTGCTTGGAGCTGAAATCCTGGTGGTCAAGACGAAAGGAAGGAGAAAGGAAGGACTTTCAATTACCTTTCTCCTTCGGCTCTAAGCAGAAAGGAATTTTATGAAATATACAAAGCTTAATAAAATTCACAAACAACTAAATGCAAAACTTGTTGAATTCGCAGGCTTTGAAATGCCAGTTTACTATACCTCCATTGTGGAAGAACATCAAGCAGTCAGGAAAAATGTTGGTATGTTCGATGTATCTCATATGGGCGAGATATTTATTTATGGTCCCGATGCCCTTAAGTTTGTCCAAAAAATTACAATTAATGATGCATCGAAATTAATACCCGGAAAAGCACAATATTCTGCCATGTGTTATGAAAACGGTGGAATTGTCGATGATTTGTTAGTCTATAAACTTGAAAATGGTTTTATGCTGGTGGTTAATGCATCAAATAAAGATAAAGATTTCGAGTGGATGAAAAAAAATATTACCGATGAAAATGTACAAATTCTTGATCGTAGTGATGATTACACATTGATAGCCGTACAAGGACCAAAATCTGCAGAAACTCTAAAATCGCTTGTAAACTTTGATATCTATGAATTAAATTATTATACATTTAAATACGGAAAAATTCTGAATACAGATGCTATCATCTCACGAACCGGTTATACTGGAGAACTTGGTTTCGAAATTTATTTCGAAAGTAATGAAGAACAGGCAATAAAAATCTGGAATTCAATTTTGGAAAGTGGAAATCAATATAATATTAAATGCTGTGGATTAGGAGCAAGAGACAGTCTCAGACTTGAAATGGGATATTGCCTTTATGGGAATGATATTGATGAAAACACTAATCCATTAGAAGCAGGACTTGGATGGATAACAAAACTTGATAAAGATTATTTTATTGGTAAGGAAGCTTTATTGAAAATAAAACAGGAAGGTTTAAAGAGACAATTAAAAGGTTTTGAATTAATTGATAAAGGAATTCCGCGACATGGGAATCAAATCTTTTTTGAAAATAAAAATATTGGTTTTGTCACAAGTGGCACTCAATCACCTTCACTTAATAAACCGATTGGTTTAGGTTATTTCGAAATAGATTCAGTCGATGAAACTTCAATATTTGAGATCGACAACAGAGGTAAAAGACTTAAAGCAAGATTGACAAAAATTCCATTTATTCAAAAATGAAAATAGAAGTAATTTTTTTCGTTCATAATCAATTAGAAGATTATTTTTACAATCGAAACGTTGTAGTAATAGATGTTTTAAGAGCAACATCAACAATTATCACAGCTCTTGCAAACGGCGCAAAAACAATTATTCCTGCATCATCAGTTGAAGAAGCAGTAAAAATTGCTAAAAATCTTGAGCGTTCTACATATTTGTTATGCGGTGAAAGACACACAAAAATTATTGACGGTTTTGATTTAGGTAACTCACCTCTCGAATTTTCACCAGAAAAAGTCGAAGGTAAAAAAATTATACTCACATCAACAAATGGTACCAAAGTATTCGAGTATTTAAGAAAGTCTAAGAATGTATTAATCGCTTCAACACTAAACGTTTCTGCCGTTTCGAATAAAATGATGGAAATTGATTCTGATTGGTCCATTATCTGTTCCGGTCGAGATGGTTTTTTTGATTCATCTGATGCTATTTTATCAGGACTAATAATTAAGAATTTAAACAGAGAGGTTAATGTTGTAGAACTAAATGATGCCGGTAAAACCTCATTGCTATTGTACGAAAAATACGAAGGCAATATTCTAAAGTACTTGAAAGATACAGATCACGGAAAGATTTTAATTGCTAATGGATTTGAAAAAGATCTGGATTTTATTGCGCAAGTCGATAAGTTTCCAATCGTCGCAAGTTTTACCAATAATTACATAGGAATATTGAAATGAAAAGGCGAAAGAAAATAGTTGATTCAACTCTTGATTCAAATGAGTTTTTAATTCCTTATGAAACTAAAAAATCAATTCTGGCATTGTTTTTACTTACTTTTGGTGTAATTATTGCCTTAAGTATAATCTCCTACAAGAGGAGTGATTACACTTATATTCAAAATCTTGAACTAAAAGATTTCCTGTCACTTATAGATAAAAATTCTGATCTCTCACAAAGCGCATCAAAAATTAAAAATTGGTTCGGATTAATTGGCGCAATACTTGCTAACTTTTTTATAAACGATTTATTTGGTTATTTTTCTTTTTCATTTGTAATAGTTCTTGTTTATTGGGGATTCTTAATTTTATTTGGTGTCAATAATCCTAGACAATCAATTTTATATTCGATTCTAATTATTTCAATTGGTATCCTATTCTCATCAATGATCGGAATTTTATCTAATACCCTTGATTCAATTGCTCAAAATAAAGAACTGTTTGGTTCGGTTGGATTTTTCTTGGGTTCGGTGCTGATAAAATTAATTGGCTCAGCTGGAGGATTAATTGTAATATTTGTTATGATACTAATTTTCTCAACAATTCTTTTAAACATTAATCTCAAAGATTTGCTTACAAATTTTTTCTTAAATACAAAACTAACTTTTTCAGCTATTGGAAATTGGTTCACTAACTTATTTAGAAAAGGAAAAGCCAATCAGAAATCGACAATAACCTTTAGAGAAAAGAACTTAGTTAAAGAGAATAAGCATGAAAAAAATCTTGATGATCAATTATCGATACAGAGAGAAGCGAAAATAGAAATCATTAAAGACGAGATAATTAAATCAGAAGATCAGATAAAAAGTATAGAAAAGCCTATAACACAAAGTATTGCAATAAAGAAAGCAAAGAGTGATATAAGCGATTCCTCAGATTTAAATAAAAAAGAAATTGAGCAACCAACCTCTGGTGGATTACAACCCTGGGATAGTTCACTTAATTTTAATTTACCATCAGTTGATTTACTTGAGATACCAATTCAAATTCAGAATGTTAATCAATCCGAATTAACACAAAAAGCTGAAATGATTGAGAGGAAATTAAATTTATTTAAAGTTGAAATCCAGGAAATTAAAGTGACACCAGGACCGGTTGTAACTCTTTACGAAGTAATTCCTTCACCAAATGTAAAAGTTAATACAATTACGAGTTTGAAAGATGATCTTGCATTAGCACTTAAGGCAAAAGGCATTCGTTTAATTGCACCAATGCCAGGAAGAGGAACAATTGGAGTAGAAATTCCTAATGATAGTCCAGAAATTGTTAGAGTTGCCAGTGTTTATGGTTCACCTAAATTTATTCAATCAACTCATCAATTACCTTTAGCTATGGGAAAAACAGCGGCAGGCGAAATTTTTATTGAAGATCTAACATCTATGCCTCATTTATTAATTGCTGGTGCAACTGGTTCAGGCAAAAGTGTAGGAATCAATACAATAATAAATTCAATTTTATTCAAATTACATCCTGCAAAGGTCAAATTTGTTTTAATCGATCCCAAACGAATCGAACTTGCAATGTATAAACGATTAAAAAAACACTATCTTGCTATTTGCCCAGATGTTAACGAAGAAATTATAACAAGTCCTGATAACGCAGTTACTGTTTTAAAATCACTGGAAGCAGAAATGGAAAAAAGATACGATTGGTTAAGTAAATTAGATGTGAGAAATATTCGTGAATTTAACGATAAACTTGCCTCTGGTAAAATTAAAGAAAAAGATGTAGCAATGTTTCACCCTTTGCCGTATATAATTGTTATTGTTGATGAATTTGCAGATTTGATGATTACAGCCGGAAAACAAATCGAAGATTCAATAGCACGGCTTGCACAAATGTCCAGAGCTGCAGGAATTCATTTAATTTTTGCGACGCAGCGACCATCAGTAAATGTTATTCGAGGAAATATTAAAGCTAATTTCCCCGCTCGAATTGCTTACAAAGTTTCTCAAAGAACAGATTCAATCACAATTCTCGATCAAACAGGTGCCGAGCAATTACTTGGAAATGGTGATATGATCTTCAGCAATAATGACAATATGATTAGAGTTCAGAATGCATACATCTCGGAGCAAGAAATAAATAAAGTCCTTGATTTTATTGAAAATCAAGAAGGTTTTGCATTTCCTTATTTATTACCATCAGTAAAGGCTAATGAAAGAGGAAATTCATCAGCAATTAATGAAGGTGACTTTGATGAACTAACTGTAAATGCTGCGTATCTTGTAGTAAGACAAAGAATTGCATCTGTTACATTTCTTCAAAGAAAATTAAAAATTGGATATGCTCGAGCAGCAAGAATTATGGATGAATTAGAACAAATGGGGATAGTAGGTCCTATCGATGGTGGTAAGAATCGACTTGTTCTTGTGGAGTCAGAAGATCAACTCGAAGATATCTTAAAGGCTTATGGTGCAAATTTTTAATTTAGGATGATAAATTTAATAAGTTTTCTAGTTCTTAATTCTATATTGTGATAAAACCATTGTTTTTTAATCAGTGAACATGAAAAGTTTTTTAATGACAATAAAAATTTAAGATTAAAAACGAATCATTTTGATTTTCACATCTTTAAATTAAAATGTTGTTAACTTAGATTTGTTTACAAATAAATAATTCTATTTTAGTAAAATTACACAAATCACTATTTCACTTCTTCGATTAAAAGCTGTTTTTACTTAAATTTGTAACAGAATTAAGATTATTTTGAAAGACTGTTAATAAAATTTATGCCTTTAAAGATTGGAATTTTAGGTGGTGGACAACTTGCTCGAATGTCTGCCTTTGAAGCAATAAGATTGGGGTTTTCTGTCAATATATTAGAAAAAACTAAAAACTCACCAGCCGGTCAACTTTCAAAAAATGAATTTGTTGGATGGATTGATAACAAAAACATCTTAAAAAAGTTCATTAACAATTCTGATATTATAACACTTGAAAATGAATTTATTGACAGCGAAGTTTTAAAGTGGATTGAAGATCAAAATAAGAAAGTTGTCCCATCTTCACGAACAATATCTTTAATCCAGGATAAGCTTGTACAGAAACAAACATTCCAAAAAGCAAAACTACCATTAACAGAATTTATTAACATTTCAGACGAATCAAATTATTTTGAAATTAAGCAAAAGCTTGGTGGTAAATTCATATTAAAATCAAGGAAATTAGGCTATGATGGTTATGGTAATGCGATTGTTAATAACGAAAAAGATTTTAATGATGCATTAAAAAAATTAAAACAAAGACACGCACAACTTCTTGCAGAAAAGTTTATTGATTTTGAAAAGGAGCTTGCAATAATTATCGCAAGAACAAAAAAAGATATAAAAGCATACCCTGTTGTTGAAACCATTCAAAAAAATCATATCTGTCATCTTGTCATTGCACCTGCTCAAATTGACAATAAGTTAATAAAAGATACAATTGAAATTGCAATCGAAGCAATTAAAGCAGTTAAAGGTTATGGTCTTTTTGGACTCGAATTTTTTTTAACTAAAGATGCAAAAATTTTAATTAATGAAATTGCCCCACGTCCTCATAATTCCGGTCATTATTCAATTGAGGCTTGTGTTACATCTCAATTTGAAAATCATATCAGAAGTATTCTTAATCTTCCACTTGGCTCAACTGAAATGGTTTACCCTTATTCAGTAATGATAAATTTACTTGGTAAAAGAAATGGTAAGAATAAAAATTTAAACATATCTAATGTTCTAAAATTTGAAGATGCACATCTTCATATTTATGGCAAAGAACAATCTAG
Organism: uncultured Ignavibacteria bacterium; assembly: GCA_937944105.1. Taxonomy (GTDB): domain Bacteria; phylum Bacteroidota; class Ignavibacteria; order Ch128b; family Ch128b; genus Ch128b. Next base: position 24,646 of record CALDZP010000074.1, read on the forward strand.
AAAAGGAAGAAAAATGGGTCACATTACTTTTTGCGGTAATGATTTAAAAACGATCTATAATAAAGCAATATTAGCAGAAAGAGAAATTATAATATAGGAGAACTATGAAAAAAAAGCCTCAAGTTGCAATCATAATGGGCAGTGATTCAGATTTCCCGATAATGCAAGAAGCTGCTAACATTCTAAAAGAATTCGATGTGGAATACGAAATAAAAATTGTCTCTGCACATCGTACACCTGGATTTATGGCAAAATATACTAGCACTGTACACAAACGAGGTATAAAGGTTATAATTGCTGGTGCAGGAGGTGCAGCTCATCTTCCCGGTATGTCTGCATCTTTTTCCCCTTTACCTGTAATTGGAGTTCCAATAAAAACCAAGTCAATGGATGGATTGGATTCACTCCTTTCAATTGCTCAAATGCCAGCGGGTGTACCTGTTGCAACAGTAGCAATTAATAATGCAAGAAATGCTGGACTCCTGGCAGTGCAAATACTTGGTATCTGTGATAAAAAACTTTTCAAGAAGGTAGTTGAATATAAAGAGAAACTCGCAAACGAATCAATGAATAAGAACAGGATCCTTTCTCATTAAATTTTTTTCACTTTGTTTTATGATTTACATTTTTTCAAAATAACTGAATATTATTTTAAGTAATGGCAGCACCACTTAATAGAACAGTAACACTTTCAAAAGATGAAAGAAAAAGTTATAAAAAGGAATTGATTAAAATTAATAAACCCACTGATGTAAATAATTTATTGAATAAAGTAATTAACCAAGATCTTTTTGAGATTATAGATTATTTACCAGAAAAATTCGTTGATCTACTTTTTATTGACCCTCCTTATAACTTATGCAAAAATTTCAATAACCTGAAATTCAAAAAAACTTCTATTGAAGATTATACGAAATGGCTTGACTCCTGGCTCAACAAACTAATTAAAGTATTAAAACCTGATGCTTCAATTTATATTTGTGGTGACTGGCGCTCATCAACAGCCATTCATTTAGTTTGTGAAAAATATTTTATCGTCAGAAATCGAATTACTTTTGAAAGAGAAAAAGGTAGAGGTTCTAAATTTAACTGGAAAAATAATTCTGAGGATATCTGGTTTTGTACCATGTCAAAAAACTTTACCTTTAATGTCGATAAAGTAAAATTAAAAAGAAAAGTGATTGCACCATATAGAGAGAATGGAAAACCAAAAGATTGGATAGAAAACGAAAACGGTAAATACAGATTAACATATCCATCTAATATCTGGACAGATATTACAATTCCCTTCTGGTCGATGCCAGAAAATACTCCTCATCCAACTCAGAAACCGGAAAAATTATTGGCAAAAATTATTCTCGCCAGTTCAAATGAGGGAGACATTGTTTTTGATCCTTTCTCCGGTGTAGGTACAACTGGCGTGGTCGCAAAAAAACTAAATAGAAATTTTGTGATGATTGAAATTGATGAAGAATATTGTCTTTATGCTATAAAAAGATTGAAAATGGCTGAAGTAGATAAATCAATTCAGGGATATGTTGATGATGTATTCTGGGAAAGAAATTCTTTGAACGACATGAAAATTTTAAGGAAACTAAAAAGCAAAAACATTTGAAATTTTTAATCGAGAAAATAAGTAAAATGTATTTTAAGAACTTTCGACAAATTTTGAAGACAATTTTTTAGTTAACCGTCTTCTAATTTTTTATTAATATTTCATTTTCTTTGAATTAATTTTGAATCACGTTAACTTTTATTTGAAAAAATTAAATAAATACTAAACGCCCATGAGATTTGAAGCTGTCATTGGACTGGAGATTCATGCACAGTTATTAACTGAATCGAAACTATTTTGTGGATGTTCGACAAAATTTGGTAATCCACCAAATACTAATATTTGTCCTGTTTGTATGGGACATCCAGGAGTTCTTCCTATCCTGAATAAAAAAGCTGTTGAATTTACAATTCGAATGGGACTTGCAACAAGTTGTACAATTAATAAGTATTCCATCTTTGCAAGAAAGAATTATTTTTATCCCGATCTTCCAAAAGGTTATCAGATTTCACAGTATGAGTTACCACTTTGTTCAAATGGATATCTTGAAATTGAACATCAAAATCAAAGAAAAAAAATCAGAATTAACCGAATCCATCTTGAAGAAGATGCAGGTAAATCGATTCATGATCAGGGAAATTTTACACTCCTTGACTTTAATCGATGTGGTGTCCCTTTAATTGAAATTGTCACTGCTCCTGATATACAAACTCCAGAAGAAGCAGGAATATTTTTAAGTGAAATCAGACAGATAGTAAAATATCTGGGAATCTGTGATGGTAACATGGAAGAAGGAAGTTTAAGGTGTGATGCTAATGTTTCTATTCGAGAAGCTGGATCAAATATTCTTGGCACAAAAACAGAAGTCAAGAATATGAATTCAATAAAGAATGTAGTTGATGCTTTGAAATATGAAATAGAAAGACAAATTGAAATTGTCTCAAGCGGTGGTAGGATCATTCAGCAAACACTTCTCTGGAATGCTGATAAACAAATAATTGAACCAATGAGAACAAAAGAAGAAAGCCACGATTATAGATATTTTCCGGAACCTGATTTACCAATAGTTGAAGTAAATGAAGAATGGTTAAATGTAATTAGAGAAAATCTACCTGAACTTCCTTCAATACGAAAAGAAAGGATGAAATCACAATACAACATTCCTGATTATGATATAGAAATCTTAACGACTGAAAAAGAATTTGCCGATTATTTTGAGGAGACAGCAAAATTTACAGATGATTATAAATCGATAAGTAACTGGTTTATGACCGAAATTCTTAAAATATTAAATGAGCAAAAAATCTCGATTAAAGAATTTCCAATTAAACCAGAATATCTTGGAGAATTAATAAAGTTAATTAATAATCAAACAATCAGTGGAAAAATTGCAAAAGAAGTTTTCAATGAAATGTTAGTTGAACCAGGTTCACCATCTGAAATAATAAAAGAAAAAAATCTCATTCAGATATCAGATGAAAAAATAATTGAAGAGATAGTTCAAAAGGTTATTGAATCAAATCAGAAGCAGGTTCAACAATATCTTGAAGGGAAAGATAAAGTTTTCGCTCATTTCGTTGGTCAGGTGATGCGTGAAACAAAAGGGAAAGCCAATCCATCCCTTGTTAATAAAATCTTAAAGGAAAAACTTGATAATCTCCGAAAATAAATTATTAATTACTGCTCCAATAAAACATTATTCTCTTTCTTCGATAATTTATTTCAAAACTATTACCTCTTTTGTCAGTACAAATAGAGTGAATTATACAAAAGTTGAATACAACCTGAGGAGTAAATGAATAAACCAAAAGTTGCAATTATTTTCACTGGTGGTACCATTTCAATGCGAATTGACGAAAGTACTGGTGGAGCCGTTCCTTATTTAAGTGGTTATGAATTAATAGAACTTGTCCCTTCGTTGAAAGATTTAGCGGAGTTAGAAGTTTATGATTTCGGAAAATATCCTGGACCTCACATGACTCTGGATTTAATGATGCAATTAAAAGATACCGTAATCAAATATCTTAATCGAGATGATATAACTGGTGTAGTAATTACACATGGAACTGATACACTGGAAGAGACAGCTTATCTACTCGATTTGACAATTAATTCATCAAAACCTGTAGTATTAACAGGTTCAATGAAAAACACTTCAGAACCTGATTGGGATGGTGAACGAAATTTAATCGATTCAATAATAGTTGCCTTAAGTGAAAATTGTAAGGATCTTGGAGTTATGGTTTGTATGAATGGTGAAATAAATGCTGCAAGCGAAGTTTCTAAAATTTATTCTGACGAGATTGAATCTTTTAAAAGTCTCGATTTCGGCTCACTTGGATTTGTTTCAAAAAATAGAGTTATAATTAATCGATTACCGAGAAAAAGAGAATACATTCCTTCGAATAAAATTGAAAAAGATATAGATATTATTTTAGTTCATGCCGATATGAGTGATAAATTTTTCAAGTTTAGTGCTGACAGCGGAGCAAAAGGATTAGTTGTTGAGGCACTTGGTGTTGGTAATGTTCCACCGAAAGCTTACGATGGGATTAAATATGTACGGGAAAAAGGTATCCCCGTTGTGTTAACTTCACGATGCCCGGCAGGTGAAACAATGGATATTTACAGTTACTATGGCGCTGGTAAATGGTTAAAGAAAATTGGCGTAATCTTTGCCGATTATTTGAATGGTCAAAAAGCTAAGATTAAACTGGGATTATTACTTGGAATGAATTGCAATGAAGATGAACTAAGAAAATGGTTTGAAGAATAGCAATTCCTAATCAACTGATTAAATTTATTCACATAGAACTAAAAATTAATCTCGAAATTGTAACTGATTATAATGTTAAAAATTTAAATGTCAATTTTAATCAAATTCTCGATGCTTCTTTCTAAAAACATTTCTCCAACTTTTTTAAATTGTAGAGGAAGATCACTCACATAGAATTTATAATCAGGTTTTAATTCAGAACGATTTAAAAAATCATTTTCTTCAAGAATCTTTTTTACGACCTGTGCAGTTTCTATTCCACTATCAATCAATTGTACATTTTCACCGATAACTTTTTGAATTGTATTTCGAAGTAAAGGATAATGAGTGCAGCCAAGTACCAATGTATCTATTGAATGTTTTTTTAATTCACTTAAATATTCTTCGGCGGCAAGGTATGCAATCTTATGATTTGCCCATCCTTCTTCAACAATCGGTACGAAAAGTGGACACGCTTTCCCATAAACTTCTATCGAAGAATCTAAACATTTAATTTCTTTTTCGTAGGATTTACTTGAAATTGTAGCCGTTGTACCAATTACAGCTATTCTTTTATTTTTCGTTGAATTAACAGCAGCAATAGAACCTGGTTTTATAACACCAACAACTGGCAAATTAGTTATTGATTGAATTTCTTCAAGAGCTATTGCCGAAGATGTATTACATGCAATTACAATTGCCTTAACATTTTTTGAGAGTAAAAATTTTGCATTTTGAATTGAATAATCTCGAATTGTTTTTTCCGATTTTGTACCGTATGGAACCCGAGCTGTGTCTCCAAAATAAATTATATTCTCTCGTGGAAGAATTTTAATCAACTCCTTAAAAACAGTTAATCCCCCTATTCCAGAATCAAAAACACCAATCGGATTCTCTCGAAAGTTTATCATTTACCGTTGAATGCCCTTTCGAAATTTTGTAATGTATTTGTAATCTCTTTCTTCAATAGCTCATATCTATCCATTGGAATTTTTCTATAATCTTTGTCCAGAACATAGAAACTATCGAAAGCCCCATTTAATTTAGTTCCAATTTTTGCAAAGTAAATATTTAACTCTAATTCAGTTAGTTTACGGGTTATAAGATAGAGTAAACCTATTCGATCTGAAGTATGTATATCAATTATTGAATATACAGGATGGTCTTCAAAATTTACTTCTACATCGATTTTAGTTTGTATTTGATTATCTACTCTTTTCCACTTTTCACGATGTTCTTCAAATGCTTTTTCAATATCAAAATTTCCAAGTAGAACTCGCGTAATATTTTCCGCTAAAATTTCAAAGTGTTCTTCTGTTAAGGGTTTTTGGGAAACGAAATCAGTAATTCGAAAAGTATCAATAATAATCCCATCTTTTCGAGTGAAGATGCTTGCATCATGAATATTACAATCACTTATCGAAATTGAACCACAAATTTTAGAAAGCAAACCCTTTTCATCTCGAGTGATAACTGTAATTTGTGTGAAATCATATAAATTTTTATGAAGTATTGAAAGAACATTTCCTTTCTTTATCTCATTAATATGATTTGCAATTTCTTCCTCAGAAAATGTGTAAAGATAATTAGCATCATTTATCTGTTGAATATGTTCGAGATAATCCTTCTTATCAATAGTATATTTTGTAAAATCAAACTTTTCGACTTCGGGGCTAAGCAGTTCTTCTGCTGTTATGCCATTTACAATCATTTCTCTGGTTTTGGTGTAGAGTTCATTAAGTAAAGAACTTTTCCAGGAAGTCCATAAACTTGGATTAACAGAAGAAAGATCAGCATAAGTTAAAAGGTAAAGAAAATCAAGCTCCATTAGATTTTTGAATTTTGCTCTAAATGAGTTTAAAATCTCAGCATCGTTCAAATTCCTGCGAAAAGCGGTTTGTTCCATCAAAAGATGATTTTCTACTAAGAATGACACTACTTTGATCTTTTCATCGTCAAAATCAAATCTTTGTAAAACATTTTCAGCTATTTGAGATCCAATAATTTCATGACCTGCATGAGTGATAGGTTTTGCAATATCGTGAAATAGAATTGCAAGTATCAACAATTCTTTATTTTCATAATTTCTGAAAATCTCACCAAGAATTGAGTTATCAAGCTCAAGTTTAAACACATTTTTAATTGCCATTAAAGTATGTTCATCTGTCGTGTAGATATGGTAAGCATTTGGCTGGAAAAAGAATTTTAATGATTCAAACTCTGGAATTAGAAATCCAAGGACCCCCAATCTATGCATTAGAAATAGTGAATCACTAAGATCATCAGAAGATTGGAAAAATTTTCTAAATAATCTTTTCACTTCTGGATCAGAAATTTCAGTTCCATCGAAATATTCTAAACTCGCTTTAATTTTTCTCTCCAGCTCGTTATCGAAAATTGCAAGATATTGATGATGATATGTAAACAATTTTAAGATTTGAACTAAACTTAAATTTTCTTTCTGTTTATTTTTAATAAATCTACCACAAAGTAAAAAATCTTCATCGAGCTTATAGGTATTAAAGGTTTCACATGGATAAATCACCTGAAGTGCTTCTTTTGAAAAATATTCAAGAAATTCGGATAAAATAAGAGTGGATTCAAAATATTTTTTCATCATTGCATAAACTGTTTCATCGATGTTGGACGAATCGGGAAATAAATATCTTGCCAGATTTACCTGTGCCTGAAAGTCAAAACGATCTCGGGCATTGGAGTTTACAATATGAAGTCCATTTCTGATTTTAATTAAATAATCATAAGAGCTAAGAATATTTTTAGCTTCTTTTGTTGTAATAGTATTTGAATTTGTTGCGCTAATCAGAAAATAATTAACCGCGCAATCAAATTGATCAAGGACAGGTAATTCATTCTTTAAAGTGTAATAAATCCAGGCAGCTGAATGTAAATCTCTTAATCCACCTTTTGCATTTTTAACATTTGGTTCAAGTAAGAATGGGGATTTCCCAAATGATGTATGTCTTTTGTTAATATCAATTAAAAATGCATCTAATAGTTTCTGCTTAAATTCTGAATTTATAACAATTCTTATGTTATCAATGAACTTTAAAAATAAATTTTTCGATCCGGAAATATATCTCATCTCCATCAATTGAGTGAAAGATTGTAAATCGTTTTCTGCAAATTCAAAAATCTCTTTTAATGATCTTACTGAATGGGAAACATTTACGCCAAAATTCCATAAACTTTGTATGGTTCTGGAAATATAAGCTTGGTCCTCTTCAATTGAATTTGAAATAAAAACTATGTCGATATCAGAATAAGGAGAAAGCTCCATTCGACCTAAACCACCAATTGCAGCTATAGCAAGATTATCGGGACAGTTCTTAGTAAGGTCAGATATTAAATCATTAATTAAACGGGAATAATGGAGAGAAAATTCTAAACCTGAATTATATGTACGGAATTTTTCAAGTAATAAATTAATTTTTTTAATAAAGGATTCTTTTGTCTCAATCATAAGGCTCACTTATTTTTTTAAACATTTAAAATAAAACTGATATTGTCAATTATTTCAAAGGTTCAAATCTTGCCTGGAAAAATCTTAAGTATTTCGGTTCATAGACCATTTTCAAACCTTTTATCTCTTTTCTTCTATTATAAACTTCAACGATGGACTCAAAAGTTACATCCATGTGAGCTTGTGTATAGACTCGCCTCGGGATTGTTAAACGAACAAGCTCAAGTTTCGGATAGTTATGGTCACCAGTTTCTTTGTTTCTACCGGCAGAGACAATACCTCTTTCCATTGCTCTTACTCCCGAATCAATATAAATTTCCGCTGCCAAAGTTTGAGCGGGGAATTGATATTGTGGAATATGTGGAAGGAATCTTTTCGCATCAATAAAAATTGCATGACCACCAATGGGTTTAACAATTGGAATCTTAGCCTGCAGTAATTTATTTCCTAAATATTCAACTTGACCAATTCTTGCTTTGATATGATCAAGCTGAACCATTTCTTCTATTCCACGAGCCATTGCTTCCATATCACGACCTGCAAGTCCACCATAAGTATGAAGTCCTTCATAAACTACTACTAAATTTCTTGCTTCTTCAAAAACTTTTTTATTTCGAGTTGCTAAAAAACCCCCGATATTAACAAGACAATCTTTTTTTGCACTTACCCAGATTCCTTCGAAATAAGAACAGAATTCTCTTAGAATTTCTTCAATTGATTTGTTTTGATAACCTTTTTCTCGAACTTTTATAAAATAAGCATTCTCTACTGCACGGGTGGCATCACACCACATCTTTATTCCATGTTTTTGACAGAATGCTTTTACCTGACGAATATTTTCCATCGAAATTGGTTGTCCACCTGCCATGTTAACAGTAGCAGCAACCGAAATATATGGAATCTTTTTTGCTCCTACTTTTTTTACAAGAGCTTCGAGTTTATTCAGATCGATATTACCCTTGAAGGGGTGTTCATTTTCTGAATCATGAGCCTCGTCAATAATCACATCAACAAAGGTTCCTCCTGCAAGCTCTTGATGCAATCGAGTTGTAGTGAAATACATATTGCCTGGAATAAAATCGCCAGGTTTAATTAAAATCTTGGATATGATATGCTCTGCACCTCTCCCCTGATGTGTTGGCACAAGATATTTAAATCCATAATATTTTCTCACAGCTTCCTCGAGATGATAATAATTCTTACTACCGGCGTAAGCTTCATCACCTAACATCATACCAGCCCATTGATAATCACTCATTGCACTTGTTCCACTATCGGTAAGCAAATCAATGTAAACATCTTCAGATTTCAAAAGGAATGTGTTATATCCTGCTTCTTTAATTGCTTTAAGTCTATATTCTCTGGTCGTCATTTTGAGTGGTTCAACAACTTTTATTTTAAAAGGTTCAGCCCAGGATCTTCTTGTAAATTTCATTTTTGACCTCTTTATTTTTTTATAATGAAAATGACTTACAAAAATAGAGAAAATCAGCTAGAGTTTTGAATTGAACATGAAATATCTTTCCAATAAAAAAATTGTTTTGGTCGTTCCAACTATGCTCAATTATCAGATAAACCGTTATCTTTTGGGGCAATGAGACTATTTGTTGATGAATAAAAATTAATTTATAATTCAATCTTAGTTCATTTTAACTTTATGTTGAAATCTACTTTTTCAATAATCTCGCCAGTTTTCTATGACGATGTAAAACGGTTGTTAAGCAAATTTGGAACAACAATTAGTAAATAAAGCGAAATTACCCAAAAATAACATTGGTATCTCGACTTCGCTCGATAACCACACCTCGACTTCGCTCGATGATCTGCACTATCGGTTGGCAAGCGGAATCGAGGTAACATTTGTTTAACTAATATTGAATGAATTTAATTAAGATTAGCCATTTCGATTACGCTTAATGAATTTAATTATGTTACATATTTTTTTATACTGATTAACTCAGATTATTTTTTTAACTTGTAAGAAATTTTGGTTAAAATTATGATAGACACTCACTGTCACTTGTTTTTTGATGAACTTTA
>CALDZP010000075.1 GCA_937944105.1 uncultured Ignavibacteria bacterium
CTAATCTTTTCTGCTTTCTCTTCTCTTAAATAAATTTGCATTATTTAAATCCTTAGCGACTAATGGCTAAGGGCTAAAAAGTGCCCCCAGGAGGACTCGAACCTCCAACCACCGGCTTAAAAGGCCGTTGCTCTACCAATTGAGCTATGGGGGCCATTAAATTTATTATAACAAAAAATTAAATTTTAAAAAGCTTTTTGATAACTATATGGATTTAGGAAATTTAATTCTTAAGTGGTGAATTATAATTTCATCATTCTTCTAAAAGAAGAAAGAATAAAAAATCTTAAATTTTCGGGAGTTTCAACAAACTCTCAGTAAATAATCTATAAAAGGCCGTTGCTCTACAAATTGAGCTATGGGGGCGAGCGAAGCGAGAACCCATAGCTGTGAGGGCAATTTATTGCCCGATGAGCTATGGGGGCGAAATTTGGGAATTAGCCGTTGGGCGTTAGGAATTTGGAGTAGAATTTCTTAATAATTTTATTTTATCATAATTTTGCAAATTTTCATTATTCTTAAAAATATCTTACTCTACCAAAATTGACGATCGTCAAAGTTGGTAGAGTAAATTTTTAGTTCGCAGTTTCGACTCGCTAATTGATAAAATATTTCCTACTAGAATGAGCTTCGGAGAACAATTTAAAAATGTCCCTTATAATCAGCGATCGCAGTTTATAATTACACTTTTTATTCTTGAATCTTGAATCTTGAATCTTTTATAAAGGACGATCGTCCTCTATAAAGGAATTCTAGCGCCTAACGGCTAAGGGCTAACGGCTAGCGGCTGAGGGCTAAGGGCGATGGGCTGAGGGCGAGACTTTGAAGGTGCCTCGGGTGGGATTCGAACCCACACAGCCTTTTTGGCTACAAGGTCCTAAACCTTGCGCGTCTACCGATTCCGCCACCGAGGCAACGAAGGTGCGAAGCACGAGTTGGTGGGGCGGTTTTCTTAAAACTACACCGTCGAAGAGCGAAGCGATGAGCCGAGGTGGCGAAATGGCAATTTTATTATCCCCAACCGCCACCGAGGCTTTTGTATTATATAATTAAATTATAGTCGATAATTAAAAATTTCTTTAAAATCATGAAAAAATATCTTCAAATTGGTTTAGTAGTTGTCATAGTTGGTTTATCGGTTTTATTTTTAACAAGAACACCGATTGTTAATAACCAACAATCAATTAATAAAACTTTTACCGTTGATAAAGGCAATTTACCACCTTTGGGAACTTCAACTGCTCCTATTACAATTATTGAATTCGGTGATTTTCTTTGTCCTTTTTGTGGTCGAGCTGTTTTAGAACTTTATCCTCAAATAGAAAATTTAATTCAAGAAGGAAAAGTTGCTATTTACTTTCGAGATTTTGTCGTTCATCCTCAAGCAATGTCGATTCATAATGCTGCCAGATGCGCTAACGAACAAGGTAAATATTGGGAATTTAATAAAAAGATATTTATAAAATTTATGAACGGCGAAACAACCACCCCAAAAGAGGTTTGGTTAAATTTAGCTAAGGAGCTTGGCCTTGATCTTCAAAGTTTCGAAAAGTGCGTTGATGAAAATAGATATTTTAATGATATTCAGAAAGATAACCAAGAAGCTTATAATTTAGGTCTTCAAGGAACACCAACATTTTTTATTAATGGTAAAATGATTGAAGGCATCAATATTCCTGAAATAATGTCGACAATTAACCAACTTTTACAACAATGAAAAAAATAATAATTTATACAACAACTTATTGTCCGTGGTGTAAGGCAACTAAGGAGTTTTTAGAAAAAAATGGTTATTCTTACGAAGAAAGAAATGTTGAAGAAAATAATGAGTGGGCTAATGAAATGGTTCAAAAATCTGGTCAATATGGCGTTCCAGTGATTGATATTGAAGGCAAAATAGTTATTGGTTTTTCTCCTGAAGAAATTATGAGTGCTTTAAAAAATGAATAAAATTTATGACTCAATTATTATTGGCGCTTCAGCTGGAGGCATCTCGGCAGCTATTTATTTAAAAAGACAAAATTTAAATTTTTTAATTATTGCGAAAGATATTGGTGGGGAGATGGCTCTTTCAGGAATTGTTGAGAATTATCCGGGATTTCCTGAAACAAATGGAGTTCAGCTGACGCAAAAATTTAAAGAACATCTGGAAAAATACAAAATTGAGCCAATTAATGATAAAGTTATTGCTTTAGAAAAAGATAATTCAATTTTTAAAGTTAAAACCGAAAAAAATATTTACTTTTCAAAAACAGTTATTGTTGCTACTGGTTCAACGCCGAAAAAATTAAATGTTCCTGGTGAAGAGAAATTTTACCATAAAGGAATAAGTTATTGTTCTGTTTGTGATTTGCCTCTATTTAAAAATAAAGTTGTTGCCATTGTTGGTGGGGGTAATTCAGCTAATGAAGCTGGGATTATGGGCTCAAAAATTTGCCAAAAAGTTTATATCATTACTAAAAACCCAGAAATGAAGGGAGATAAAGTTTTGATTGAAGAATTAAAGTCAAAACAAAATGTTGAAATTATTTATAATGCTTTAACTCAAGAAATTTATGGCGATGAATTTGTTAGGGGAATTAAATATTTAGATAAAAATAGTAATGAAATTAAAGATTTAAAAGTTGATGGTGTTTTTATTCATATTGGACTTAAGCCAAATTCTGATTTTATTCCTGATGACTGGCAGGTTAAAAATGAATATGGAGAAATAGTCATTAATGAACTTTGTCAGA
>CALDZP010000076.1 GCA_937944105.1 uncultured Ignavibacteria bacterium
CTCCAATCATTATTAAAATATTTTCAAGTAATTTAGTTACTCCAACTTTCGAAGAACTTTCTCCATAACATCCACATTCAATATCAAGACCTTTAATCATTGCGATTATAACAAGAATCGTAAATGAGAACATTAAAAATATATAAAAAATTAGATTCGCTTTTAATTTATACTTGAAAATCAGTCCAAATCCTATAAAAAGTTCAAACCATGGAATTAAAAGAGCAGACAAGTTAATAATCCAATCTGGAAAAATCTGATAAGCATCAACAGAAAGAGCAAAAGCATAGGGGTCTTTTAATTTCTCAATTGAAGATAAAATAAAAATAAATGCAAGAATTAGACGAATTATATCAAGAAGAATTAATTTGATATTCATTTCATTTCTCCATCGGTAAATTTCTTTTTAACCAACCTTCAATTCCTTCGTACATAATCCATAAATTCTTGAATCCAAAGGTTTGAAGTTTTTCGGCAAGTTGATGGCTTAAATTACAATGAATACCTTCACAATAGATTATTATTAGCTTATTCTGAGGCAGTTCAAAAATTTTATCGATGTAGCTGTCAAAATTTTTCACAGGAATATTTATTGCACCTGGAATATGTCCACTCTGAAAATTTTCTTCACTCCTTGCATCGATAACAATGGCTTCATTAAAATGATCTTGTGCTTCTTCAATTGTGACTTCTTGAAAATCGGATTTTAAATCATGGGAGGATTTATTTTTTGCATTCTCGATGAAATTAATATTTCCATACAAAATAAAATTGTAAACAATAGAAAAGATTAAAGTCAACAAAATAATTGAAACTAAATCTTTGATTAATTCAATGTTAAATTTATTTTCTTTCATGTTTTTTTATTTAAAATAAAAAAAGCCACCATAAAATGTGGTGGCTAAATAAAGTTATATATAAATTATTATAAAATTAAGTCCCTTCAGAATAATCAGAGATATATTTAATTTGTTCTTTAGTTAACTTATCAATTTTATACCCAAGGGTTTTCAATTTAATCGAGGCAATGAATTGATCCTGTTCTTCAGAAATTTCATGAACAGAATTTTCTAAACGAACTCCTTTTTTATCAAGTTCAGCAAGTCTGATTTGTGACATAAATTGATTAGCAAAAGACATATCCATAACTTCAGATGGATGACCTTCTGCGGCAGCTAAATTAACCAGACGACCTTGAGCCAGAACATAAATTCTCTTTCCATTTTTCAATGTATACTCTTCGTTATTTTCTCGGATCAATCTCTTAGATTTTGTAAGTTTAGCAAGATCATTAAGATTTATTTCACAATCATAATGACCAGTATTACAAACAATTGCACCATCTTTCATCTTTTCAAAATGTCTTTTTACAATCACATCTTTAACTCCTGTTGCAGTAATAAAGATGTCACCAATTTTTGCTGCTTCATCCATTGGCATAACACGGAAACCTTCAAGAGCGGCTTTCAATGCTGCGGTTGGTTTAACTTCCGTAACAATGACATTTGCACCCATACCAGCGGCGCGCTTTGCAACTCCACTTCCACAATGACCATAACCAGCAACAACAAAATTTTTACCAGCAAGAAGAACACTTGTAGCTCTTAATATTCCATCTATTGAAGATTGACCGGTGCCATAAACATTATCAAAATCCCATTTTGTTTCAGCATCGTTAACAGCAATGACAGGATATTTCAAGGCACCATCATTAGCCATCGCTCGCAATCTTTTTACACCAGTGGTAGTCTCCTCAGTTCCACCAATAACTTTTTCAGCAAGTTTTGGATATTTATTATGAATTGTAAAAATTAAATCTGCGCCATCATCAAGAGTTAAATTTGGTTGGAACTTTAAAGTTTGTTCAATGCACCAGTAAAATTCTTTAACATTCATTCCATGCCATGCAAATATTGAGATTCCTTTTTTTGCTAAAGCAGCAGCGACATCATCTTGAGTTGAAAGTGGATTGCATCCACTCCAGCTAACTTCTGCTCCAGCAGCAACAAGAGTTTCAATCAATACAGCGGTTTCTTTTGTAACATGTAAGCAGCCGGCAATTTTATATCCTTTTAATGGTTTTGTTTTACTGTATTCTTTTCTTAATTCCATTAAAACAGGCATTCTCGATTCTGCCCATTCAATTTTTTTTCTACCTTCATCAGCTAATTTTAGGTCTCTTACTTTATAAACACCAGGTTTATAGTCCATTTAATTTTTTCTCCAGTTTTATTCTACATTTATTTAATTAAAGATTTAAACAAGTCAACTAAATCAAGTTTTTCCCATGTGAAACCATTTTCAATTCTACCAAAATGACCATAGGCAGCTGTGGCTTTATATTTTGGTTTCAATAGATCAAGACGGTTAATTATTCCACGAGGAGTTAGGTCAATTTCTTTTAATATAAAGTCAGCGAGTTGTTTATCAGGAATTAATCCAGTACCAAAAGTATTAACAAAAATTGAAACGGGTTGAGCAACACCAATTGCATATGCAACCTGAACCAAACATTCTTTAGCAAGTCCAGAAGCAACAACATTTTTAGCGATGTGACGTGCGGCATAGGTTGCGCTTCGATCAACTTTAGTTGGATCTTTACCGCTAAATGCACCTCCACCATGTGGAGCATAACCGCCATAAGTATCCACAATAATTTTTCTACCAGTTAAACCAGTATCACCATGTGGTCCACCGATCTCGAACTTTCCAGTGGGATTCACATAATAAATTGTTTTTTCATCAAGTAAATGTTCGGGGATTACTTTTTTAATGACATATTCAATTACATCTTCTCGGATTTTATCTTGAGTTACATCCCCATCGTGCTGAGTGGAAACGACCACAGTATGAACTCTAACGGGTTTTTTGTTCTCATCGTACTCAATTGTTACTTGAGATTTTGCGTCAGGTCTTAAGTAAGGCATTAATTGTTTTTCTTTCTTCCTGATTTCTGCAAGTCTTTTTACCAGTTTGTGAGCATACATGATAGGTGCTGGCATAAACTCTTCTGTTTGATCGGTAGCATAACCAAACATCATCCCCTGATCACCAGCTCCTCCTTTATCAACTCCCATTGCAATATCAGGTGATTGAGAATGAATTGAATTCAAAACAGAACAAGAATCAGCATCAAAGCGATAAACAGGACTCGTGTAACCAATTTCTCTGATTGTTTCTCTCACAATATCCTGAATATTTACCTGAGCTTTTGAAGTAATTTCACCACCAACAAGCACAAGCCCTGTGGTTACAAATGTTTCACAAGCAACTCTAGAATTTGGATCCTGTCTGAGATATTCATCTAAAATTGCATCTGAAATTTGATCACAAATTTTATCTGGATGCCCTTCTGAAACTGATTCAGATGTAAAAAGCATGGACATTTTTAAGTTTCTCCATTTAGTTATTAATCAAATATTATTTCCGTTGAATCGCCAGTATTTAGTTTTTTAAACTGACCCTTAATAATAGTATTATTTCCGATAATTGAATCTTTCAAAATTTCATTTTCAACAATGGCATTAACACCAATAATACTGTTTACAACTATTGAATTTTTAATAATTGCACCATCATTAATAGTAGTATAAGGTCCAATGATACTATTTTCGATTTTGCTATTTGGTGAAATATAAACAGGTTTAATTATAGTAACACCATCAATTTTTTCTTCATTATTCATTTTTTCAAGCAAATGATGATTAGTTGAAAGTAGAGTTTCAGGTTTTCCACAATCAAACCATCCATCTACTAAGAAAGGTATAAATTTTTCACCTTTTTCAAGCATTAATTGCAATGCATCTGTCAATTGATATTCATCTTTTGTGCGTATATTTTTTTGAATGATTTCATCAAGACATTGAGCAAGTAATTTTGAATTTTTTATGTAATATAATCCTACAATTGCAAGTTTACTTATAGGTATTTCAGGTTTTTCTACCAGTCTGGAGATAAAATTGTTTTCAACAATTGCAACACCAAATCTCCTTGGATCTTCCACTTCCTTGACACCAAGTGCAGAATATTCACTGGAAATCATTTTCATTAAATCGACATCAAAAACAGTATCACCAAGAATAATTAAAAGTTCATCATCTCCAAAAGTATCTTTGGCTAAATAAATTGCATGACCTAATCCATTCTGTTCCACTTGCTCAATATATTCCGCATCAAAATCATAATTTTTTTCTACATAATTTTTTACCATTTCACCAAGATAACCTACAATAAAAGTTACCTTTGAAATACCTTCAAGTTTAATACGGTCAAGTATATGACCCAAAATAGGTTTGCCTGCGACATTAAGTAATACTTTTGGTAAAGTATAAGTATGAGGTCGCAGTCTGGTTCCTATACCGGCAACAGGAATAATTGCTCTTATGGTTTTCATAAATTGATTACAAACTTAAACAAAGTGTCTTTCAATATCAAAGGATTAATTTGTATTCTTTTTTTTGTCAACCAATTTTTTCTGATTACATAAATTTGAGAAATTTAATTTTCATTTTTTAAACACTCACCCTATTAATGACTTAAAAACTTGCGATCAAAGAAGAAAAATTATATATAAAATTTAAAGTGTTGGTTTAATGTAAAGTTTTACTTACTAAAACTTAGATGATCATTATTTGATAAAGCCTTAAAATTATAGGCAAATTAAAATTAAGTAAAATTAAACTACAGATCTTTTAATGACTTGACTTTTGAAAAAAAATGAAGTTAGTTTTTAGATTTATTTCTGAACTTCTTCTATTTTTTGCCTAATTAAATTAATAAGTTCATCACGTGATATTTTTTCAATTGTAAATTTATTTGTTTTTACAATAGTTTCGATATCATCACCCTCGCCCCTTAAATGACGATAGAGGTTAAAGCCCAATCTGTTTCTATCGTTTATGATTGGAAGATAATCAGCCAGACTCTCAGCTATTTTATAAGCTTTTTTCTCAATACTATCTTCTGGAAAAGGTTTTACTGGTGCTGGTGGTAATGATGTCATATTCTTATCCTTTCTACAATGCTTTTCAAATCACTCAAAATGTAATGCAATTTAAATAGAGAGAATTTCTAAACAAAGTTTGATATTTAAAAGTTATTTAATGGTTTTAATTAAATTAATTCTGTAATCTATCAAATTATTTTTTTAGTGCCTGAAATTATTGAAATCTAAATTAATCACTTATAAATCTTCTCGACATTTTTCTTTAATTTAGTTTCAAATGAGTCAGAAAATCGCAAAAAAGATATTAATCATTCGTTTAAGCTCGCTCGGTGATATATTACTAACTTTACCATTACTCAAAATAGTTTACCAGATTGAGGAAGAAACTGTAATCGATTTTTTAACTAAAAAAGAATTTATTGATGCAGTAAAATTTAATCCATACATTAATGAAGTTATTTCATTTTCGTATGAAGAGAGAAAATTAGTAAAAGAAATAATCCGAAATAAAAAATATGATATAATAATTGACCTTCAAAATAATTTTAGAAGTCACCAGCTTTATTCATTTAATTTTCATAGTAGAATTTTTCGATTCAAAAAACCAACTTTAAGGAAATTTTTATTGGTTAACTTTAAAATAAATCTCTTAAAAACTAACCCATCAATAGCATACCATTACATTAAAACTTTTTATCCAAACATTAATGAGAATATCGAATTAGAACTTTACTTTCCAATTCCTGATGATATAACGGAACGAGCCAGAAATCAACTAACTTATTTTAATACTTCGAGAAAACTTATTGGAATTTGTCCAGGAGCAAAACATCTTACAAAAAGATATCCATTGGAATTAATGAAAGAATTAGTTCAAATTTTAATTGAAAGAGAATACTCAGTTGCAATTTTCGGTGGTAAAGAAGATCGAGAAATTTGTGAATTAATTAAAATTGACTCTCCATATGTAAAAAATTTTCAAAATGATAATGAACTTTTACTTACAGCGGCTTTAATGAAAAATTGTTCTGCTGTGATTTGTAACGATTCTGCTTATTTGCATCTGGCATCATTATTAAAAATTCCTACAGTTGCAGTATTTGGTTCAACTGTTAAAGAGTTTGGTTTTTTTCCAATATTTAAAAAATCAATTATAGTGGAAAATAATTCCTTAAGTTGTCGCCCTTGTTCACACATTGGAAGAAATAACTGTCCCAAAGGACACCTGAAATGTCTGATGGAAATTAGTCCGAAGCTAATTGCACAAAAAACAGAGGATTTATTAAAAGATGTTTAATTTTTGGCAATTGATTTACAATTATCTCATAATTCCTTTTTTCTATGTTTTAATTAATTTAGTTGCCATTTTTAATCAAAAAATTCGAATTGCATTAAAAGATCGAAAAACACTTTTTAAGAATTTAGTTCTATCTCTTGAAAAAATCGAGAATGGAAAACCTATCGTTTGGTTTCACTCATCTTCAGTTGGTGAATTTGAACAGGCAAAACCAATAATAGAAAAATTAAATTCCAATAACACTTACACCATACTTGCTTCTTTTTTATCTCCAAGTGGTTATAATGTTGCTAAAAGATATGACAGAGCAAATATAGTAACTTACTATCCCTTCGACTCAAAAAAAAATGTTAGGAGATTTATCGATTTAGTTAAACCTTCAATATTAATTTTTATGAGATATGATATCTGGCCAAACTCTGTTTTTGAACTTTCAAAAAGAAATATACCCGTTCTTCTGGTTGACGCAACATTGAAAAAACATTCACCGAGAAAACTTCCTTTAGTAAGAAATTTTCACACCTACTTATTTAATCATTTTAATTTTATAGTCACAATATCCGAAGAAGATAAAAAAGGATTCCTAGAGCTAGGTGTTAAGAAAGAAATTGTTATCACAGCAGGTGATACAAGATTTGATCGAGTATATCAAAAAAGTCAGTCTGCTCTTAAACAAAAAATCTTAAATGAAAATATTTTAAAAGGTAAAAAAGTTTTTGTAGCAGGAAGTACATGGCCAGAAGATGAAGAGATTCTTTTTTCAGTTCTAAAAAAAATTTATAATTATGAAAAAAATTTATTGACCATTATTGTTCCTCACGAACCATCGATTCAATCAATAGAACAAATTGAATTTGAGTTGAACAAAAATTTATCAATAATTAGATTTTCTCTACTTAATCAATACAACGGAGAAAAAATAATTTTAGTTGATTCAGTCGGAATTTTGTTAACTTTATATGCCTATGCAGATGTTGCTTTTGTTGGTGGTGGATTTAGATCTAATATTCATAATATATTGGAACCAGCCGTTTATGGTATCCCTGTTTTATTTGGACCAAAATTCTCTAACAGTCAGGAAGCGTTCAAATTAATTGAGAATGAAGGTGGATTCAGCGTTAAGGACAAAAACGAATTATATAGAATACTTAGAAAACTTTTAGCAGATGAAAATTATAGAAAACAAATTGGTAATAATGCCAGAAAATTTGTTGAATCGAACACAGGAGCAACAGAAAAAATAATTTCGATTTTAAAAAACTTTTTAGTTGAAAAATGAAAGATCTTTTAAAAAATCTCACAAAGGAGGTAAATAATTATGAAATCAATTATTGTTGTATTAAAGTTTTTTATTTTCTTAAGTTTAGTCTTAGCATTCAATTCGTGTGGGAAAAATATGCCAGATAAAATTTTTATTAACGGAAAAATTTATTCACTCGATGATAAAAATTCCATCTATGAAGCTGTGGCAGTAAAAGATGGATTAATATTTGATTTGGGAACAAATGAGAAAATTTTAAAGAAATATTCAGATGCAGAGAAAATTGACCTTAATGGGGCAGTTGTTTTTCCAGGGTTCATTGATTCTCACGGCCACATTATTGGCTATGGCGATAATCTTCTTCAAATTGATTTAGTAGGAACAGAGTCACAAAAAGAAATTGCTGAACTTGTGAGAAAAAAAGCTCAAGAATTGAAAGAAGGTGAGTGGATCCTTGGAGTTGGCTGGGATCAAAATGACTGGGAAGATAAATCATGGCCCGATCATAAAATTCTTGACGAAGCTGCTCCAGATAATCCCGTTGCACTAACAAGAATTGATGGACATGCACTATGGGTGAATAAAAAAGCCCTTGAACTTGCGGGAATTACAAAAAATACCCCCAATCCAGCAGGTGGTGAAATAAAAAAAGACAAAAATGGTAACCCAACAGGTCTTTTAATAGATAATGCAATGAATTTAGTTTATAAAGTAATTCCACCACCAGATGAAGAAGATTTAATAAAAACAGTTTTAGTTTCAACCGAAAACCTCGTTAAATATGGAATCACATCTGTCCATGATATGGGCGTAAGTGAAAGAACTATTGAGATTTACAAAAAGTTAGCCGATGAAGGTAGATTGCCTCTGCGTATTCACGCATATATTGATGGTGCAGGTGAAACATGGAATAAATATTTAAAAGAAGGAAAACTTACTGGCTATGCAAACAATTTTGTAAATGTCGATGGCATAAAACTTTTTGTCGATGGTGCAATGGGTTCTCGTGGAGCTTTAATGACTGAACCATATCAAGATGATCCTGGAAATTTAGGTTTACTACTTCTTAGTGAAAATGAAATTTACAAAATTGCAAGAGATGCTTTAAGTAAAGGATTACAGGTTGCCACACACGCAATTGGTGATTCAGGAAATTATCTTGTCTTAAATGCTTATGAAAGGGCATTTAATGAATTAAAAACAGAAAACCATCGATTTAGAATCGAACATGTTCAGGTAATCAAACCAGAAGATGCAAAAAGACTTGCCAAACTTGGAGTTGTTCCAAGTATGCAACCAGTTCATGCAACATCCGATATGCCATGGGCAGAAGCTCGTTTAGGACCAGTAAGAGTTAAATGGTCATATGCTTTAAGAATGGTTTTAAATGAAAGTAAAATGATAGCTGGTGGTTCCGATTTTCCTGTTGAAAATCCAAGTGTCTTAGAAGGAATCTATGCAGCTGTTACCAGACAGGATAAAAATGGTCGTCCAAAAAATGCTGATGATGTCTTGCAATTAATAAAGGAGAAGAAATGGGTTCTTTCAAAAGAAGGTATTAAAGATCCAAAAAATTTTGAAGGTGGCTGGTATCCAGACCAAAAATTAACAATTGATGAAGCCATTAAATGTTTCACTAAATGGGCTGCATATTCAGTTTTTGAAGAAAATAAAAAAGGCACAATTGAAATTGGCAAATGGGCGGATTTTACAATTCTTGATAAAGATTTATATAACATTAACCCAGAGGAAATATTAAAAACTAATGTTATTATGACAATAGTGAATGGAAAAATTGTTTATAAGAAATAAACTTATTTACTTACTTAATTATTAAAAAAACAACTAAATAAATTTTTTATAAATGAATTTCTCTAAAACCACTCATTGTTATGAGCTGTACAAAAAATTACTATTTCGTTAATCTTTGTTCTGTCAAAAAGTATTATTTTATCAAACTATCCTGATTTTTCTGAATCATGTTCTATAACCAGGAAATAAGAAAGGTCTTTAGTTAATTTATAATAACATTTCGAGTAAATTTTGACTCCGAACCCTTAAGTTTTAATGGCGGTTTGACACATATTGGACAGTCGCAAAACAATCTTTTCTCTCTAATACCATTCATTGCGAGTCCCGATGAAAATCGGGAAAGCAATCTTCCCTCTCTTGCCAGTCATTGCGAGCGAAGCGATGCAATCTTTCCTCTCAAACCAGTCATTGCGATTCCCGATGAAAATCGGGAAAGCAATCTTTCCTCTTTTGCAAGTCATTGCGAGCGTAGCGAAGCAATCTTTTGTGGTTGATCCAACAATTCCCAAAATGTAATATTTTGTCCTTTTGTAAAGGATTGCTTCGAGACAGCCAAAAGCTGTCTCTCGCAATGACAAACTAATTGGAACAGTCATTGCAAATACCAATTCCCATTTTATTCTTTTGTGAAGGATTGCTTCGTCGTTTCACTCCTCGCAATGACTGCTACAGGGAACTGTCATTGCGAGTGAAACGAAGCAATCTTTCCTTTTTTAACCAACAATTCCTAAAATGCCAAATATCATTCTTTTGTAAAGGATTGCTTCTTAATAATAAATTGCAACTCGCAATGACTATTTATTTATCTTTTACATTTCTTTTGAAGAATTGCCCTTTCCCGATTTGCATCGGGACTCACAAAAACATGTTTACCTTGATATTAATTAACATCAATAAAGAAAATATTATCTTTCATTAAAATCATTAAGTCGGTAATAAAAATTTTTAATTTGTCAGGCTTCTCAATTTGTCAGGCTTCTTACTGGTGCAGGTATTCTTCCTCCTCTTAATACAAAATCTTTTGGTGTCAGATTTCTAACAGGCATAACAGGGGCTGAACCTAACAGACCACCATATTCAACCATATCACCAACCTTTTTACCGTATGCAGGAATAATTCTGACAGCTGTGGTCTTATCATTAATAACACCAATCGCACATTCATCGGCAATTATCCCAGCAATTACTTCTTCAGGAGTATCACCAGGAATTGCAATCATATCAAGACCAACAGAACAAACACATGTCATTGCTTCAAGTTTTTCAAGAGATAAGTTTCCTTTTTGTACTGCTCTTATCATTCCTGCATCTTCAGAAACTGGAATAAAAGCTCCACTTAAACCACCCACATAGGAACTTGCCATTAATCCACCTTTTTTTACAGAATCATTAAGCAATGCAAGAGCGGCTGTTGTTCCAGGAGATCCAACAGATTCAAGTCCCATTGCTTCAAGAATATCGGCAACGGAATCACCCTCTGCTGGGGTTGGTGCTAAAGAAATGTCGACAATTCCAAATTCAACACCAAGTAATTCAGCGACCTTTCTACCAATTAGCTCACCGGCTCGAGTTATTTTAAATGCTGTCTTTTTAATTATTTCAGCAAGTTGACCCAGGTCTATTTTCCCTGCATCTCTAATTGCTTGCAAAACCACACCTGGACCACTTATACCAACATTAATCGAAGCTTCTGCTTCTGAAACACCGTGAAATGCACCCGCAACAAAAGGATTATCTTCAGGAACATTACAAAACACCACAAGTTTGGCACAACCAATCGAACCATCTTTTGCAGTTAGTCTTGCTGTTTCTTTGATTTGATGACTCATTAAATTAATAGCATCCATGTTAATTCCTGCTTTAGTGGATGCTACATTAACAGATGAACAAACTCTTTTAGTCTTTGCTAATGCTTCTGGAATTGCCTGGATTAGTTCTCTTTCTCCATTTGTAAACCCTTTCTGAACCAGTGCACCGAATCCTCCAATATAGTCAACGCCAACAGCTTCGGCAGCGCGATCCATTGTTTCAGCAACTTTTATAAATTCATCTTTTTTTAAGTTATCAAAAGGGATTGAAACAGGCGTAACAGCAATTCTTTTATTGGCAATAGAAATTCCAAATCTTTGTTCAATTTCATTTGCAATTTGGACATGATTTTTTGCAATACGAGTGATCTTATCATAAATTTTTTGACAAATAACATTAACATCACGGTCAGCACAATCTCTTAGATTAATTCCAAGTGTAACTGTTCTTATATCAAAATGCTCAACTTGAGTCATTTTGATGGTTTCTAAAATTTCTTCAAATTCATAAGGCATTTATTAATCTCTCATTTATTTAAATTCTGTGCATACTTCTGAAAACATCTTCGTGTTGAATCATAATTTTGATATTCATTTCTTCCGCTGCACTTGCAAGTAAATCGTGCAACTCTTTGAATGATAATGGTGATTGTGAAATATCAACAATCATAATCATTGTAAAAAATTCTTGTAGAATTTTTTGTGTTATATCCTGTATATCACAATTATTTTGAGCAAGAATGGTTGAGATTTTACTTACCACACCAGGCTTATTAATACCATATGAAGTTATTATTACTCTTCCACTATCCATTGAATTTTGTGAAACAGAGGGTTTTTCTTTAAAACTTTGAACTCTTTTGTAAACTTCTTCTCTCAATTTTTCTGGTGAAATATTATCCCCAAATTCTTTCAAAACTTCAATTGTTATCTCTCTAATTTTTTGTTCTGAGACGTTCAAGTTTTAACCTCTTTAATAATTATTCTTCATTTAATTAGATTTCTTGCAATAACTATTCTCTGAATTTCCGATGTACCTTCATAGATCTCGGTAATTTTTGCATCTCTTAAATATCTTTCCACAAGATATTCACGAACATAACCATAACCACCGTGAATCTGAATTGCCTCATCAGCACATTCCATCGCTACTCTTGAAGCAAATAATTTTGCCATAGCAGCTTGCACAGCAAAATCTTTTTGTTGATCTTTTAATGAAGCAGCTTGAAGTGTAAGAAGTCTTGCAGCTTCAACCTTTGTTGCCATATCGGCGAGTTTGAATTGAATAGCCTGAAGTTCTGCTATTGGTTTGCCGAATGCTTTCCTCTCTTTTGAATATTTAATTGCTGCCTCAAGTGAAGCTTGAGCAATACCAAGAGCCTGAGCAGCAATCCCAATTCTTCCACCATTTAGAGTATTCATTGCAAAGTTAAAACCTTTACCTTCCTCCCATAACAAATTTTCTTTTGGAACTCTGCAATTAGAAAACATTAAAGAACAAGTATCTGAACTTCTGATTCCGAGTTTATCTTCCTTCTTTCCTCTTTCAAAACCAGGAAAATCTTTCTCAACGATAAAAGCACTTATTCCTTTATGTCTTAATTGGCGATTTGTTTGTGCCATTACCAGATAAACATCAGCGGTTGTTCCATTAGTAATCCAGTTTTTCGTTCCATTTAGAATCCAGTAATCACCATCTTTTTCTGCAATAGTATGTTGATTGGTGGCATCACTACCTGCTTCTGGTTCAGATAACGCAAAGGCACCCAACATTTTTCCCTGAGCAAGTGGTTTGAGATACTTTTCCTTTTGTTCTGGTGTACCATATTCTTCGAGTCCCCAGCAAACGAGACTATTATTCACAGACATGATCACACCAACACTGGCATCAACTTTAGAAATTTCCTCCATTGCAAGAACATAACTTATAGTATCAAGTCCAGCACCGCCCCATTCAGGAGAAACCATCATACCCATAAAGCCGAGCTCACCAAGTTTTTTAACGATATCATATGGAAATTCACCTTTAATATCCCTTTCAACTGTACTTGGGGCAATCTCAGATTCAGCAAATTCTTTTGCGGTTTGTTTAATCATTAATTGTTCTTCGGTGAATGTAAAGTTCATATTGAACTCCTATCTCAATTTACTTTTAATATTTGCTTGATATAATTGACGAAAAACATCAGGATCATTTGATTTATAATCTTTAATTGGAATCCCCAAGTTTCTTAATCTTGCTTCAGTTGTATTTATTCTATCAATCGGATCTGGATGAGTCGAAAGAAAAGTTTTGACTTTTGATGGTTGAGAATCAATTAACTTATCATCACGCATTTTTTCAAAAAAGAATTTTACGCCACCAGGATAAAAACGCGTGCTTCTTAAATATTTAATTGAGTAATCATCGGCTTCATCCTCAAAGGTTCTACTATTGGCTAAAAATGTCAAACCAGTTAAAAGATTTGCTGCAACTTGTGCAAGTTCATTTGCATTTTCTCCAAGAACTAAACTTGCTAACATCGAGATACCATAATATGAAGTAAGATTTTGAGTTGCATGTCTTCTCTCAGCATGTGCTATTTCATGGGCTAAAACTCCTGCTAACGCTGCTTCACTATCAAGGTATTTTAAAATTCCTGTATAGACATAAACAAAACCACCAGGGGTTGCAAAAGCATTGAGTGTATTATCATCCTGAATTAACTCGAGTTGGTATTTATAAACATTTCTTTTCTTTATCTCAGGTGAGTTTAATATTTGATTAAAGATGTTATTGATGATATAATTTTTTACCGATGGATCGCCAGAATAGACCGGGTATTCTTTAGGATTTTTTCTGATTTCCTGGTCAAGTTGCATACCAAGACTAACCTCATCGGCATCACTAAAAATATTTAATCCCCATTTTGCACATCCTACAAACAAAAACATTATAAAAATGAATGACAGCAGGTTCTTAAAATTGTTATTCATTCTTATCCTCCATTTGAAAATTGTTTACGTTTTAACAAAAATATGAAAATTGGTGAACCTATTACAGCAGTAATTGAACCGATTGGAATTTCAACTGGAGAAATTAAAATTCGTGATATTAAATCAGAAATGATCATAAAAATTGCACCAATAAAAATTGATGTTGGCAACACAATACGATTGTCATATCCGAAAATTAATCGACAAATATGTGGAACTACAAGTCCAACAAATCCAATAATTCCAACACGAGAAACTATCACTCCTATTAAAAAACTTCCAAAAATGAATGAGATACTCTTTAGGCGTTTGGTATTAACTCCAAATTGTTTAGCATTTTCTTCATCTATTGAAATAAGATTGTAATGATTTGAATTAATAAGAAATAAAATGGATGTAATAGAAAAGATTATTGAAATTACAATAAGATCTCTATAATCTGTTAGTGATAAATTACCCATCAACCAGAACAATGCTATTCTGAAACTCTGATCAAGAATTGAAACAAAAAATAAAATCAATGCAGAGAAGAAAGCATTAATCATAACTCCAACTAACAAAATTGTATTAGGATCAATTTCACCATATCGCCTACCAAAAATGTAAACCATAAAAAATGTTAGCAAACTTCCTGTAAAAGCGAAAGCAGATATTCCAGCAAAATGAATTCCAATTGAAATTGCAATAATTGAACCAAGTGCTCCTCCGCTTGATACACCCAAAATATAAGGTTCAGCAAGGGGATTTTTTAGCAATGCCTGAAAAACTGCACCTGAAATAGAAAGAGATGCTCCAACAAGCATTGCTGTTAAAATTCTTGGAAGTCGTAACTGAAAAATGATATCCACAACTATTTCATCATTACTTCTTCCAAAAATTGCCCTGATAATTTCTAAAGGAGAGAGATATTCCACTCCAAAACTCAAGCTCAATAAAAAAGAAAAGATTAATAACACGAAAAGTAACGACGAGTAAATATTAATTTTATGTGAGGTTAACTTAGTTTTTGTCAACATTCAAATATTATAGAATTTTCTGAAATTAAAATAATATAAAAAGAGCTCGTTATCCTAAATTCTGAAATTTTTATGAAAAGAATTGAAATATCCTTTCTTAAGAATAAGCTTAAGTGAAAGAATTCCTGCTTAAAGTTATATACGATATGTTCAATATTATAAGAATAGTGAAAATTTTTTAATAACAATTTTAAGAAAAAATATTTATCATACTTAAAATTAATAAAAAAATATTGATCATTGTTCAGCTTCATCAATCATTTCTGCTAATTTGTCAAGTAAACTCTCTATCCCAATATGACTCACTGCTGAGATAAAGAATATACCTTTAGATTTATTAATATTTTTAACAGGCTTATTAAATTTAAGTTTTATTTTTCTTTCGATGTCTTTTCGTAATTCCTCAGGAATTAAATCCATTTTAGAGATTGCTACAACATGTCTCTTCTTCAATAACTCTGTACTATATGAACCTAGCTCATTTATAAGGATTTTATAATCTTTAAATGGATCTGATGAAGTCGCTTCTATGAGAAACAATAAAATTTTTGTACGTTCTATATGCCTTAGAAATTTCAACCCCAATCCTTTTCCTTCAGATGCACCTTCGATAATTCCTGGAATATCTGCAACCACAAAACTCTTAAAATCTTTGTATTGTACTAAACCGAGTACGGGTTCAAGAGTTGTAAATGGATAGTCTGCAATTTTTGGTTTTGCAGCAGAAATAACTGAAATCAATGTTGATTTCCCGGCATTTGGAAAGCCCACGATACCAACATCTGCAATTAGTTTTAGTTCAAGGATTATCCATCTTTCTTCACCTTTCTGACCTGGTTCAGCTTTTCTTGGTGCTTGATTTGTTGGTGATTTGAAATGATTATTTCCTCTACCACCTTTTCCACCACGAGCAACAATAAATTTCTGATTTGGTTGAGTGAAATCAAAAAGTACTTCGCCAGTTTCTTTATCTTTTACAACTGTCCCCACAGGAACTTGAAGAATAATATCATCACCACTTTTACCAGTCTTTAAAGCCCCCATCCCATTTTCCCCATTTTGAGCAATATATTTTCTTTTATATCGATAGTCGAGAAGAGTTGACATATTCGGATTGGATTCAATTATAACATCACCCCCTTTACCACCATCACCGCCATCAGGACCACCTTTAGGGATATATTTTTCACGGCGAAAACTTACGGCTCCTCGCCCACCATTTCCTGCTTTTACATAAATTTCTACATAATCAATAAACATAATTTTTCATTTTATGTTTTCATAAAGGAATTCAGTGAATTTAATTGCCCACTTGGAAAAAGGCTGGATATTTTTTTTATCAAAAAGCTCGGTTAATAAAAATGAGGCTTCGTCCCAATTTTTAACTTTATTAATACTACTCATAAATTCATTAAACATCATTTCATTTCCATCGAATATTTTTCTTACAATTTTTTTCTTTAATCTGTTGGGCATCAGACCATCAAGATTTCTGTCTAAAATTTTTTGGCTTTTTTCGGGTTGGCCAGATTTTAGTTTTTCGTATAGTTCATTTCTTTCTGTACTAATTTTTTGTTCTATTTTCTCAGATGATGCAAAAACCTCTTTCTGTCTCAAATCTTGATTACTAATTTCTCCTTTCAAATTAGAATCTATTTCGTTAGACTTTTCATTGATTCCCGATGATAATTTCTCCAGACCAGTTACCATTAATTGTTCTGAGGTGAAAGAATCTAAACTTTCTTCAGCTTCAACTTTAAACTCCTTTACAACATCTTTTGAAACAGATTGTAATAAAAATTGAAGATAAGACTTAATATTTTCGCCCGATGATTTAAAATGTTCTTTACGTTCTTCAAGAAATTTAGCAATGTCCGAATGATTTTTATCCTTCAAATGAATTAGAAAAGCTTCATATTCTGGATAATCATTGATGAACAAATTTAATTCCATTAAAAAACTTTTAAATTGACTGAAAATTTCATAATGATCCACTATTGTAAAATCTTTCGTGTATTCCTTCTCAATTTTATAAAGTAAATCAACAAAATTATCTCTGTGTATTTTGGTAATACCAGTACGATTAAAATATTCATTAATTAAAATTGGAAAATACTCGTACTTAGTGATAAACTTTAATCGCTCTTTAATAACCCCTACAGTTTGAAATTCTTCATATCTGAAAACAAAAGTTTTTAATGTATCGCAAGGTTTGAGCAAATAATCCATGTTCAAATCAAGAGCAAACTTCAATAGGAGTGAAAGTTCGTTTTCGTCTAATTCTTTTGTGAATTTTAAGAGTACTTTTAATTCTTCGACAAGAGGTTTGACAGATGGATGGTTGAAATCAAACTTTGAAAATTTTTTAATCTCATTAAATTCATGTTCAACTCTAATTTCAATTTCTTTACTTATGTAATGTTTTATTGAATCTGGCAAATTTAGATTAAATAAATTAGAGACAGATATTTTATCTGTCTCATGAAATATCGCTTTACAATATCTGTCAATTACAATTTGTTTTTCTCTGTCAAACATTTATTCGTAATAATTTTAAAATTAATTTAGATAAGGAAAAAGCTTTTGTCAATGATTATGATAAATTGTGTTGTTATTTGCAATCCTGAGTATTTCAAAACCATATTGATAAGCTAACAAGATTTCTTATAAATTTTTATTTCTTGCTTTTATATTTAAGTTAAGCTAATAAATGCTTAAAATTAAATTTAAGTTTATGCTTTCTAATAAAATGGGAAGTATAAGTAAACTAATTCTGGACATAATTCGCATATATGAGTTTAAGCAAAAACAAAACCAACAATTTTTTCTTCCATCCAAAGAAAGTAATACCATAAAAACCACGATAGTCTGGTAAATCTAATTCAACTATCTAATAGAAATAATTATAATTGATTATTTTTGATTACAAAACATGAGATTATAATGAACTCTTTTTATAAAAAAATCTTTATTCTCGTAAGTGAAACAATAATTATACTCTTCACAATATTTGTAATAAATCAAACAGCACAAATTGTTGAATTATCAAAAACAATTTCAGAAGATTTCAGCATATTTGTTCTTTATGCGTTGATAGTTGTTTACTTTTTTATCATTTTGATCCCCTATATCTCTTCATTTCTTTACCAAAAACTATAAAAGTACCCGAAAGTGAAACCTCTCCCGAATATCAAAAATACATTTTGTTAACAAAGAAAAGGTTAAATAAAAATAGATATATTAAAGAGAAAAATATCACAGTAGAAAGTAACGATGATCTTCAAATAGCCATTAGAGAGTTAGATAGCCTTGCCGATCTTGAGATTAAAAAAATGCAACTGGAATTTTTACTGTAACTGCACTCTCACAATCAGGTAGACTTGATGGATTAATTGTATTAATTCTCCTTACAAAAATGATTTATCGAATTGCTAAAATTTACAATCAAAGACCAAGATTTTCTGAGCTTATTCAACTTTATGCAAATGTATTCACAACAAGTTTTATTGCTTATTCAATTGCAGAGATTGATATTATTGAATAAATAGAACCAATAACAGATAACCTTGCCCAAATTTCAGTTATTAAAACTTTACAAACGCTTCCTGCTTCAGGGTTAATTGCCAAAATGTTAAATGTTATTAGATGGTGCAATAAATGCATATCTGGCTATGAGAGTTGGAATTATTACCAAGGCTTATTGTTCATCTTTAGTAAAACCCGAACGAAGAAAATTAAGAAAATCTGCATCACTACAAGCAGCGAAAATGACCGTTTCACTTGTAAAGAAATTCGGCGAGGTTTTTGCTAAACAAATTGGTAATAAAATTAAAGATAAGATAAATCAGACTGGTGAAAATATTATTGAAAAGGGAAGGATCTTTTTGATAGAATGAAAGACTTTTTCGGAAAATGGATTTAAAATTTCTTTTCAGTTAAATTATTTACTTTAATTCCTAATTTACCATTGATAAAAAACTTTTAATAATATATCAAATTCATAAAAAATAATTTTATGGTTATTAACAGATATATCAAATCATTAAAAAACAAAAAGGTTGATGCTATACGCATCAACCTTAAATTTTATTAATAATGAAAAAATTAAAATCGAACCGAAATAGCTAAATGTTGAGTATTCTTTAATATCCCAAATTCTTGATAAGCATAATCGAAGCTAAATCCGTAACCTTCAGAAAAATCGTATTTAACTCCAATACCCAAAGTCAGTCCTTCCTGAGAATTCTTTAAAAATAAATTCTTATAACCTGCTCTCAATGAAATAAAATTATTAAAGACATATTCTCCACCAATATTAAGAGACTCTGAATTATCATTTGGATGTAAAGCATCAACGCCTAAAGTAATTTTATGCATTGGAGTATTTACTACATCCATAGCCACTCCCACTCTAAATAACAATGGTAATGGATAAGCATCTGTTCTAAGATTTGCAAGAATTTGATCATTATTTCCATATATATTTGGATCAACATCATAAAGCACAAGTAAATCTTTTCCGCTCAATTTCATATCAGTTCCAAAATTAGAAATAGTTGCAGCAATTCTCATATTAAAGATCTCAGAATAGAAGAGAGTACCAAGGTCAAATGCAACAGCATCAGCAGATGAATTCCATATGCTTTGATTAATGTATTTAACACTACCCCCTATAGAGAATCGATCAGTCAGATTATAAGCATAACTTAAAGCCAGAGACATATCCTTTGCAGAGAAAAATTCCCCGGTTCCATCCTGCTCACGAAGAGTAGTAACTTCCATCTTACCATAATCAAGGTATGTGAGACTTAACCCAACAGCCCCATAATCACCTAAATTAATCTTTGCACCAGCCCAATTAAAAGTTATATCTGCAAACCAGCGAGTATGTGAGAAAATTGCTTCATTATATTCTGTTCTAGAAATACCTGCAGGGTTCCAGTAAAGTGCAGTAACATCATTAGCAGTCGCAGCAAAGCCCCCACCCATTCCTATTGCTCTTGGCCCGATTCCAATATTCAAAAATGGAGCAGCTGTTGAGCCTACTTTAGTCTGGGAAAAGGTAATTCCATAAATAATCAAGTTAAGCAAAACTATTAATTTAAATTTCATTTTCTCATCTCCATTTACTTAATTAAAGCAAATTTACCGGTCTTTGTACCTACATCAGGCACCTCAACAACATAAACATAGACTCCATAGGCGACATCCAGATTTTCTTCGGTTCTAAGATTCCAAAACACATCACCAACAAAGAGATTGTTTTGATATAGAGTTTTTATTAATTCACCTCTCACAGTGAAAATTGAAATTTTTGAACCAGGTGGTACATAAGTAAACCTAATTTCTCTTTCACCTCGACCACTTGTTTGGGTACTCAATAATCTCGATTCAGCTTCATGGGTAACAACATATGGATTAGGTACGACTTTAATTCTATCAAGCTCGTTTTTAGCTTTTTCGGTATTAATTGCTGCACCTCTTGTTGTGAAGAAATATTGATCATTTTTTGAAAAAGGTTTTAATGTATAGAGATATAAGAATTTGCCAACAGTTGTATCATTTAACGGAATATTTGGTGCATTAAATAAAATATTAAGTCTCCACGTTCTATAGACTGAATCTCTTCCTGTAATTGGATTTGTAATCCTTTCTCTAAAATAAATATTATGTGTTGTGCTCACAGTTCCAGTTCGCCAATAAACAAAATCTATGTATTCATTGGTGATTAAATTTTTTATTTTAAAGTTTACTGGTCTTGCGGGTAAAACATTACTCGGTGTTCGTGGATAGAGAGTGTCAGCAACTGATGTATCAACTACATCAGGATAAAATTCAACAACATAATCATAGGGCATTCTTATTCCGTTATAAGCTGCACCTGGACCAGTAGCAGTTAAATAGAATGGAGCAAAAATCGGTTTCTGCAAAGAAGGATGTTTAGAACCACCTTCAATTATTGATTTTGCTGTATCAAGAACAATTTCCGAATGATTATAAAGATGAACTCTAAAACCATGAACAATAGGAGTTTCGCCATTGAATCTTGTTTCGTGAGAAATTAGAGTATCATAAACTGCAGTATAAACTGTCATTGTGTCAGTGTATATTCGTTTACCATTTACGTAAATCGAATCGTTTGGTGGTACTTGAATGCTTTCGCCTGGTTTTACGATATAAGTTTTGTTGTTAGCGGGAATATAAACCGTATCAGGAGTAATCAAATCAACAAGAGACCAATCTCTTGTATAACCTTGAATAGCTGTATCTGTAAAGACGATTTTGTAACTCCACCCATCCTTGATAGCCGCATCATCAATAATTTCTAATTCACCTGAACCTGTTCCTCTGAATCCATCTGATTTAGTAAAAGTAGAATAACCAGCTGATGTATATCCAATTGGTCGACCACCAGGTGTGATATAACCTGTATTATCATCAGTAATTATCTGTCCAGTATTTGTTCTAAAAATATATTTTGAGTTCTCAGAAGGGAAAATATCAAGTGACTCATCACCACGATCATAAGCACAAACAGCATAGTAGTATGTTTGACCTTTGACGACATTAGAATCGATAAATTTGTTTACGATACCAGTATTATCTCCAAGGTAGAAAGTTACACCGCCCACCTGCTCAAGTAATGCACGAGACGGATAAAAGAATCCTTGAATAGTATCCTTCAAATCATATTGAGCAATTGGTTTATCAAAAGTCAAAACACCAAGAGCATTAGTAATCTGCCTAGCATCTTGAAATCCTGCATCAGTTGCTCTATAAATTTTATAACCTTGAAAATCTTTTTGTTTAGTAATGAAATCTCTTGAATTTTCAGTTGGCCTTCCATCCCAATAAATCACAACATTACCATTTTCTTGTGTAATAGTAATTTTTGGTTTCTTTGGAGGTTGTGGAAATTTATAACCAGCATTATAAATTTGTTGAACAATTTTTTTATTGCCAATCACATCACGATAATCTTCGCCGAATAAAATTGCAACTGAGAATCTTTCAATTTTACCAGGAACTAATGGGAAATATCCAGAACCATAAATAAAATCGCCATCTTGTGGTTGTGAAGGAATAATATCAAAGCGACCAGGAAACATTCGAGTCCATAGAAGTTCATCATCTTTCATGTTTGGAGAGGCAGCAAGATTGAAAAAGTTAAAACTTGTTAAACCAATTTGGTCAGATTCATCAATATCAGTTTTTCCAAAATTTGGTTCACCCTGGTCAGGTCTGCCATTCCCTTCAGTTCCATCTGGATCTGGCCCAGGATAACCATCATCTAATGGTCCAAGTCCATCGCTACCAACATCATCTACTAATGGATCCCAATCACCATCTTCATCACCAGACCAGTGTGTCAATAATGTAACCGTTCCATCAGGTAATCTAACCCAACTTGTAATTAATTGCCCTGCATCATTATCCCTTCTTTCATCTATTAGCGGGTCATTAACTCCTTTACCAGTTCTATAATCTTTATATTTTAATGCAGGATAACCTTTAGTTTGTCTTGCAACTAAATGAACCGATTCGTTCTCATCAATTAATCCATCTAAATCGTTATCTATACCATCGAATGCACTTTTATGTGGAATTGCTACACCATTTTCTATTCTTTCAATATGACCTTCCCTGAAATAAGTTACTCCAGGATTAATTATAAACCGAACACCCATTGAATAGACTGTATCAATTGTAGGTTTAACGGTATAAAGAGTTCTTTCATAAGTTACAGGATCAATCAAGACAATTTTATCTCCAGCACGATAAGTGACTGAATCAAAATCAGTTTTAACAAACATTGGTGAATTTGGATCAGGTGAATCACCATCGTTATCAATACCATCGAATGGATTACCCGGTGCTTCAAGGAAAGCATATCCCACATAACCGACTTTTTGCCCCTTGTTTCCTTTGTTATCACTATCCCAGGAATAAGTAATCCAGTCATTTGCATCAAAGTAACCTAAATCATCACCACTATCACCATCACCACCAGCAAGAGTGCCGACTACAGTTCCAAAAACCGCTTTTCGATAAATTGTTGTTCCTTCATTTTTAATATCATACAACCAGAAAATTGCATCTTCTGCCAAAAAGTGTGACCACTGAAATCCACGAACTGCCATTTGTAAAGCCATTCCTTTTCGTGTAGTATCTGTACTATCAGGGAGGAAAAATCCATTAAATTCGTCATCCCATTGATCATCAGCTTTATAATAACTTTCCTGGTCTGCATTCATAATTCCACGGCCAAAATACCCATTCCATTGTGTTTTTCCATCCTTATCTTTCCATGTAGGTTGATCAGCCCATCCTTCAATAGGCCAGGTATGAGGCAGATGGCTCATTGCAACCGATTGTGCATTTGGATTTAAATAACCTGGTAAAGGATTGAAACCCCAAAAATAACCATAAACCGGATGTCTTTCGTCTGCCTGACCAAATCTTGGTCCTCTTGAAATACAAACTGAGTGAAGGGTATCTCTTCTTCGATTAATAAATTCCACCCCAATTAAAGGAGTCAAATCACCAATATAATTTTCACCTGAACCAAGGGGCCATTCTCCTCGAATATCAACTCCAAGATTAAAACCAGCAATCGCACCATCATTATAAAAAGAAATACCAACACGATTACCGGTATGATATCCAATCCTTCTTAAAGATGGATCACTTCTTTGAGCAAGAAGTAAATTTTCTAAAGAAAAAATGAGTGTTATTATAAATATTAATCTTTTCATATCTCAATCCCATTAAAAGTTGTAAGAAATACCAAATTCGATTCTTCTTGGTTCCGAGAAAAATCCCGGATTTGTGTAGAGATCATCAAGTGTATTGTAATAAAGCTTTGGATTTATTTTTTGAGCCTCAAGCTTGCCGAATGTAAAGAATGGATCACCCGTATCACCATAAACTCCACGAGGATTATTTGAGTCAAGCAAGTTATATACTTTTACAAAAATCGTTAATGTTGTAGTTGCAATAGCAATATCTTTATATGCTCTCATGTCAATATTAAAAATAGAAGGTTTTCGGCCACTATTTCTTGGAAAAGCATTTTGAGTTACCCGCGTGTTTTTATTTATTTGAGGAGTATAAGGCTGACCGGAATAAAGATTTCCAATAATAGAAAAACCATAATCCCTTGGTTTTGTATAAGCAACTACTATATTCAAAGTATGTGTTTGATCCCAATCAAGTGGAGCAATGAATGTTTCCGGTGCTGCCCCACCAAGAATAGCATTTCTTGCATCAGCTGGATTTGACGCGTTACCTTTAGTAACGGAATATGTATAATCAAGATTGGTAGCTAAACCTCCAGAAAATCTTTTCTCAAATCGTAAAGTTATACCTCTTGAAAATCCAAAATCACTATTTGCAAAAATTGAATAACTTCTTGCACCACCAAACACTAAAACTTCATCCGTTTGTGTTCCTATTAAATCACGAAAATCTTCAAAGAACATTGTTACATCAATGGAAATATCATTTCCAATTTGTTGTTGCAATCCTATCTCCCCTTTAACTGTCTTCTGCGGTTTTAAATCAGCATTTCCGAATAATCCTTGGTTTCCACTACCAACTCCAAGTTCAAAATCAGGATTGGTGTAAAGCAATTCGTATGAAGGTAATTGTAAAAAATGTCCATAGGAGAAATGAATGACTCCTTTATCTGTGATTGGATAAGCGATACCAATTCTTGGGCTTAATTGATATTTTATAGAAGCTTTTCTGTACCAGTATTTTAATCTATCTTCAACAGTCTTTGTTGGCTCACCAGGATCTTGAACTCCATTACCGTTATAATCAAAAAATTGATTGTCAGGTTTTATTGGGTCATAAATATTTGGGTCTGTCGGATCACTTAAAACAACACCATCGGGATTGAAGACATCCAGCCTTAAGCCAGCATTAACAATCATATTAAACATTTCAAGTTTGGTCTGGAAATATGCGGCTCCCTCAAGTGGCTTTCTCAGGTATTTATCATGATTGTTTGTTGTAATTGGTGGAATAACCACACTGTAAGGATTAACTTTATTACCATTTTCATCGACCATGGGCTGAAGATTTATATTTTCATAATAAATTCTATGTTGTTTTATTTCCCCACCAAATTTAATTCCAACTTCCTGAGTTATTTGTGAAGTCCAATCAAGTCTTGCTGAGTAGGTTCCAGTATTTCGAACAAATCTACTTGTATTTGTCCCACCAGTGCTAAAACTATATGGAGGATTCTGAATCAAGTCATTATCAACATAAAGTGTTGGTCTTGCAGGATTACCAGTATAGATATCTTTGTAAAGATAATGTCTATAGTCTTTGAAATAATAAGATAAATTCAATTGATAAAATGTCCAGTTTGATAAGGCGTGATTAACAGAAATCGTATTTGAATAACCTTTGCGAAATCTATTCAAATTATTATCAGGATTAAGTCTCTGATAGTGATCGTAATCTTTATAATTCTGATAATCATAAATAAAATTATAGCTTAGCCTGAAAGTGGATGTAACTCTCTGAGTTAGTTTTGTCTGAAAGAAGAATCTTTTATTAGGATTCATCGGAACAAATGCGCCATCACCACTTGCCTGAACAATAAAACTATCTGGTGAAACTTCTCTTGTAACATCAGTTGGTAGAAAAACTCTCTTTCCGTAAAGATATCCCTCATTAAAATAATAGCGAGCATTAGTAAAAAAGAAAAGTCGATCTCTTAATATTGGTCCACTAAAACTTGCGTCAAAATTTTGAACAGAGAAGGGATTAATTTTTTCTATATTCATAAAAATATTTTTTCGATTCGAATAGTAATCACCACTATAAAGTTGAATATTCCCTGTAAATTTATTGTCCCCATCTTTTGTTACAATATTTACAACTCCAGACATGGCCTGACCATATTCTGCATTAAATGCACCAGAGATAACCTGCAATTCCTGAATCGCACTGGTACCAACATCTATAACAGTCGAATTATCATATGCATCAGTAATTGTAACACCATCAATTTGATATGCCAGTTGACCAGCTCTACCACCACGAACATGTATACCACCACCAGCCGATACAATTACACCAGCCTGTAATGTTAAAACATCTCTAACCTCAGTAACTGGTAGTTCAGAAATTAAATCCGAGCCGACAACCGAAGTTGAAGCAGTTAAATCTTTTTGAATTAACGGTCTAGTAGCAGTTACAACAACTTCCTGACCTAACTCAACTGTTTTTTCTCTTAACTCAAAATCAATTCTTGTTGTTAAGTCAATATTTACCCGAACATTTGTAACAATTTTAGTCTCGTAACCTACAACAGATGCTCGCAATGTATAAACTCCAGGCGGAACATTAATGATAGTATAATACCCATCAAGATTTGTGGCTGCCCCAAGTGTTGTTCCTTCAATGATAACATTCGCAAATGGTATTCCCTCTCCAGTTTTTGCATCTGTAACTCTCCCTGCAATCTTACCTGTAGTACCAGAATATAAGGTCATTGCTTTTAAAATTAAAAAGGAGATAAAAAGCACAAAATATTCTTTTCGGATTTTCATTTTTCCTCCGATATATTTTTCACTAGTATAATTTTATTTCTATCAGTAACAATCAAATTATCTTGATAATGTAAATTGAATTCAGGATTGGATAAATAGCTTTCAATTACTTCTTGTTTGACAATTTTAAAGTTTGAATTTAATTCATAAATATTTGATTTAAGATTTTTTCTTGTTAAAACATAAATTTTATTTTTTAATGAAATCGCATCAATTATTATTTCACCATCAAAACAAAGAGAAATTTTTTCAATCTTATTATTTGATAACTTATAAAAGCAATCTCTTGAAAATAGAATCGTTGGTTTATTTTTAATTTGTCCCTCAATTATCACATTATCAATGAGACTAATTTTATTCTCAGAGAAATTATTTTTATTGAAGTCTAATAAAAAAAATGCTCCTTGAAAATACGGTTCTATATCTATTAAAGTGAAATAAATCTGAGAATTAATTTGAAAGACCTTATAAAAATAATCCATTTCAATTTCAAAACTTTCAAAATCAAAACTATTTAAGTTTATTGAATAAATTCTCGAAACATAATCATTTAGCTTTTTAATCTGTGACAAAAAAACAATTAAATTTCCATTGTAAAAATAGAGATGGCCAATTCTTTCCTGGAATAGTTCTTTTTCAGAATCTTTTAATAAATTAAACTCTCTCTCGGTATTTGAACCTAAAATTTTCAAAACTCCAATGGATGGATAAAAAAGTACCAATTCATTAGATGAAAGTACAAGAATTTTAGGGAGAGGCTCTTCATATGAAAATTTTAATTTTTTGTAAAAAGTTACCAGAAAATTATCATCAATTAAGTAAATTTCTACGATTGATTCTTCTTCCTTCTGACCAAAATAATAATTAGCTATACCAAAAGATTTATTATCAACGCCCTTAATTAAAGTAAAATGTTTCTCATTAACATTCACCTTTGTGATAATCTGATTATCAAGTTCAAAACTTATGGAATTATTCTCAAAGTAAATTTTTTTATCATAACCAGAAGTTTTTTCATGAAATAAAATCAATTTATCAATAAAAGTCTGAGATTGACCCGTGTTAAAAATCATTAAGTTAATAATGAGTAAAAAACTAAATAAGACTTTTAATCTTAATTCCATACAAATTATAAATATGAAAATTAAACAATTTAATCAAGTGATTTTGGTTTGTTTCAACTTCAAAAACTTATTTGATTTACTAAAAGAAAATTTGAAAATACACTTAATAAGAATCATATGATTTTAATTAAATACCTCAAATAATCAACAGAATAACAATTGAAAATAAAAAAGGAGGACAGCCAAAATGACCGCCTCCTTACTTAGGTAATTAAATTAAGAATCATTTATCTTACTCTTTCACTACCCACACTTTAATAGTAGCGGTAACTTCAGGATGTAACTTAATTTTTGCTTCGTAAATACCAATTGTTTTAATTTGTTCTTCAATTACAATTTTTCGTTTATCTATATCGTAGCCTTTTTCAACTAAAGCATTAGCAACCATTTCAGTAGTAACTGTTCCATGAATTCTATCTTCCTCTCCCACTTTAACAGGAATGGTTACAGAAACTTTCTCTAGTTCAGTCGCAAGTAACTCAGCAGATTTTTTTTCTTTTTGTAGCTTTACTTGCATTCTGTTTTTTTCTTCTTCAACAGCTTTGATTGTTCCTGGAGTTGCTGGATAAACAATTTTTTTGGGAATTAGAAAGTTTCTTGCGTAACCATCTTTTACTACCACAACATCACCAACTTTACCAAGTGGTTCATAATCTTGTCTTAATATAACTTTCATCTGTAATCTCCTTATTTAATTACATCAGAAACAAATGGAAGTAATGCAAGATGTCTTGCTCTTTTAATAGCAAGTGTTAGTTGTCTCTGATGTTTTGCACAGGTTCCTGTAATTCTTCTAGGAATAATTTTTCCTTGTTCTGTTATAAATTTTGCAAGTTTTCGATCGTCTTTGTAATCAATATATTCTTCTTTCGCTTCACAAAAACGACACGTTCTTTTTTTCTGTAGTTTCACCTTACACCTCAATCAGTTATTAGGTTGTGTATTCTCTTCATCAGTTGTTTGTGAATCCATCGATTCACCTTCACTTGACGCTAAGAATTTATCAAATGAATCATCTGTATAGGTTGAAGGTTCTTCATCCTCAACTTCTTGACCAGTTTCAGTTACACGAACTCTTTTA
The DNA here is from genome assembly GCA_937944105.1 of uncultured Ignavibacteria bacterium. GTDB lineage: Bacteria > Bacteroidota > Ignavibacteria > Ch128b > Ch128b > Ch128b. The sequence continues at coordinate 28,891 of CALDZP010000076.1, forward strand.
TTAAGAAATTGAATTCTTCTTGCTTTAATTTCAACTATACTTCTGTTATGACCATCTTCGGTCTTCCAGCTTCGGCTCTGAAGCTCACCATCAATTAAAACAGCACTGCCTTTTTGAAGCCTACCACGACAACTTTCTGCTAATTTATTCCAGGCGACAACACCAACAAAACAAACATCTTCCTGCCATTTACCATTGTTTTTAAATTTTCTATTTGAAGCAATGGTGAAATTAACAACAGGAGTACCATTTGTTGTTTGTCTGAAAACAGGATCTTTTGTAAGGTTACCAGCAATGATAACTGAATTCAATTCGGGCATTTTATAATCTGCCATAGCTAGATCTCCTCTCTATTGGTTATTTGTACTATTATCTTGTTCATCTAGATTTTGATTTAAATTTACATCTTCAAAATCATACTCTTCTTCTAATGAAGTGACTGGTTTACCTTTTTGAGCTTCTGCATAAGCTAATGCTTTTTTATCAAGACGAACAGTCAAGTATCTTAGAATTTGTTCATCAATTTGCAAAGCTCTTTCAAACTTTTTGATAAAATTACCTTCACTCCTAAATCTAATGAGGAAGTAATATCCGGTTCTTATCTTCTTGATATGATAAGCCATTCTTTTTCTTCCCCATTTCTCAATTTCCAGTATTTCAACATTATTATTCTTGAGAAATTCTTCATATCTCTTGAGAATTTTTTCGATATCTTCATCCTCATATGAAGCACTTACAATAATAACGGTCTCATAGGTATTTAATTTTTTTGTACTATCCATATTTTAATATCTCCCTTTGGTCTTATGGCTCTTGATTCCCTCAAGAGCAGGGGTTTTGTTCTAATTAATTTAATGCAAATTTAAAGATTTTAACTTGAATATTTTAATTTTTTAAACTTCAAAAGAACGAATTATTTAATCAATGGTGCAATAACCAATGAAACAACTGACATTAATTTAATTAAAATATTAAGAGAAGGTCCTGCGGTATCCTTAAAAGGATCACCTACAGTATCTCCCACAACAGCAGATTTATGAGCTTCTGAACCTTTTCCTCCTAAATGACCAGCCTCAATATATTTCTTGGCATTATCCCAGGCACCACCAGCATTAGCCATAAAGATGGCAAGTAAAACTCCTGATGCTGTTACTCCTGCGAGTAAACCACCTAAAGCTTCTTTATTCATAAACCCAAAAAATACAGGAGTTAAAATAGCAATTAAACCAGGAACAATCATTCTACGTATTGCAGCTTTAGTTGAAATGTCGACACATCTAGCATAATCAGCTTTACCTGTTCCTTCAAGCAAACCAGGAATGGTCTTAAATTGTCTTCTAACTTCGGCAATCATGTCATAAGCGGCATCACCAACGGCTCTTAATGCCATAGAAGAAAATAAGAAAGGCAACATTGCACCAACAAATAAACCTGAAATCACAAATGGATTACTTACATCAATTTTTTCGATACCAGCTGCCGTTTGATATGCACTAAATAAAGCAAGTGCGGTTAAAGCAGCCGATGCAATAGCAAATCCTTTTCCTATTGCTGCGGTAGTATTTCCTACAGCATCAAGTTTATCTGTACGTGATCGAACTTCTTTCCCGAGATGACTCATCTCTGCAATTCCACCAGCATTATCAGCTATTGGTCCATATGCATCAACCGCAAGTTGAATACCTGTTGTTGATAACATTCCTAAAGCAGCAATAGCGGTCCCATAAAGTCCTGCAAGTGAATAGGAAACAACAATCGCCGCAGCAATCATTAACATTGGTAAAGCTGTTGATGTCATACCCAATGCAAGTCCAGCAATAATATTTGTGGCTGTTCCTGTTTGAGATTGCTCAGCGATTTTTTGTGCAGGGCTTTGAGATTCTGCAGTGTAATATTCTGTAATTAAACCAATTCCAATTCCACCAATTAACCCAGCGATTACGGAAATAAATAAACCATCCGCAGTTATTGTCTTTAAGGTACCCGTAATATTATGTTCTGGATCTACAGATCCTGGTACAAAATAGTGAATAATGGGGTAAGAGAGAATTACCATTAAAATACCTGCACCAAAAGTACCAAGGTTTAGTGCTTTTTGAGGATTTCCACCTTCTTTAGTCCTTACAACAAAAGTTCCTAAGATTGAAACAAGAATTCCCACACCAGCCAGAAACAAAGGCAAAACAATTAAATTTATGCTTGAATCTTTAATGTATGCTAGACCTAAAACCATCGTTCCTACAATAGAACCAACATAAGATTCAAAAAGATCAGCTCCCATACCAGCAACATCACCAACATTATCACCAACATTATCAGCAATTACTGCTGGATTTCTCGGATCATCTTCTGGAATTCCGGTTTCAACCTTCCCGACAAGATCAGCTCCCACATCTGCTGCCTTTGTATAAATACCGCCACCAACTCTAGCAAATAAAGCAATTGATGAAGCCCCAAGCGAAAATCCGGTTAAAACATTTAAAACTTTTTGAAAATCAACTGTTCCATCCTGACCTATAAACAAACCTTGATAGAAAATAAACAGTCCACTCAAACCTAATAAACCAAAACTTACAACTGTCATCCCCATAACCGAACCACCAGAAAAAGCAACTTTTAATGCCTTAACCAAACTCTCTCTTGCAGCATTAGTTGTTCTTACATTTGATTTTGTGGCGATATACATTCCAATCCAACCCGCTAAACCAGATGCAAATGCACCCACAATAAAACTAAAACCTATAAGAAAAGAGGAATTTTTTTCTTGAAATCCACTAATCCCAAGTAAAATCGCAACGACAATTACAAAAAAACTTAAAACACGATATTCTCTTTTTAAGAATGCCATTGCACCTTCCTGAATATAAGATGCAATTTCCTGCATTCTTTCATTCCCTGCATCCTGCTTAAGTATCCATTTGCTCTTGAAATAAGCAAATAAAAGACCTAAAACAGCTATGACTGGTAAAAGATAGATTAAAGAATTCATTTTATTACCCCTTTATTTGTTGGATTGGATTTTTTTACTGACTGAATTTTAGAATAAGTCTCCAACGCTGCTTTGATACCTCCCTCTAAAAAAGTATCACAAATTAAAGTAGCTTTTTCTATTGATTCATTTATAAATGGTTTTTCCTCCTCATTAAAAGATGAAAGTACATATTCGGCTTGTTTTTCTTTCTCGAAATTGTTACCGATGCCAATTCTTAATCTTGGAAAATTGGTGGATTGCAAAGCTTCTATAATAGATAATAATCCATTATGACCACCATGAGAACCTTTTGATCTCAATCGAATTTTACCAACGGAAAGGTTAATATCATCACATACTACCAGCATTTCACTCAAAAGGAAATTGTATTTTGAATAGAATTCCTTAACTGCTTCACCCGAAAGATTCATATAAGTTAAGGGAAGAAGTAAAGAGAATTCAAAATTATTAACTTTACCCTTTGCCAGTAAATACTTTGTGCTTACTTTATTGAAATTGAGTTTTCTTTTATAAGCTAGATTCTCAACTACTTTATATCCTATATTATGTCTTGTATCAGAATATTTACTACCCGGATTTCCTAAACCAACAATCACTCGCAAAGCAAACCCATTTTATTCTTCTTCTTCAGTCTTCTTTCCTTTTTGAATAACCTCAGGTTCAGCTTGTTCTGTTCCTGCTGCTTCAGTCGGAGCAGCTTCATGGATTGCTTTGTGAATTACTGTAACTATAGTAGTGTCTGGATTGGTTAAAACTTTAACTCCAGAAAGATTTAAATCTTTAACATGAATAGAATCTCCAATTTTTAATTTGGAGACATCGACATCAATTTTATCTGGAATTTCATTTGGTAAACATTCAATTTCAATTTTGTGAAGTGAATGTTGAAGAAGTCCACCTTCTTTAACCCCGATGGGAGTTCCAACTAAATGTACTGCTACTTCTACAGTAATTTTTTCACCTGCTTTCAATCCATGAAGATCGACATGAATTATTTTGTCAGTGACCGGGTCGAGCTGGAATTCTTTTAATATACAAGATTTTGTACCAACGCCCTCGATTTCAAGGTTTATTAAATAAGTTTCTGAAGAAAATACAATTGGTTTGACTTTACTTTCCGGTATTGCCAGGAAAATATTATCTTCCCCGTGGGCATAGTAAACAGCAGGCACATAACCTTTCTGTCTTAATTTAGTTAAATAACCTTTAGTGCTTAATTCTCTTTTTATACCCGAAATTGTAACTTGAGCCATAATTTATTCACTCCTTTTTTCAATCTTTATATGTATCAAATAATGAACTAATCGATTTATATTCGAAAGTATATTGAATTGCCAGAGCAAAAGTTTTTGCTACTGAAACTAATTCTAAATTTTTTACCTCATGTATTTTAGGATTATAGATAGTGTCGGTCACAAACAATTTATCAATTGGAGAATTATTTAATAATTCAACAGCATTAGCCGAGAAGACTGCATGAGTACAAATGCCAATAATTGAAGCCGCACCTTTTTCTTTTAATAAATGAGCTGCCTGAGAAAAAGTGCTTGCTGTATCTATTATATCGTCAACAAGCAAAACATTTTTCTTTTCTACATTACCGATAATATTTATAATTTCTGTAACATTTTGAGCAGGTCTTCTTTTGTCAATTACCACAAGATCAGCATTAAACTTTTTAGCATATGCTCGAGCCAATTTAATACCACCTACATCAGGTGAAACAACAGCGAGATTACTTAAATTTAGTTTTTCAATTTGCTTAAAAAAAGTCGCTGAAGCATAAAGGTGATCAAAGGGGATATCAAAAAATCCCTGAACCTGACTTGCGTGTAAATCCATAGAAATTACTCTATCAGCACCAGCAACCGTAATTAAATTTGCAATCAATTTAGCAGTTATAGAAACTCTCGGTTGATCTTTTCTATCCTGCCTTGAATATCCAAAGTATGGAATCACAGCAGTAATTTTATTTGCCGATGCTCTCCTTGCTGCATCAATCATAATTAAAAGTTCAATAAGATTATCAGAAGGAGTATTTGTCGATTGAATGATAAAAACATCGCTTCCACGAATATTTTCTGCGTATTTAACCCAGATTTCACCATCACTAAATCTTTTTATTTCACAATGGCCTACAAAATCTTTACCGAGGGTTTCTTTTAGTTCTTTTCCGATTGCTTCTGCTAACTGTTTATTTGAATTCCCGGCAAAAACCTTAAAATCGCGTACCTGATGATTCATTATATCTCTTGATGTTCCTTATTAAACTCTTCACAAAGATTTGCTAAAATACTAAAAACTCATCTAGATTTCAATCAAATGTTTATGATGAATTAAAACTTAAATTCACCCCATATTCATTATTCATCAAGCCGTTTTTTTCTTTTACGAAGAATCAATATCAACCATAAAGCAATGAGAATTAATATTGATATTGTAATTACATAACTAAGCCCAGAACTTATTGGTACCTTAAAGGTTACAGATAGAGTCTTTTCGTCTTTTAATTGATCCAGTGAAAATTTCCATATCAATGTATTGTTTCTTTTTTCTGTTGCGTTATCCGTAATTATAGTGCCGGGGAAATGATAAATATATTTTACATAATATTCATTCTGTCCTGGGAAGTTTAGATTAAAATTTCTTATCCTCTGTTCAAAAATCTTTTGCCCCTGAGCTCCATCAAAAAATCTTATCTGGTAATCTTTAAAGAATATACATTCGTTCAACTTAGTAATATCATCAAATACAATTTTAACCTCTGTATGAAAAGTTGAATCAGACTTATTTTCCCAAACTTTAATTGATTTTATTTCAATATTATCAGCCCCGAAATTTTTCCTGATTACATCTTTATTAAATGAAAAGTTATTGGAAGAACTTGTATCATTATAAAGAATTTCTAGATTTGTCCAATAATGAATAATAGCTGAACCACTCCCATCACCACCAATAAAAGTTTCAATTTCTAAATTTATACATCCGGAAAATAATATGGTTAATAGTGATATTAATGTAATAGAAAACTTTTTCATAATTAATCTCTCTCTCTTCAAGCTCAGTTTAATAAGAATAAAAACTTTTTACAAGTCTGCTTAATGGAATAACTTACTTAATTGGATTCTAATAAAAATATTGTCTTATCTATTATCATCATTTATTTCATTAAAGGCTCATTATATTCAAGATGAAAATTCTGAACAAATAACGATTAAAATGTTTATTTTGTAAAAATTAGTCTTTTACTTAGTCATTAATATTTTATGATTTTTTCTGAGATTTAATTTTTTTTGAAACTTAAAATTTTTTTGATCATCTAAAAATTGATGGAGTGTAAAATTTTTCGGAATTTTGTAAAAATTAAATATAGAGGGAATTATGCCAACATATGATTACAAATGTATCAAGTGTGGAAATATATTTGAGTTATTTCATGGAATAAATGAAAGACCACAAGTTGTGTGCCCGAAATGTGGTTCAATTGCACAAAAACAAATTAGTTTACATTCGGGATTAATATTCAAAGGTAGTGGATTCTATATAACAGACTACAAAAAAAGTAATTCTTCACCTGCAACCACAAAATCCTCAAGTGAAGGTTCTGAGTCTAAAAAATAAATTAATTTAGGACAAACGAACTGACCTCCAATTAGAGGTCAGTTCCAAGGGATAAATAAAATTTCATATCAGAGAAATTAACAAGGTTATAATTCCAGGCGAAATCAAACTTGAGCAGGAAACCAAGGAAATAAATTCTTGTACCTAAACCAGTTCCAATCAATAAATCTTTTGTATAAACATTTCCGTATACATCTCTCACTGTACCTCTAAAATCTGAATTTCTTGTCCATGTTGAACCTATATCCAGAAATGCTACTCCTCGTATATTCTGAAACATTAAAGGTAATGGACTTGTTAGTAATAATTTAATTAATGGGAAATGGAGTTCCAGATTCATCAATGCGAATTTTGTACCTAACTTTTGAGAATAATTATAACCACGAAGCGGGAGTACAGGGGTAAGAAACAAAAAATCCTCGGCTGATTCAATTGGAATTCGATTTTCCTCAAATTGATAATTAATCCAGTTATCTGTACCTCCCATCATAAATTTTTGTGGATTTCTTCCAAAACTTATTCCACCTGATAACCTGAAAGTTAAAGAATATTCTTTCCAAAATTTGAAATAAGTTCTGTAATCACCTGTAACTGTACCAAAGCTAAATGAATTTTTCTTAAAAGCAGGAACACCAAAAATTGTGAAATTATATCTTGTTCCTCTTGAAGGAGCAGTAAATTCCCATAAGGAATTATCGTGTACGAAACTTGCTGATGGAATGAACAGAGATAGAGTTTGAGGTGGCTCTTCGTAAATATCGAGGTTATCTCTTCGAACATTTAACCAGCTAAATCCACCCTCTAAACGATAAAATTTATCAATTGGATAAGAGGCTGAAAAGAATGTACCATAATTTCTATAACGATAAAGATAATAATATCTATTTCTTTCTTGAATTAAGAATCGTGCTGTATGAAATGCTTGAAATGAAAAATCTGTCCTTTCGGGAAGATAGAAATATGCAATACCGTAATCACTGTTTTTTAAATCAATATTCAGACTTGTAATTCCAATGATTTGATGATCACCCATCATATCACTGAAAGCCAATATTGTTGTTCCAAGTAAACCATAAAATGTTGAAAAACCTGCATTGGCATAAACAATATCGGGAGTGAAATTAATTTTATATTTATTAATTATAAAATTGCCAAGTGAATCTTTCCTATCAAAAGAAAATAGATTTGTATCGGGTTGACTAACTTTCTTTGTGACAAATTTTTCATTAAAAATATAGTTAGTAAAATTTTGTCGTGCTATTTCAGAAAAGGTACTACTTGTATCAACAATGTTTCCTGTCTTTATTAAAATTGAATCACTATAAGTAATTTCAACTTTTTCTTTTATCTGGACCTTGAGAGGTTCATTTAATGTATCCATTGTTTTCTTTTCGGCAAGCTTTGCCTGAACGAATTTTGTCAATGGAAGCTTTACAAAATCTGTTATTTGTTCGACTGGATTTGTCATAACAAAAATGTTATAAGCCGCCTTATACATTGAGCTAAAAGCTAATCGCTTTCCGTCATTAGAAAGACTTATTTGATAAATTCCATTCAAAGAATTAGTCAGAGGTTTTAGATCATCCTCTGATTTAATAAGAACGGAATAGTTTTCATCAAAGATAACATTTGAAATATCCTTAAGGTAAATGTTATTTATACCATTTATATCAGAAATAAAGAAGAGGTATTTCCCATCTCTTGAAGCAACTACAGAAGTTTCATTGCTATTTGGTAAATCAGTTATTCTCAGAATTTCTCTGGTCTCAACATTAATTCTGTAGATATCAACTTGCCGATAGTTATGATTTATAATATCGAAGAAATATTCTCTTGAAGCAAGCTCAGTGTAATCGCCTCTATCTGAAGAGAAATAAATTGATTTTCCATCGTGGGAAAAATGCGGATCTGAGTCACTAAAAATATCATTTGTTAGGTTGACAAGCTTTTTAGTTTCAAGATCATATATATAAATATCCGATTGATGTTTATACAAACCGACAAACGCAAGTTTTTTCCCATCTGGAGACCAATCAACAGAAAAAATACCATCAAGTTGAAAATTTAATTTTTGATGTTTCCCGGTCTTAATGTCTATTATGAAAATCGCATCGGATGCACCTGCTTTAGAAGACAAAGCGATTTTCTTCCCATCTGGTGACCAGCATAGACCTGGTGTAAGAATATGAAGTTCTTCGAAATTTGCAGTAGTGTTTCCTTTAACAAGTTTTTTAATGATTTTACCATCTGTTGCAGACATCAAAAATACATCAAAATAATCATCACGATTCGAAATGAAAGCGATCAAATCACCTTGTGGAGAAATAGCTGGTGAAGTATTGTAAAATCCACCATCTTTAGTATGATCGGTTAATTGCTTTGCGAATTCATTTGGTTCTTTTCTTATTTCTATATCTGGCCAGTAAAGAATTTTCTGTTCTTTTTTCCATTTTTCATTTAACTCTTGAAGATCAAAACCAAAAGTTGCCTTAATACCACCTTCAAAACTTCCCTGTCCACGAATACGATTTAATAAATCTCCAATTTTCTCCTGCCCATATTTTTTTGAAATAAACCAGAATACTGACTGCCCCCCACGATAAGCAAAATAACCATCAAGTCTATTTATGTCTGGTAAGTATTGATTAATAGTTGCATCTCTTAAAAACATATCGGAGTGGGGATCCCAACCAAGTGACTCGAATTCTGAGAGTCCTTCCATAAACCACAATGGTAAATTCAAAGTAATATTATTTGAAATAATGGATTGAAGTGACCCACCATAAAACATATCATTCATCACAGCATGAACTAGTTCGTGATGGATAACATGACGAAATTGATCATAAGAGCCTTCAAACGGAACAACAACTCTGTTTTTGAAAAGTTCAGTTACACCACCAATGCCTTCTTCAAGATATTCACTTATTACATTGGTCTGCTGGAAGTCATTGTGTGAATTATACACAATTATAGAGATTCGATTGTTAATATTGTACTTAAAATTTTTCTGAATTGATGCTAAAGCAGATTCAGCAGCAACAATAGCAAAGGTTGCCAATCTTTCACCGCCGTCGGTAAAGTAAACATCAAAATGTTTCGATTGGATGTAATAGTAATTAAATTTTTTATACTGAACTTTATTTTTTCCGAATTGTGCTAAACCAGGAGAGTGATTAACGATTAACCCAATAATTAATAAAAACAAAACTTTTTTAAGCATCGCTATCCACCTTTCAAATTTTATTTATTCAACAAGCTCAAAATCGATTTCGTTCCTTTCTTCATTTACTCCGATAACCCTAACTCTTACAAGATCACCAAGTCTATAAACCTGTTTATTTAACTTACCAATTAAAGCATATTTATTTTCATCATAAAAATAAATATCCCCTGGCATATTTTTTAACCTTACAAGACCTTCAGCAAGATTTTCGGTTAACTCCACGAAAATACCAAATGCCTGTACACCAGAAATAATTCCATCAAATTCTTCACCAATTCGATTTTTCATAAATTGTGTTTGTTTAAATTTAATGGCTTCCCTTTCAGCTTCCATTGCAATTCTTTCTGCAACAGAACTTGTTTTACAAATCTCTGGAATATTTTTTCTTAGTTCATTAGCACGTTTGGGAGAAATATCTTTTTCATATTCTTTAATTAAACGGTGCACCACCAGGTCTGGATATCTCCGAATTGGTGAAGTAAAATGAGTATAATACTTAAAAGCAAGACCATAATGCCCGATATTTTTTTCAGAATATTCTGCTTTTGCCATTGATCGAATCATTAATTCATTAATGAGAATTTCTTCAGGTTTATCTTTGATCTGCTCAAGTAATTTTTGAAGAGCTTTTGATTTAACCCCGCCTGCTATGTTTAATTTATAACCAAGTGAATTTACCAGATTTGCAAGTTGTCTGATTTTTTCTTCATCAGGGACATCGTGAATACGGTAAATAAAAGGAACCTTTTTAATATCTTCAAATTTTTTGCCTTCCTGTGCAATTATTTTGTTAGCAAGCAGCATAAAATCTTCGATTAATTTATGGCTCTGAAGGTGTTCCTTCTTTTTTACTTCGACAGGGATTCCGTCAGGATCGAGAATAAATCTTACTTCATCAGTTACAAAATCAATTCCACCATTTTGTATTCTTTTCTTAAATAAAATTTTTGCAAGTTCGTTTAATGTAATAAGTTCTTCAGCAAAATCTCCCTTACCAGATTTTAATATTTCTTCAACTTCTTCGTATGTAAATCTTCTTTTATTATTAATGACAGTTTTCTCAATTCGGTAGTTTAAAACCTCCGCTTTTTTATTCATTTCAATAAAAACAGAAAAGCACAAGCGGTCTTCTCCGGGAACCAGACTACACCATTTATTGGATAATGCTTCAGGTAACATAGGTACAACATAATTGACAAGATAAACACTTGTGCCCCTTTTTCGTGCTTCCAGATCTAAAAATGAATTTTCTTTTACAAAAAAACTTACATCAGCTATATGAACTCCAACAAGAAAACGATTTTTATCAATTACTTCTATTGATAGGGCATCATCAAAATCTTTAGCATCAGCTGGATCGATTGTAAAAACAATTTTATCTCTGATGTCTAATCGATTTGGAATTTCGCTCTTGATTGTTTCTTCTGAAAATTGATTTGCTTCTTCGAGTACATCTTCGGGGAATTTAGTTCTAATTTTGAAACTTCTAGCAATTGAAATCATTTCTGTGGTGTGATCAAGTGGCTTGCCGAGAATCTCAATTACTTCACCAACAGGATTAACCTTTGGTGTTGTCCATTCAATTAATTTTATTACTACTTTATCTCCATGCCTGGCGCCATGTAGCATTTCTTCTGGTATAAAAAAATCTCGATGAATTAATTTATCATCAGGTATTAAAAAATAAACTCCACGATAAGCTTCTATTTTACCAACAAATTCATCCGTTGATCTTTCAAGAACTTTAATGATCTCACCTTCCTGATTTTTCCCTCTATATCTTGCAAAAACTTCAACAAGAACTTTATCACCATTTAATGCTGTCCCTAAATTTCTTTCAGAGATAAAAATATCTTCACTTTCTTTTGATTCAGGTATCACAAAGCCATAACCATTTCTTGTCATTTGAAGTTTACCAATAATTTGATTTGCATCTTGGACAAGTAGATATCGTTTACCTTTTTTAATTAACTTACCCTGTCGATAAAGTTCTGAAAGAATTTGTTTTAAGTTTGCATATTCTTCTTCAGATTTAATATTTAGTTTTTTTGATAATTCTTTTGATTTATAGCCACGATTGGGGCTATTTTGTAAAATTTTTTCTATCTGTTGTTTGATTTTAGTTTTCTTCATTTTTTATTTCTCTTTTTTTCATAAGCACTAATGTTCAAAATTCAACTTTATATTTTAATCCTATTTCATTTGTCATTTCAATAGATTTTGAAATTTGTAATTGAGAGGATTTTCTGACGAGTCTTAAAAATAATTTATCCGATACAGGATATTCAATCTGAATATTAGCGAGAGCAAAATTTTGAAATACATCGGTTCCACCACCAACTTTGAACCGAATATCTTTAAAACGACCTTCAAAACTAAATCTTGTTTCCTCTCCAACTCTTCTTAATTCTACATTTCTTAAGACATCACCCAGAATACTATTTGCAAAATTAGTTACTACAGAACCGAGTAATGAACTTGCAGCACTTTGAAATGTTCCACCCCAATTTGAAAGAGCTCCTGTTTTATCTTCAGCGGTTAAATCATCTTTAAATTTTCCAACTAGAATGAAAGCAACAACATCAGAAGCATCTTTTGAGCGGTCTAAATTACCATCAATATAAACTTCAATATTCTCTCGATTATTAACGAGATTTTTACCAAGCTCACTTACTTTACCGACGAGTTTAAGATTTACAAGAACATCTTTTACTGTCTGGTTTAATGTATCACCCTGAATGTAATAATTTGAGTATGATGCTAAAACATCAAGATAAGGATTTGATAGTTCACTTTCGAATCTTATTTTGCCTGAAGCAGAAAATTTTTGATAAAAAACCAGATAAGAATCTTTTGTTAATTCGATTTCTCCTTGAGTTGATGTTTGATTGTCGGTAAAATTATAAACCACTTCTCCCTTAAGATCAGCAAAAAGTCTTTGATTTAATTCTTGATTGAAAATCAATACTAATGCTACATTATTTTTCAAAGAAATTTTTATCCTACCTTTTACCTTAGATAATACATTCGAACTTGATTGAGCTTTTATTTTTTTCTGACCCCTTAATTCTTTTTCTGCCTGAAGAAACGCAATATCAGCTGGATCAATTTTAGGGGAGTAATCAACATACGAATAAACAAACATTTCTTCTTCGGTTGAATATTCAGATTGAATTGGAGGTATAATTAAAGAAGATTCCTTTATGTTAATATTACCAGTGATATTGTAATTATTATAACTTCCTTCTACGACAATTGGCGAGGCTGTCTCAAAGAAAAGATCGCCATAAACTTTTGGTGATACTGAACGAGACTCTGCACCAAGAACAAGCAAACTCCCATAAGTGGTGAGTTTCAAGTTCTTTATTCCTTTATTATCTATTTCAAGTTCTGCATTTGTAAAAAGTTTTCCTCTTTTCTTTGTGTTCAAATTAGCTACTTCAAACTTTTCAAGAATAACTTTATTCTCCTTTAATTTAATACTTATATCGGATGAATACTTTAAGTTATTTTGTGCAAGTATGAAGTTCATATTTCTTGATGTAACTGTTCCGTAAAATTCTGGTTTATCAAAAGTACCAGTAATTCTGAGTTTCCCATTTAATGAACCTTCGATATTCTTGAATGATGTAATTAATCCTCTTAATGGTTGAAGATTAAAATCATTTAAGTTTATTAGAATCTCAAATTCTTTGTTTTTAATTAGTCGTTCATTTCCTTCCTTAAAGGATAAATCAATTGGTAAGTATCCACTCAACTCAAAATCATTCCCCTGATATATTGAATCAATGTATGAAGCAAATACATTAAGTAATTTATTTTCGTAACCGATTTTTCCGTTAAAATTTCCGAGTAAATCTTCTCCAATTTCAAGATTTGTTAAATCAAATGATGCATTAATTAAAGGTGATTGAGAAGAACCATTAATGGTAATATTAACTGTCAACTCACCACTAATTTCTTCTGTAATGTTCGGGAAGAAATTCAATACAAGGTCATAAAGTTCAAGTTTTTCTATATTGAGTTTTAAATTTTGTTTTCCTTCATAATCGAACTCGCCAGAAATTGTGTACAATTCTCTTTTTCTTCTTAAGACAAATTGTTCGAAATTTACTTTATCCTTACCAAAAGAAAATATCAACTGCCCTTGATTTGTTAATTTGTATTTCTTGTATGTTATAGTTGCCTTATCAATAGTTGCTCTTAAATTTGGAGTAGAAATATCAAATGTTCCTTCAGAACGAATCGAGAGAAGTGAATCAACAACTGAATAAATTTTATACTTAAATACATCCGAATCATAATCTACTTGAATACTTAAATTTTCAATATTTGAACCGGTAAAGATCTTTTCTGATTCTACCGAAGTTATAAGCTTAATTTTCTCTACATCATCAGAACCATTTTGTGTTTCAAGTGTAAACATAAAGTCGGTATTTTTTGCTCTCAGTGATTGATTCAAATCAATAATCCAGAAATCCTTAACATTAGCTCGGTTTTCAAAAATAAATTTCTGATTATTACTTGAGATTCTTCCACTTATCGCGCCATCAAGATTTATTTTAATTCCTTTAAGAAATACATTCATTAAATCAAAGTTTTTGAAATCAATTTTATAAGTTAGATTAAATTCACTCGGAGTTACTTTTTCATCAGATGATTTTGTCTCAACTAACTTTTTTTCTTGAACAATAAAAATCAGAGAATCTTTTTCATGCTTAAATAATTTTATTTTTTTATCTATCTCATGCTGAACTAATTTGATTTTTTCTTGTAGAGTTTTTAATACATCCGTAAATCTGTAATTACCATTTACATCAATATCAACAAAATCTGATCTGACATTAATTGTTTTTATTTTAGTATCGGCGTGATTAACTTTTAATAAGAAATTGGATTCGTTAATATCTATATTGTTCAAATTCGATTGTAAGATAGATAGTTTTAGATTTGCATTTAGATTGTTTAAATCCAGTCCCTCACCTTCTAAAATACCAGCAAAGTTAAGATTACCCTGAAAGTCTTTTAGAAATAAATTTTTTGCTGGATCAACATTCTGCATAACTAAATCAAATTTATAAGTCGGAATTTGAACATTTTGAAAATCAATCAAGCCTTTTAATAGTACATTTGCATTAGTTAAAACAGCAGAAAAGTCAAAATCTAATTTTTTTTGTTTCCCTACAAATTCCAAATGAAGAGAATCTATTTTATTTTCAGCAAAAGAAGAATTTAAAGCGACAAAGTTTAATCTGGTATTCAATGATTTAATTTCAAATCCTTCACCATCAATTCTTAGTTTTGAATTGACTAAGCTACTTGTATTAATAATTGGAAGTAAATTTAAGTTTTTAGTTACCACCTCCAGTGAGTAATTCGGAATAGTCCTTGTAAAATTAAATTTTGATGTACCTGTAATTTCGCCATATGAACTTAAAACACTTAAATCAGTTTTAAAATTAAGTGGTGCCCCTTCATATAAAATATTAAGATTCAATTTTCCAAGTCCTTCAAACGATGGTATACTATAAAAAGGCAAAAGATTTGAAACATCCTTAAGGAAAACTACAGAGTTTAAAACCTTAGCTTTGATATAAAGGTTTTCTGGTTCATCAAGATTGAATAAAATTCCCTGAATGTTTAATCGCGTTGAGTCATATCGGGCTGTTATATAATCAACATTTAAATTTTTTAATGAACCATTTGCTTCTGCATTAAGAAATAGTTTGCCTCTTAACATATCAACTTCAGAAATGATAGACCTTAGATCATCAAAGTTAAATGGTTCTGCTTCAACTCTAATATCAATATTTTTATCAGGAAATTTTTCAAAGAGCAAAGAATCACTTAGATCAAATTGATTAATCTGAAAATAAATTTTAAGGTCAGATTGTTTAGTTTTTACTGCTAATGGCTGAATCCATAAAGTATGATCTTTCACTCGTAAATCTAAATTCAATTTCTCAAGAGAAAAATTCTTTACATTGGTATTAAAACTAAATTCATGGATTTTGAGTTCATATTCATTTTTGGGAAATTCTAAAATTGTTGAAAGTCTAAGATTCAATCCTGAAATCACCAAATCATCATAATTAAACGAATCATAAACGGTGTATTTATAATAATCTGTTGAGTCAGCATTTGTCTTTAATGCAAATTGACAATCTGAAAAAACTAATGATTTAATTGAAACAATGTAATTAAATTTTTTTGATGGAGTTGTATCCTTCTTAACTGGATATTTCAGAATTTTTTCTGTTATCCATTGCCCATCTTTAAATTGGATTAAATTTACATGACCATTTTCAAAAAAGATTTTATTAACAACAATTTTATTTTGAATCAAAGCAAGTGGATTAATTGAGATATGAACAGTTTTAGCCGAAATAAATTCAACACCATCAATTGAGTAATTAAAGTTTTTTATCGTAAGACTTGAAAACAAAGTCCCATAAATTGATTCAATATTTAAATTTCCGTTCAGTTCTTTTTGAGCAAGCTCGATAACTTGATTTTTAAGAAGATTTCTAAAGTAACTGGTTTGAGTAAATCCTATTAATATCAAAACTAAAATGAACAGAAAAAGTAAAGCTTTACCAATGAAATGAAAAATCTTAAATGTTGTGGATTTATATCTCAATCTATATTTACTATCAAGCCTTATTCTCAATTTGACTAACCATTACTTTTCATTTTATTAATAATATTAGTAGTGGAATAATTTTCCACATAAGGCAGAGAAAAAACTTTTCCACCATTTGCTTCGACAATATCTCGACCAACAATTTCATCGATTTTCCAGTCGCCACCTTTTACAAGCACATCAGGAATAATAGCAGAAATAATTTCGAACGGAGTATCTTCCTCAAAACTTACCACAAAATCCACAGCTTTGAGATTTGCAACCACAAATGCTCTATCTTCAAGTTTATTTATTGGACGACCTTCACCTTTTAATCGTCGAACAGAATCGTCAGAATTTAGAGCAACAATAAGATAATCACCTAAAGCTTTTGCACGATTAAGATAATCAACATGACCACGATGAATTATGTCAAAACAACCATTAGTAAAAACGAGTTTCTTCCCTTCTTCTTTAATTTTTTGTCTAATAGATAAAAATTCTTCTAATGATAATAATGTCTTCATTTTTTCCCATCATCAATTAAAGTGTTATAAAGCAAATCTCTATCAATAGGAACAACTCCCACTTCTTCACAAACAAGTCCTGCAGCAAGATTTGCAATTGTGGCAGCTTCTTCAATCTCAGCACCAGCCGCCAATGCCATTGTTAAAGTTGCAATAACAGTATCTCCAGCACCAGATACATCCGCAACTTTTCTTGCACGAGTAGGTATGTTGTGAATAGCACTATCTTTACCAAATAAAGTCATCCCTTTTTCACCTCTTGTAAGTATTAAAAAATCAGGATTAAGTTTATCTTTTAATTTATAACAGGCTTCGATGACTTTTTCTTCTGAGTCAAGTCTTATTCCAAGTGCATCTTCAGTTTCTTTTTTATTTGGTTTAAAGACAGTCACATTTTTGTACTCAAAGAAATTATCAAATTTTGGATCAACTGTTATTATGATATTGTTATCTCTTGCACATTGAATAACCTTAGAAATAAGATTTTTTGTTAATACTCCTTTATTATAGTCTTCAAGAATTATTGCATTTAAATTCTGAACATTGTCATTAAGGAATTGAAGGATTTTATTTTCCATTTCTTCAGAAATATTTCTTTTATCTTCTTTATCAATTCTTACAACATGTTGATTGTGTGCAATGATTCTTGTCTTAACAGTTGTAGGTCTTTCATCATCATAAAAAACCCCATCCTTCTCAAAATCATTTTCTTTCATAAGCGAATCTATAATAGTTCCTTCTCTATCGTATCCAATAACACCAATTAAAACTGGAATTCCACCCAGTGATTTTATATTCATTCCAACATTCGCAGCACCACCAAATCTATATGATTCTTCCTGAACTTCTACAACAGGAACTGGAGCTTCGGGTGAAATTCTCGCTACTTTTCCCCATATATAAACATCGAGCATTAAATCACCAAGTACAGCTATCCGAATTTCTTGAAATTTATTAAAAATCTGATCTAACCTATCTTTTCTAAATTTAACCAAATTATCCTCCGTTTTTGACTCTATATAAAGTTATTTATCAAATTTTTTATACAAATTTACAGTATTACCAGAGTTTTTACTTGAAGTTTAAAATCATTTCAATCCATAAATTATTTCTATCTTTTTGCAAAAAAACAATAAGGGCTCTCAAATACCACTGGATTTTTCTTAAATCAAAAACAAAGCTACAATATTTTTATATTTATTATTGAAAAAAATTAAAAATTTAGTAAATAATTCTTAGATGGAGATTAGCAATGAAAGTAATTGTAGATGTAAGCATAATTCCACTTGGAGTTGGACTTTCCCTTTCGCCTTATGTGGCAGAATGCGAAAGAATTTTTAAGGAAGCTGGTTTGAACACAATGCTTCACGCAAATGGGACAAACATTGAAGGTGATTGGGATAAAGTTTTTGATGCAATAAAAAAATGTCATGAAAGATTACATCAAATGGGTGTCCCAAGAATCTCTTCAAATGTTAGAATTGGAACGAGAATTGACAAAGAACAAACAATGATAGATAAAATCAAAAGCGTCGAAGAAAAACTTTAATCAACTTCTCTGTGAATCTTTGTGATCTCAGTGGTTTAGAAAAATTCATCTTTCATACCAGCTTGTAATTTTATTTTCAAAATCAGGTTCAGAGGCAACAAACCTCAAAGGAATTAATTTAGGTTCAACAAAAGTTACACCATCTCGGCTAACTTTCCAGCTTTCATCTGGGAAAAACCTAAACTCTGAAATGGTTGTCTTAAGGTTAATCTGCACATTAACTCCAGCTGATACATTTTCACCATAATTTTTAGCAATAATTTTTATCTTATTTAATCCAGGTTTGAGTAAATCTGTAATATCAAAAAATTTTGCTCGTTGACTTTCAACTAACAA
This sequence comes from uncultured Ignavibacteria bacterium, assembly GCA_937944105.1. Classification (GTDB taxonomy): domain Bacteria; phylum Bacteroidota; class Ignavibacteria; order Ch128b; family Ch128b; genus Ch128b. The sequence goes on from CALDZP010000076.1 coordinate 47,764, forward strand.
AGATAAAGTTCTTCTTCCTCTCACATCCCCTACAAATTTATCATTCACATAAAGTTCACAGTAAGAATCTCCCATTAAATGAACAAGTGCAGATTGGATTTTGTCTTTCACGATTAAATCTCTTACAAAAACGGCTTCTTCAATCTGCTGTTTATCTTTTTGTCCTGGATTCGAATCTGGATGATACATCCATTGACTTTTGATTGTTTGATCATATTCCACAATTTCCTGTTTAAGAGCATCTTTCATTCTCTTCCATGCAAAAATTTGTCGATCATATTTTTCTTTCTCTATCAATTCCAATCCCTTCTCTTTGTTCGTTCTCAACCAGAGTTCTCTAAAATCTTTTTTCAATTTGTATAAACGATTAATCATATCATCACACATATTACTAATAAGGTTTCTTTCATCTTTTTGTAAAAATCCATTCTTTTTATCAATTATTCGTTTAATGTTAACTGAATAAACAAGTTTGTTACCATACCAATCAGCCTGGTGAGCAACAAATTCCAGATAATCCAGATATGATTTATTTTTTACTGGTAATCTTTTCAAATCATTAATCAATTCGAATGAAGTTTTAGCTTTTGATTTTACAGTTTCTCCAAAGAGAATAAAATTTTGTTCCTGATAATTAATTGTATTGTTCCATTTAACAAAAGGATTTCTCCAGAAGTCATATTGATTAAATGCTGCACCAAAATCATTCAAAAGCATAAAGAGAGCATCAATTGATGGATTATTAAAACCAAAAAATTCGTGGTAAAATTTTTCTTTGAATTTATAAATATCAGCATTCAAAGGATTCCAAGCACACTCAGCACCAAATGCATAGCCAAACCAGTTAAATTCTCTCAAATTTTCTCCACCATTATCACCCCAATTTGAATTTATTAATCCAATTGATCCATATTCATATGATACCTTTGCAAATAGCTGAATATTCAAAAGTGAGTTTACTATATGCGGAAAGATTCTATTGTAATTTGTGACGGAAGGAGAGCAAATAAAAGGCTGGTTATAATCTTTGTATTTTTTAACAAAAGGTTCGTAATCATTCACACCATATCTCCAATCAACTACAATTATATCTTTTGGAAGCATTTCAAAAATTTCCGGATGGTTATGAATGATATCACCATACATCATCATATGTTTGCCATATTTTTTGACTAACTCATTTACTTTTTTATAATGATTTGCATGAACAGCTGCTAATCCTATTTTTTCAGTTAATTTTTTACTTCGACCAAAACCAACATCCCACGATTCATCAAGTCCTGCATGAAAATACTTAGATGGAAAAAGTACGGAAAGCTCTGCTATACATTTATCAAGAAAATCATAAGTTTTATCATTAGTTACATCAAGTGATGCAGCACCTGGAAATTCTGCAAGTTCATAGTAATTTGATTGAATCAGTAAATTTTCCCAGTGACCAAGCGTTTGAAAAATGGGAATTATTTCAACAAAATAATTTTCAGCATACTTAACCAATTCTTTTATTTCTTCTTGAGAAAGTCGGCTTCTATTTAATCCTACATCTGGAAATGATTTCAATTCAATTGCATCCTCGAAGTATGGTTGATACACATTCATCTTATATCTGGCAATAAGTCGAATAATTTTTTTGAGATCATCGAGTGTTGAAACCTGACCACGAGCAATATCATCTGATATTCCTCTTAATGGAAAAGCAGGGAAATCAACAATCAGACAACCATCTACAAAAGTCTTTTTTGAATTATCAGATTCAAATAATTGAAAAAGACTCATCAGGCCATAAAAAGCACCCTGTGAATTATTTGCAAGTATAGCAATTCGATTTTGTTCAACGCTTAATAGATAAGCTTCTTTTTTATCGAGTAATTTCTTTTCTCTGATGATCTCTTTGAATTGCCAGGCATACTCGTTGTCAGACAAAGAACCAAAGTAGATAAAATTTTTTGATTGAGGTGATTTTGAAATTTTAAGATTTAAATTTTCTTTAGTTTTTGATTTTAATTCGTCAATTAATAAAGTTTTAAAAAACTCTGACCGTTCTACAAATTCATCAAAAACAAGTTTTGTACTCTTGTTGATAAAAAATTTACCTGACGCAGACATTACAAACTGTGGTTCTGGAATTATTTTGATCGGATTCATTTGTTCACCTGATACATAAGATGTTTGAATTAAAAAAAGTAATAGTGGAAATATTAAAAAAAATCTCACGACAACCTCCTCTGATTAATTTCTTTGAAAATTTTTTACTAACTACTATTCTATTTTCTTCAGGATTTATTCTTTTTATTAGTAATTTACTTAATACTGAAATTAATCTATCTATTTTTAGCATTTAACTAAATACACACTCAATAATTTAATAAAATTTCTATTTTTCTGACCTTTTGATCCTTTCATTTATAGCGAAAAGATTCTGTTATCATAAAGGAACTATGAAAGGCTATTTTCATCATACAAGTAATTCCAAAAAAACTTTTATCACTTTCTTTTTGAAAATCTCATTACCGTCATAAATTTTTAGTTGCAATAACAAATAATGAATTTTAATATTTATTCAGTCCAAAGTACTGGTTGCTTTATACAGACTAAAAATACATTGAGGCTGTCCAGCAAGTATTATTTTGTCAACCTGAAATTATCCAATACGTGTTGTTCCAAACCCTGTCCCGATGAATACCAGAATTGTTTTGGAATCTAAACTTGAGATTATGAGCTAAAAATAGACCCTGATTGCGAAAAATCGGGACAAGGTGACAGAATAACACTTTTTAGACAATCCCATAATTCTGATATGCCTAAAGAGTGTCTCGAAATAACATTTGATGAACAATTGATGAAAAATTCTTACATCCAAAAATCAATCTTACATTGTCAATGCCATTATTGCCTTTGCAGTGTGTAACCGATTTTCTGCTTCATCATAAACAATTGAAATATCAGGATTGTCAATTACTTCATCGGTTACTTCTTTGCCACGATCGGCAGGCAGAGCGTGCATTAATTTAACATCTTTAGCTGCAAGTTTTATTCTTCTTTCATCACAAATCCAATCTTTATATTTTTCGAGATTTGCTTTCATTTCTTTTTTACATTCTTCTTCATTCTGCAAATAGTAATCTACATCATAGAAAGCAAAACCACCCCAATTTTTTGGAATTACAACATTAGCACCTTCAAAAGCTTCGTCCATATTATTTGTAAATCTCACACTGCCACCACCCACTTCAGCATTTTTATAAGCTTTCTCGACAATATTTTTTGTCAATGGAAATTCTTTAGGATGAGCTATGGTAACATCAATTCCATATCGAGGAAAAAGTAGAATTTGAGATTGTGGAACAGAAAGAGGCTTTGCATGTGAAGTTGCATATGCCCATGAAATTGTAACTTTCAATCCTTTTGGATTTCTACCAAAGTATTCAAAAATTGTCATTAAATCAGCCAGTCCCTGGAATGGATGATACACATCATCTTGAAGAGACATAACAGGAACTGTTGCATGCTTTGCCATTTCATCAAGATATTTTTTACCAATCCCATAAAAACAATTCCGACAGGCTATTCCATGTCCCATTCTCGATAAAATTATCGCAGTGTCTTTAGCTGATTCACCATGAGATATTTGCATTTTATCGGCAGTCAAATCATGAGCATGACCACCGAGTTGGGTCATTCCAGCTTCCATTGAATTTCTTGTTCGTGTTGATTGCTCAAAGAAAATCATAAACAAGGTTTTGTAAGGAAGGTAAAGAGTTGGTTCTTCGGCATAAAATTTTTGTTTCAATTCGAATGCTGTTTCGAAAACTACATCAAGTTCTTCTTTTGTCCAGTCATCTTCAGAAAGAAAATGTTTCCCTTTAAATTTTTTTTCCATTTTTACTCCCTATTATTTTAGAATAATTGAACATACATTGAATAAAATGCTGAGGCTTTAATTAAATCTTCAATTGGACATTTTTCGTCAGGTGCATGAGCATATACTTCATCACCAGGTCCAAACCCAATTACCGGAATACCAAACAATCCATTAATCACAACTCCATTTGTTGAAAAAGTCCACTTATCTACTACAGGTTCAGAATTAAAAAGCTCTTTGTAAACTTCAATACCTTTTTGGATTACAGGGTGATTTAAATCAAGTTTCCAGGTGGGATAATATTTTTCCATTCCATACTTTTTACCGGTATAAGCAGTTTCTTCATAAAAGAGAAGTTCCACTTTACCATTGTAAGGCTTAACTATTTCTTCAATCTGAGCTAAGGCGATTTGTTTGTTCTCACCAAAGGTCAATCGACGATCAAGATGAAACTTGCAGTAATCAGCAACTGCACATAGAGAAGGGCTATCCGAAACAATTTGTGAACATGTAACTGATCCTTTACCAAGAAATTCATCTCTCGCAAGTTTTTCATTTAATTTTTCAATTTCGATCAAAGAATGAGCGGCAAGATAGATTGCATTTACTCCTCTTTCTGGAGCTGAGCCATGAGCAGACAGTCCATTGAATGAAACCTCAATTTCCATTCTTCCTCTCTGACCACGATAGATATTACATTTTGTTGGTTCAGTGACTATTACAACATCAGGTTTAATCTTATCTTCTTCAACAATAAATTTCCAGCAAAGCCCATCACAATCTTCTTCCATAACCGAACCGATAAAGTAAACAGTTGCATCATTTTGTAATCCGATTTCTTTAAGAATTTTACCAGCTGTAATAAAAGCTGCAACACCACCTTTTTGATCAACAGAACCTCTTCCAAAAACATAACCATCTTTTATTTCACCCGAAAACGGATCAAAAGACCAATTACCTAAATTACCAGCATCAACCGTATCAATATGTCCATCGATTGCAATAACTTTTCTTCCATTACCAATTCTGCCAATAACATTTCCAAGTCCATCAATTCCAACTTCATCAAAATTAGCCTCTTCCATCATTGATTTAATAAGTAGAGCAACATCTTTTTCTTTTGTGCTTAAAGACTTTGTTTGAACAAGTTTTGAAAGATTTTTAGCTGTATAATCGCTGTATAAATTAGCTTTCTCAAGAATAGCTGATTTAAGATTCAAAGATTTTCTTCCTTTCGATTATTTCATTTTTATTTTTTCTTAAATTTACACAGAATTAATATTTCTTATAACACACAGGTATTTGAATCATGGCTCTAAGAATGAAAACTTTACCAGTCAAAAATTTATTACAATGGATTTTTCGGGAATTAAACTCACAAAAATCAATTTTCGGAATACCTGAATCAAAGTTTTTCAGAAAAAGAAATAAAAATCTTTACAAGTTCGATAAATATTTACTGGAAACTCCATTTGGACCTGCAGCTGGACCTCATACTCAATTAGCTCAAAACATAATTGCCTCTTTCCTTGCTGGCGGAAGATTTATTGAATTAAAAACCGTTCAAATTCTGGATGAACTTGAGATAGCAAAACCATGCATTGATGTAGCAGATGAAGGTTACAATGTTGAATGGTCTCAGGAACTTAGTTTAGAACAAAGTTTTGAAGAATATTTAAAGGCAAAGTTAATTGTGGAGTTACTTAATAGTTGCTTTGATTTTTCGCTTTGCAGATTCTCAACAACAGTCTTTAACATGAGCGTTGGATATGATTTGAAAGGCATTAAATCCGAAAAGATTAATTCTTTTATCGAAAAAATGAAAATGCCACAGAGCACAGTTCAATACTATGAATATTTGAACGAAATTTATAGATCTTATCAAGAAACAGATTTTCTAAAAAAGTATTTAAATGAATCGTTAAAGGAATTTTTTGATGTCCCACTTAATTCCGTATCTGACTCTGTCACCTTATCAACCATGCATGGTTGTCCTGCAAATGAAATTGAGGATATAGCAAAATATCTTATCATAGAAAAACAACTGACAACTTTCATAAAATTAAATCCAACATTGCTTGGCTATGAAAGAGTAAGAGAAATTTTAGATAGACTCGGTTACAATTATATCAAGATCAAAAGAGAATCATTTGAAAAAGATTTAAAGTTAGAAGAAGCAATACCAATGATTAAAAGGTTAATTGAACTTGCTAAAAAAAATTCAATTACTTTTGGAATTAAACTTTCTAATACTCTTGGGGTTGTAAATACAAAACAAACACTTCCTGGTGACGAAATGTATTTGAGTGGAAGAGCGCTTTTCCCTCTGACAATTAATCTCGCTTATGAACTTGCAAAAGAATTTCCAGATGATCTAATAATTTCTTATTCAGGTGGTGCGAATATTAACAATGCTTCAAAAATTGTTGATGCAGGAATTTTCCCTGTTACTTTTGCAACTGAACTATTAAAGCCTGGTGGATATCTCAGACTAACTCAGATTGTTAATAGTGTAGAAAACGATTCTAATGAAATTATCAAGACACCTAAAGTAAATCTGGAAAAATTAAAAGAACTTTGTGATGAAGCACTGGAATCACCTTACTATAAAAAAGATTTTAAGGAAATAGAAGTAGTTAAAATTAATAAAGATTTACCTGCATTCGATTGCTATATAGCTCCTTGTGAAGTAATATGTCCAATTCATCAAGATGTTTCAGAATATGTTTATCTGACTTCTCAGGGTAGATTTCAAGAAGCTTTTGAGGTGATAATTGAGAAAAATCCTTTGCCACATATTACAGGTTATATTTGTGACCATCAATGCATGACCAAATGTAATCGATGGGATTACGATTTTCCTGTATTAATTAGAGACCTAAAAAAATTCGCTGTTGAAAATGCATTTGAAGAATATTTGAAAAAATTCAAATCGAACTCTGAAAAAAATAAAAATGGAATAAAAATAGCCATAATTGGTGCAGGACCTTCAGGTTTAGCAGCAGCATATTTCCTTTCTCGGGCTGGTTTCAAAGTAACGATCTTTGAAAAAACAAATAAAGCAGGTGGGACTGTTCGACATACTATACCTCAATTTCGCATTCCTCAAGAGGTAATTGATAAAGATGTTGAGTTCATTCAAAAACACGGAGTCGAGATAATTTACAATTCTCCATTTGATTTAAAAATTGATCAATTGAAAAATAAAGGTTTCAAATACATTTTTATTGGAATCGGAGCTGAAATTCCGAACGAATTAAAGCTAAATTTTAAAAATGAAAATGTCTTTGATGCATTAGATTTTCTAAAACGATTTAATAAAAAAGAGAAAATTAAATTAGGTAGAAATGTAATTGTTGTAGGTGGTGGTAACTCAGCAATGGATGCAGCACGAGCAGCTAAAAGAATTGAGGAAGTTGAAAATGTAACTATTGTTTATAGAAGAACGATAAAATATATGCCCGCTGATAAAGAAGAATTAAATGCTGCTCTTGAAGATGGAATAAAAATCCTTGAATTACTCCAACCAGTTGAGTTTGATGGAGAACAATTAAAATGTCAAAAAATGGTTCTTTCTGATTTTGATGAAGATGGCAGACAAAAATCAATTCCCGTTGAAAATGAATTTATCTATTTAAATGCTGATACAATAATTACAGCAATTGGTGAAAAAACAGATCTGAACTTTTTAATAATGAATCAAATTAAACTTGACGAAAAAAATAAAATCATCATAGATCCAGAAACAAACGAGACATCAATAAAAAATGTTTTTGTTGGTGGTGATGCACTGCGTGGTCCATCGACTGTCATTGAATCAATTGCCGATGGGAAAAAAGTTGCTGAAGCAATATTAAAACGAGAAAAAATTCGAATTGATTTTGAACTGAAGAAAAATTTCAAAAAAGAAATGTTAGAAATGATTGATAATAAAAGAGGAATCGTAAATTTTGATTTATCTTTAAATTTTAAAGAACTTGGTGAAAGATGTTTACTTTGTGATGTAATATGTAACAAATGCGTTGAAGTTTGCCCAAATAGAGCTAATCTAGCCATCCCGTTTGATAATGAAATTTTCAAAGATAAATTCGAAATCATCCACATTGATTCTATTTGTAACGAATGCGGAAATTGTGAAACATTCTGTCCTTACAATGGAAAACCATACAAAAATAAATTAACAATATTTACTGACTATCTCGAATTTTTTAATTCATCCTCACCAGGTTTTATCTTTATTGACAAAAACACACTGATGATAAGATCAGTTAATGGTTCTATGGAAAAAATTAAATTTCAGAACTTAGAAGACTTAAATAAAAACATCAAAAATCTAATCAACTCAGACGAGAATCAAATTAAATTTTACTCAATCCTATCAAAAATAATTGTTGAATACTCTTACCTTATACCCGACTTTTATTAATCTATGTTTTTGCTTTGAATTATTACTGTATCTTCATTAATCTTCAAAACTTACGGCAAATCAAAGGATCGCGCATAAAAGATTAATTAAAACCAAATTAGATAAACAATCAATTTTTATAACAAACAGAAAATCAATTCTTATTCTATTTTGGATTTCAAATTAACATTATATCATTTCAAAAGTTTTCTTTTCAACTAAATCGTATTTTTGTCTATCACTCGGTTAATAATAAATGAATATGACATCACTTGATTTGAATAAAATTTTGTTCGATATCTTTGGCTATACTTCATTTCGTGAGCCCCAGAAAGAGATAATCAAATCAATCCTTCAAGGTGATGATATTCTTGCAATTTTACCTACTGGTGCTGGTAAATCAATTTGTTATCAATTACCTTCTTTAATCCTTGAAGGATTAACGATTGTAATTTCACCACTTATTTCCTTAATGCAAGATCAGGTTGAACAAATTAAACATAAAATTCCAGCAGCTTATTTAAACAGTTTTCAAACTTTCAAAGAACAGCAAATAATAAGTGCAAAAATTCTCGAAGGCAAAATTAAATTACTTTACGTTTCTCCAGAAAAATTCAACACAGATGGTTTTAAAGAACTTATAAAAAAAATTAAAGTATCACTCATAGCAGTTGATGAAGCACATTGCATAAGTCAATGGGGACACGATTTTAGACCAAGTTATCTTAAAATTCCTGATGTTTTCAATGAAATACCCAGATGCACAGTAGCAGCATTTACAGCAACGGCAACACCAGAAGTTAGAGCTGATATAATTCAAAAACTTAAACTTCTAACACCTAAAATTTTTGTAAAAGGATTTTTTAGAGCCAATATATATTTAGAAGTAATAAAAATTAAAAATCGAGTAGAAAAAATTTATGATTTTTTAAATGAAATTAAAGGTTCAAAAATTATTTATTGCCCAACTCGAAAAGATACCGAAGATCTAAATGAAAAATTACTTAAACAGAATTTTAATTCCCTCCCATATCATGCTGGAATGACAAAGGATGAACGAAAAACAATACAGGAATTTTTCACCGACAATAAATCTGACATCATAGTTGCGACAAATGCATTTGGAATGGGAATTAATAAACCAGACATAAGATCTGTAATACATTTTGGTATGCCAGGTTCGATTGAAAGTTACTATCAGGAAATTGGAAGAGCGGGACGGGATGGATTTAAATCTTTTGCTTACCTACTTTATAATAGTAATGATAAAAAAATTCATGAATATTTTCTCTTAAACTCTTTTCCTGAAAGAAAAACAATTCTAAATTTTTATAATCGAATTAATGATTACTTAAAACTTAGTATTGGTGAACAATCTAAAAACATAATTCCACTTGATTATAAAAAAATCAATTTAATATTGAATGAATCAATTCCAGAACAACAAATCCATTCAATCCTTTCAATTTTAGAAAAAAATGAAATTATAAAAATCGTCTCCGAAAATGATTATGTTACAATACGGGTAAACATCACTCCATCACAATTCAATCAATTAGAAGACAACCTCACAACAAATGAGAATACAATTCTCGAGATTTTATTTAGAAAATATGGAACAAAGATAAATCGACAAGAAATAAACATTAATCATTCAAGCTTAATCGATGAAACTGAAATTTATTATTCACAAATCGAAGAGATATTAAATTCTCTCGAACAGAAAGGAATAATTGATTATAAAGTAACTTCATACAACGAAGGATTCTATTTTACAACTCCCCGCACATATCCTGAAATGCTACCAATTAATTTTGCTGAGATTGATGAACATCGATCAAGAGGATTTGCAAAAATTCATGAGATGGAAAAATTTGTTAACTCCAATGAATGTAGATGGAAATTTATTCTCCAGTATTTTGGCGAAGATGTTCCAGATAATTTCAAGTGTGAAAATTGTGATAATTGTAAAGATAAAACTCGAATAATAGATTTTGCATCTTTTGATATTGAAAAAGAAATTTTGAAAACCGTCAAAGAAGTTAATGGAAAATTTGGAGTCAATACAATCATCGATATACTAAGGGGGTCTAAATCAAAAAAGGTTATGGAATATAATCTCTATAATGTTTCAACTTACGGATTCTTAAGTGGAGTGAGTAAAGAAAAAATCAAACAAAAAATAAATGAACTGATATTAAGCAATAAAATTGAGAAAGATGCTTCACTCTATCCAACTTTATCGCTCACCCCCAAAGGCGAAGAAGAACTGATAAATGAAAAAATTGTAGAATTAAAAATAGAACAGAAGAGGTCTTCAGTACCATCAGGAGATTTAAGAAAAAATATTCCTTTATATGAGAGATTAAAAAATGTCAGAAAAACTTTATCAGCAAAATTTAACCAACCCGAATTCTTAGTTTGCCCCGATGAAGTCTTAAAAGAAATTTCTATCAAAATGCCCAAAACGAGAGAGGAATTTCTAGTTATTGATGGAATGACCGAAAGGATTTTTTTGAAGTGCGGTGAATCCATGATAGAAGAAATTATTAATTACCTATCCGAACAACAAAATGATAACAAAGAAAAAGTTCTTCCTGAAAATATCCGTATAACATTAAATATGGTTAAAGAAGGACTTAGTCTAATTGAAATAAGCGAAAAAAGAAATCTCAGCGATACAATTATTTCGGAACACATCATAACATTGATTGAAAATTCATTCGATATTGATATCAAAAAATTAATTCCTGATGAACACATTCAATTAATAGAAAAAGCCATAAATGAATTAAATACAAACTTTCTGCCTTCAATAAAAGCAAAATTACCAGATGATATTTCTTATGCCGAAATTCGAATATTAATGAGTCACAAAAAAAAATATCAAAATAAGATATAAATTTGATTTATCAATTTTATTTGCAATTAAAAACATTATTATAATTTCATCATCATTCATTATTATTTTTTCGAAAAGCGTTACCGTTTATAATAACGCGAAAAATGTTATAGAAAAAAGAAAAATTTAAAAACATCAGCATCATTCATGATGCTTTTTTCGGATAGCGTTGCTAATTATGGTAACGGAAAGCTAGAAATAGAATAAAGGTCACATTTATGAGCCACAAAAAATTTTTAATATTTACCTATATCATTTTACTCACAATAACAGGATGTTCAAAAATGATAATTCAAAATATCAATGATGTAAGAATATACATCGAAAAAAAAGATGAATGGGTTGAAAATACTCTATCACAAATGTCTTTAGAAGAAAAAGCCGCTCAAATTGTTTTTCCAAATGTTAATGGAATTTATTTAAGCGATGACAGTCCCGAGTTCAAACGATTAGAATATTTAGTTAAAGAGAAAAAAGTCGGTGGACTGATTTTTTTCGTAAGTGATTTATATGAGCAGGTTGTTTTAACAAATAAGATGCAACGACTGGCAGAAATTCCCCTGTTAATTGCTGCTGATTATGAACACGGAGTCACAATGAGAATAGAAGGAGCAACTCCTTTCCCGAACATCATGGCACTTGGTGCTGTTGATGATACAAACCTAACCTATGAAATGGCAAGAGTAATTGCAAAAGAAGCAAGAGCAATTGGAGTTCACCAAAACTATGCACCTGTTGCAGATGTTAACAATAATCCACTTAATCCCATTATAAATTTTCGCTCTTTTGGAGAAAGTCCGGAACTGGTAGCAAGACATTCAAACGCATTCATAAAAGGTTTGCAAGATGGCGGAATGGTTGCAACATCCAAACATTTTCCAGGTCATGGAAACACAAGTATCGATTCTCATCTCGATTTACCAGTTTTGAAATCAAATCTTGATGAACTTAATAAAATTGAATTATATCCATTTAAAGAAAACATTAAGGCTGGTGTTATGTCTATTATGGTCGGGCACCTTGCTGTTCCCGCAATTGAAGGTGACTCTGGTATTCCAGCATCGCTTTCTAAAAAAGTCATTTCTGACCTTCTTAAAAAGGAATTGGGATTTAATGGATTAGTTGTTACTGATGCTCTCAATATGCATGGGATAACAAATTATTATTCAACTGCACAGGCAACAATTGAAGCAATTAAAGCAGGTCATGATTGTATTCTTTTCCCTGATGATCCAGTCGAATCTATTGATGCAATTGTTAACGCTGTCAAAAGTGGCGTGTTGGATGAATCGAGATTGAATTATTCAGTCAGAAAAATTTTGATGACAAAAAAATGGCTGGGACTTGATAAATCTAAACTTGTTGATTTAGATAAAATATCTTCAGTAGTTGGAATAAAAGAACATCTGGAACTTGCAAAACTTATCTCAAGAAAATCTATTACATTACTGAAAAATGAAAGTAGTTTAATTCCCCTATCATTAAATGATAAAAAGAAAATTGCCCATATAATAATTGTAGATAGCAAAAATGACAATGATGGCGAATACTTTAGAAAAAATTTAGAAAAACGAATTGATAAAATTAAATCTTCAAAAATTTTAATAAATAGTGGAGAAATTGATTACCAATCTGCATTTGAAAATTGTATCGAATCAGATTTGATTGTTATCTCAATTTATTCAAAAGTTCGTTCTTATCAAGGTACATTAGGAATAAGCAATAAACAAAAAGAATTTGTCCAGGAAATTTTAAAGCTAAACAAACCATGCATTATGATTTCTCATGGTAATCCTTATTTATTAGGTGAGTTCTCTGAAGTTAAAGCATACATAAACAATTATGGAGATTCAAAATTTTCTGAACTTGCAACTATCGAAGCTATTTTGGGTGAGATTGATATTGAAGGTAAATCGCCTATTTCTATTCCTTCTGCAAATATTAAAATTGGAGAAGGTATTCACATTAAATCAATAAAATCAAATTAAAGTATGAAAACTCTCCAATAAAAATAAGATGCATTATTTTCAGTAAATTATGGTTTGTTTCTTAATGCTCTTATAAATTCGCACCTCACCTGAAGAATATTAAAATAATTTTTATTTAATGTTACCTGGAGACTTTTGAATAATCCAGTTCACTACCAAGTAAACTGTGAGGAATTAAAAAAACCACCAGCATAACAATAGCTGCAATCAAAATCCACTTTTCAAAATTTTCATTTCTTTTCATCTTGTAGTATGCAAATAGCCAGAATATTAACGCAATCAAAGTTTTATTATCCGTAAGATCAATTCCAAAAGGGAAGCCAGTCCACCACTCCCCAAAAGCATAGTATTGAACTAATGGACCAAAGATAAACCCGCCAATTATTAAAAATAAAATCGTAAAACTTACAAGCCTGTTATAATTTTTGTTGGAATTAAAATATTCAAGACCACTTCTTACAGAAAAAACCATCGAAATAAAGATGAAAATAATATGTGGTATCAAAATCAAGGATGGAACATCTCCCTTGAATCTAAGCACGACTGATCTCTCTTCAGGAATTAGAATTGAATTACTATCAAAAAATAATTCAACCCGATATTCAATTTTTCCTGCTGGAGGTTGTGGTGGAATTTCAGCGACTAATTTATCGCCATCTCTTACCATTTTTACAACCGCCCATTCATCATCAGTCTTAAATCTTTTCCAGTATACATTACCAGTCACTTTTTCGTCTGGCACTGCTAACTGGATTTTATAATTAGTACTGGAAGAATGCGATCGTTCCAATTTATATTTGAATTCACTTTTAGCAAATGTAATTTTACCAGTGATCGGATAAGTAGGTCCTGTGATTCTTTGATAATAAGCAGAGAAAATTGTAATTACAAAAGCCAGTATCCAGAGTAAGGTATTTCTCTTCATTTTATCACTCCATTATTAAATGAATGTAGTATTTGTTTGGTAAGCTTCTTCTAATAATTTATTGAATTCATCCAGAGAAATTTCTTTTGCTCCAAACATCTCCAAATGTGGATTCAAGATCTGAACATCGAGAAGTTTAAATTGCCTTTCGACAAGATGCAAAATAAGATAAGCGAGTGCGACTTTTGATGCGTTCTCATGAAATGAGAACATACTTTCACCGAAAAATGCACCTTTAATCACCACTCCATACAGTCCACCTACGAGCTTATTCATAAAGTAGGTTTCTACGCTGTGAATATATCCAAGTTTATAAACTCTTTCATAAGCTTCAATTAATTCGTCGCTAATCCAGGTTCTTTCTCGTTTTGCACAATTTCTGATAACCTGCATTGGATCAACATCAAATTTAACATCAAATCTTTTTCTTTTAATTAGTTGCTTAACACTTCTTGGAATGTTGTAATTATCAAGTGGAATAATTGCACGAACATTCGGGTAGTACCATTCAATCTTTCCGGTAATTTCATCAGCCATAGGAAAAGCACCGATTGAATATAGTCTTATCATATTTTCAGGTTCAAGTGTTTCATCAAAAAACATAGTCAATTCAATAAATGTATTTCAACATTTCTAACAAGAAAAATTCCAGTATATTATTAACTCTTGTTTCAATGAAGATTAATATTAATTCTCTTTTTACAACTTAAAAAATATCTACATGAACTTAGTGGACTTAGTGGTTCAATATTATTTACAAACCTATAACTTATAAAATAAGAGATTCTTGCTAATCTCAATAAATCTTCCTCAACTCAGCTCCCGGGAAATAGTGCTTTAAAATTTCTTCAAAGGATTTCCCTTTCGATGCCATTACGGCACCACCAATTTGACAGAAACCAACCCCATGTCCCCAGCCAGCACCATAAAAAATAAACTTACATGGAATTTCACTGTTATCTTTAAAAATTGGCTCGACAATAAACGCAGAACTATACAGGTGTTTTTCTGATAAAGCTCTTCTAATTTCCAGTTCTTTCCCTATTATATATTCCTTTTTTGTTCCCACTATCTTCAATTTAATTATACGACCAGATTTTCCCCTTTCCAGTGGAATTAACTCTTTTATCTCACCAAAATCAATTCCAAGTTTCATCTCAAGCAATGTTTTTAATGCGAGTTGCTTTATTTCTATTTTCCAGCGATAAAAGTCTTTTGTAATCAAATCAAATTCATTTAAAACTTTTTTAAGAAGTGACTCATCTTTTGTATTGCAATAAGCTTCAGGCGATGATTTAATAAACTTTTCAAATTCCTCTTCTGTTTTCGGTAAATGTTCATCTTTATCATCAAAATCTCGAATAGACTTGAGGTAAGGGTAATAAACACTCTGCCACACATTTTGAAATTCTTCAGTTATCCCGCCACAACTTTTTGAATATCTTGCATCGCAAATTCTATCATTATACATTAATACAATGCCACTGGTATCCTTAACAGCTTCAAGTGCAAGATTATTACTTAATCTGGTCAATCCTTGATATCTTTGACAATGATCATCAGCACACACATCAAAATCCGTATGTTCGGATTTATCATACCAGACAATTTTTTGATTCTCATTCACTTGAGATTTTTCCATTGACACAGCATTTTTTCTATTTTCAAGTTGTGCAAGTAACCAGCTTCTCGAAACAATTGAATGAGCTTTTAAGTACTCAAAAGGACTTTCTGAATTCATTTCAGATGAAATTACACTTTGCAAATACCTTTCAACTTCTATTTCATTAATTAGAATTAGCTTCCCTTGCTTATTTATAATCTTAAAACTACCCTCGAAACTTTCTTTCTCTTTTTGTTCCCAATGAAAATCTATTCCAATCGTAACATTTTCAACCTCAAATTTATATCGAGCATCTTCTATTGATTTATTAACTTTAAGCGGTTCAAAACTTAAACTTTCTCCCGAATAAATTATCTCGTTCTTCTCTTGCAAGATCAAATTCTTACCATTTGGCAATACTTTTAATTTTCTATCGCTTAATTTAATTTTATTGTTCAGTATATATCCACCATAAATTTTGAATGTAATTGAATCTTGATTTTGTAAAATTCCAACTTTGATAATTGGTTGATTCATTTTAAGTAAACCATTTTAATTACTTTTGATTTTTGTTTGAATGTTAGCTTAGCAAAGTAAATTCCACTTGCAAGATTCTGGTTAAGATTTAATGGATTAAATTCAACTTCATAGGAACCAGCGGAGAGATAATCATCTTTTAATGTTACGATTTCACGACCAAGAATATCATAAATTTTAAGAGTGACTCTCTCTTTACTTTGTCGACTTCCCGAATCATTTAAGATATTAAATCGAATTAATGTCGAGCTATTAAATGGATTCGGATAATTTGGATGTAATAGAATTAACTCTGGCATAAAAAATTCATTTTCATTACTTGATATTGAACCAACATAAATTATTCTAATAGCATCTGCTGTTATCGTACCATTACCTTTTGATAATAGCCTGATTTTAATTTGATCACTTTCATTCAGGTTTAATGAATCAAGTAAATTCCAGAGCCCACCATTAAATTGTTGATTAACTTTTTTTCTCGAAAAATAATTTGAAGAAAAAATTTGATATTCTGCATCAGTTGCAGAGGTGGCAAGGTCCTGCCACATTGCATAAACAAAATACTTTCCTGCAATCAGTTGAGGCGATGACCACTCAACATATTGATTGAAATCATTTGGTAAGATGTAAAGAAAGTCCTCACCATAATAATTCCAGAAAGAATTTGAGCTTGATAAATTCCAATTTCCAGAAACGATTGCATCTTTGTTATCAATTATAAATCTTTTAGGATGATTTAGACCAAGATATTCCATAATTCCATAAACTGTTTGTTTGCCAAATAGATTTAAAATTGAATTATCAATCCAAATACCGTTTGAAAATTTTGTATATGGTGTTTCGTAAGTGAGAGCCATTATCTGATCGCCATAATTAGCCCACATCCACCCTTCAGGAAAATATGGTTGAAGATTCGAATAACTATAATCCGATGGTTTGATAAAATCTGAATTTGCCGATTGAAGATTTGCAAATTGTAATTGTTTCCTATAAAAATATTCTGATGTAGAAGATGCAGTATGAATCCAAAAAGTTGCATAATTTGCTACCTGCGAATGCATATTTAATGCAACATGAATTCTACTCCGACTTAAAATATTCTGTAAATAATTTTTTGTAAACAAAACTTCTTTTGGAGTTTGTTCTGGAGAAAGATTCCATGATCTTTCTAAATCAATATTATTTGCGTTGACTCTGGATTTGCCAAGGAACACTCCATCAGGATTTATAAAAGGTAAAACAAGCCACACAATTTTTGTTCTCAAAAAGGATGCTATTTCGTCATCGGATAAAAAATAATCTATCATCCCATCAAGATGATAAGAAGATGGAGTTTCTGATGGGTGAGTTCTTCCATGTGTCCAGATAAAAATTTTCTGTGAGTCTGGAATTGTAAAATCAGTTAGTTTCAAAACCATCAATGGTCTATTCTGTTCTGAAAAACCAATTGTATCAATTTTAACGAATGGATTATTTCCTAAAGAATTTATTTTTTCAATAAGTTGTGAAACTGAATAAGGCACATAGTAAGCCACATAAACCGAATCTTCGCTATAGGTTTTACGAAATACATTTCTTTGTGGACTTTCAATCTCAGTAAAACGATACCAGATTTTATTGTCATACGAATACATTGGTCGTGTTGCGTCGGAATTTTGAATTGTAACTGAGACATACTTATTCTTCACATTCTTCATCATAAAATAAAACCATCTGCCAACAATATCCGAATTCACTCTTACTGTAAAATTAATTGAATCCGATGTACTAACTGATTGTAAATTGCCGCTATCGAAATTAGCTTCAAATATAACCTGAGAAAATATCGGAGTGAGAAAGATAAAATATGCTATAACAAAGTAATTGATTTTCATAATTCTTTTATTTGATACACAAATTTAAGATGGAGAGTAATGTTAACAAAAGAAAACTTTGACTCGAGTTATAAATGAATTTCCAATCAAAACTTTAATTAATTGATGGTAGAACTATGACTTTCATTTATTTAATTCTTTGAGAGATTTTTTAATCAAGTTTTCGATTGACAATTCTTCATTGTTTGTTTTAATCTCATTGAGAGCTGCTCGAATTGCTTTTTCGGCAATTTGTTTTTGATAACCCAGAGTAACCAGTGCTTGATAAGCTTGAATTCGAATATCTTCAAAATCTTTTGTAATAACTTTATCAGGCGGGGTGATTTTCATTAATTTATCTTTTAGTTCTACAATCATACGCTCGGCTGTTTTTCTACCAACACCTGGAATGTGAGTCAATGCAAGAGAATTCCCTTGAATGATATATTCTCTTAACTCATCTGCAGTTATACCAGATAAGATACTTTGAGCTACTTTAGGTCCAATACCTGAAATTGACAATAACTGATCAAACATAAATTTCTCATCTTCATCATAAAAACCATAAAGTTGAATTGAATCTTCACGTGGAATTAAGACAGTAAAGATTTTTACCTGACTTTCTGGCTCGGGAAGTTTCTGAAAAGTATTAAGTGAGATATTTAATTGATAACCAATCCCATTACTTTCAATAACAATATTCGTTGGATTTTTACTTATTAATTTTCCAGAAATGTAATTAAACATATTTTAACCAATAACCAGATGTGGATTTTCTTTTACAAACGTTTTCCAATCTCTATGTTTTTTATCCGGTCTTGTAATTTTTTGTAAATGACATAATGCTACAGCAATAGCATCTGTTTCATCAAAATTTTTTTTCTTTTTCTTCAATTGTAAAATTTGATTTACCATATACATAACTTGTTGTTTAGAAGCTGCCCCATTACCAACCACAGACTTTTTAATTTCCCTTGGCGAATATTCATAAGTTGGAATCTGTTTGTTGATTGCGGCAAGAATCGAAACACCTCGTGCATGACCGATTTTTAATGCCGATTGAACATTCTTCCCATAGAAAGCACTTTCAATTGAAAGTTCATCTGGCAGAAACTCATCGATCAATCGAGTAATTTCATCATAAATAAATTTTAATCTTAATGGAAGAGATTTCATCCTTCTATTTTCAATAACACCAGAAGCTAAAAGCTTAATTTTACCATTCGAGAGTTCAACAATTCCGTAACCCGTTTTTAATGTACCAGGATCAATTCCAAGAATAATCATTTTATTCTATTTCGGTTAAATCCGCATCCGTGTAAACATT
Source organism: uncultured Ignavibacteria bacterium (assembly GCA_937944105.1). Lineage (GTDB taxonomy): Bacteria > Bacteroidota > Ignavibacteria > Ch128b > Ch128b > Ch128b. The sequence goes on from CALDZP010000076.1 coordinate 67,166, forward strand.
CTGAACATCATCATGATCTTCGAGTACTTCGAGGAGTTTTAATGCAGTTTCATTTTCTTTGCTATTAATTTTCATTAAATTTTGAGGAACAAATTGAAGTGAAGCACTATCAATTTTTAATCCTTTTTCAGACAATGCTTTTCTGACTTTTTCAAAATTCTCCAGAGAAGTTTGGACTTCATAGTAATCTGTTTCAGTAATGACATCATCAGCACCAAGATCAAGAGCAAGCATAATTAAGTCATCTTCATTTATTTGATCTTTAGTGATTGTGATGATACCTTTTCTTTGAAACTTCCAGTTAACACTTCCAGTTTCTGCGAGCCTTCCACCATGTCTTGAAAACAAATGACGCAATTCCGAAACGGTTCTGTTTTTATTATCAGTTACAGCTTCAATTAAAATTGCTATTCCACCGGGTCCATAACCTTCATAAATAATTTCCTCAAACTTAGAACCTTCAAGTTCACCAGTAGCTTTTTTAATTGCCCGCTCAATATTTTCCATTGGCATATTAGCTGCCCGAGCTTGCTCAATTGCAAGTCGGAGACGTGGGTTTCCTTCTGGATTACCTCCCCCTTGTCTTGCAGCAACAGAAATTTCTCTAATTAATTTTGTGAAAAGCTTACCTCGTTTGGCATCTGCAACTGCTTTCTTTCTCTTAATTTGAGCCCATTTAGAATGTCCAGCCATAAATTTATCTCCATCTATTTTTGTGATAATCTGAAATCTTTTAAGTTTAGTTGTGGAAATACCATATCATTAATTGTTGTCGATTCAATTGTATAAACAATATCAATATAAGTATTCTTAAATGAACCATTCAAATCAAGAAGCGATATTGCGTATTCACCAAGATTGTAACCAACAACATCAAAAACAGTAGAACCATTTTTTCTAACTTTCATAAATAAATGATTATTAGGAGAAATCCTGGGGCGATCAAATATTTCTACTCTTTCTGTTAGAAAAACAGGTTTCATATTTTGAGGACCAAAAGGTGCAAACTGTTCAAGTATCCTTCTGAATTTTGGTGTGATGGAATTTAATTCAATTACTGCATCTATTTCAAGAGTCGGAATTAATTGCTCTGGAGTCAGAGCCTCTTTTGCAATTTGATTAAATTTTCTTTTGAATTCTTCTATTTTATCCCTGTGAATTGAAAGCCCTGCCGCTGCTTTATGTCCACCGAATTGTAATAATACATCATCACATTTTTTTAATGCTTCATATAAATTAAAATCTGCAATACTTCGAGCAGAACCTTTGAAGACACCATCTACTGAAGTTAGAAGAATAGAAGGACGATAAAATTTTTCGACCAACCGAGAAGCAACAATCCCAACAACTCCAATATGCCAGTCATCTTTGTGAAGTATAATAGCAATTTCTTCATCAAGATTTAACTCACTCTCAACTTTTTGTATTGCTTCGTTCAAAATTTCTTCATCAATTTGACGACGATTCCTGTTTTCTTTATCCAGAATTTCAGCATAATATAAAGCTTCGTCATAGCTTTTTGATAATAGTAAATTTACGGCTCGACTTGCATCTCCCAACCTTCCCACTGCATTTATTCTTGGAGCAAGTCCAAAAACAATCTGAGAACTCGAGATATTACCTAACTTAAGCCCGGCTTTATCAATTAAAGCTTTAAATCCTGGTCGAGGATCATTATTTAATTTTTCAAGACCAAATTTTACAAGAATTCTATTTTCACCCGTTAAAGGAACAATGTCTGCAGCTCCTGCAACAGCAACAAAATCAAGATATTGATAAGGATAATCCTTCATTCCAATTGAATCTGAAATCGCTTGGATTAATTTAAATGTAACGCCAGCACCTGATAAATATTTGTATGGATAGGCACAACCTGGTTTAAGTGGATCAAGCACAGCCAGAGCATCTGGAATTTTTTCTCCAGGTTCATGATGATCACAAATAATTAAATCAACACCATGATTTTTTGCGTATTCAGTTTCTTCAACTGCAGTAATTCCACAATCAACAGAAATAATTAATTTTGTCCCATTTTGAATTGCTTCATCAATTCCAGTTTTTGAAATTCCATATCCTTCTGTAAGTCTATTTGGAATATAAATGTCTACATTACCACCAATCTCAGTTAAAAATAGATAAAGCATTGCAGAAGCATTTGTTCCATCCACATCGTAATCACCATAAATCATTATTTTTTGATTTTCTGTGAGAGCTTTTATAATTCTTTTAACGGCATCACGCATACCGTTTAATAAATAAGGATCATGTAAATCATCAAGAGTTGGTCTAAAGAACTGGCGGGCTTTACGATAACTATCAATTTCCCTCAAGACAAGAATTCTGGCAAGTGCAGGATTTATATTTAAATCATCGACCAGCACTTGCTGGCTGAATTCATCCGAACAATTTAAGATTTTCCAGTTGTATCTATTTTTCATAATTAAAATAAAAATTGGAAGATGGGAAATAAGTAAGCCGAATTCTGTTCTCCTATTGGAGAGGTAGTCATTTATCTAGGTCCAGTGTCACCACTGGACTCAAGCGGTCTACCCAGGAGTAATGACGAAGCGAGTAACTTCGTAGTGAGTTGAGGGAAAGTTCCAGAACTCACTTCCTCCTTTATTTGACCTTGCTCCAGATAGGGTTTGCCAAGCCATCCGGTTGCCCGGATGCTGGTGGGCTCTTACCCCGCCATTTCACCCTTACCCCGATTAAATCGAGGCGGTGTATTTTCTGTTGCATCCCGAATTAATCGGGATCCCGCTAAACGGGACTTTCCGTGACCAAAAGCTTGCGCTTTTAGCCCCCAGGCGTTACCTGGTATCCTACTCTACGGAGTTCGGACTTTCCTCCCTTCACATTAATTGTGAAGAGCGACTACCTTTCTTACCTCCCATCTTCCAGAATTTCAAAAAACTATACGATTTAATTCCCAATTTTTTTGTAAATATACTCAAAGGCGAAGTTTTTTTCTTTACCATTAATCATAAGCATTAACAAATAATTTTTTTAATTCATCATCAATCATCCTATTGAACATTTATAACGCTTCAGAAAATATTTGTTATCATTCGAATTATATAATATCCAAATCAGAACAAAAATTTCTTAAAATTTCTATTGTCTTAAAATTCAAAATCAAATTAAAATTTGGTTTAGATTTTTAGCAGGCAATTTTCTAAACGATAAGTTAATAAATTTATTTGTAAACAATGTAGATATGTTTAAAACTTCTTATTCATAAAATGAGCAATTGTCTATCTAAAGTAGTGGATTAAATGGATTTTGATTGCAAAAGATTTTTATTTAATTAACAACCTCTTTTTAGTAAAGGAATGTGAACCAGTGGTCAATTTATAAAAATATATTCCACTTGGTAGAGTTTCAGCATTAAAGGTCACTTCATAGATACCTGAAATTTTTTTCATCGATAAGAGTTGTGACTTATCTTCCAAGCAAGTCATAGACTTTCAATGCAACTCGTTTTGAATTCGAATCTTCGAATTTTGATCTCGGTATATTTCCTTTTATCTAAAACACTAACCTCAGGAATTGAGAAGATAATTTTTGTTTTTGCGTTAAATGGATTAGTATAATTTTGTGCTAGATAAAATTTTTAAATGGTTTTGGTAAATAATTTTCTACAGAGGTTAACACAACTCCATTTTCGTTGTAAAATGCTATTACTCTAAGGTAAGTTCCATCAGGAAGTTGTTCATTTAATTGAGAGGAAAAGATTTTGTTATTAAATTTATCAACAATTATTACCACGCTGTTTTGGATTGGAGAATTTTCCAGGTTAAAAAGATAAAAAGTTGTGTCGTTATAATTTATCAAACCATTTCTGAAATCAGTGAACCATTTAATATGATTTTTATCAGTAGCTACTCCACAATAATTTGAGAATTGGAATCCTAATAAAGTTGAATCATATATTGTCCGTGTAGTATCTATAAATTTAGCAATAGCATTTAATCGAAGGATCCATTCACTCCAGTAACCAGCTCCTGAAATCCATTTTACACTATATTTAGTTATCCCCTAAAAAATCGGAATTACTTTTCAGAGAAGTAAATTTAGGTAAAATATTTGTTTGAGATATGAAATTAAATATGACAAAAAATATTTTATCCTTTCTGCCCATTTCCTCGTCATATTCTTAAAATTATGTGTGGGATCTAAGTATAAACTAAATATATCTCCCTTTACATATCTGTAATAATTTTTTTCTAACCGATGATTATTTTTCAAGTGATCAATGTTTGCCTCAATTGATGAACGCCTTCGATGATCTTTCATTTATGAACTCTTTTCCGCTGTTACTGTCGTATCTACTATTACATCCTTTTCTTTTCCATCTTTACCATTTATCATTACACTCTCCTTGAATATCAGCTCCATCCCTTCCTTACCTATTATGTTCCGAAAATTTATTAACTCACTTGCATCACATGGCACTCTGGTCACAAAACTCTCCTCTCTACAAAAGTATTGGTAATATGAGTTTTCTTGAAATTACTCTACTACTGTTTCATCCCTTAGATTCATTAGATGTTTTAATATCAATAACCCTGTCATTAATCTAATCGGCCTTGTATGTTTACCCATCTTTTCATTGTTGTGTTTTAAAAACTCTTTCTCAAACTTTCCCCAATCTACTCGATTCGTAAAAATGTATAATTGGTGTTTACGATTTAATTGTTCTTCATTAGTTTTCATCAGACTCATTTATTCAGTATCTTTTTTATATCTTTCTGTTAGATTTTTATTGTAATTTATTTAACTCTTGTAATATCTATCGACTAATTTTTCTGAGTTTCTTAAATTTTTCCAATCTTCTCAAGTTTTTAAGGGTTAACTATTTAGTCTTTCAATGTGAGAGGTAACCTCTGGCTGGCTCGAAGTAATCCTTTACAAAAGAATAATATGTGATATTTTGGAATTTGTTATCTAAATCAGAAAAGATTGCTTCGCTCCGCTCGCAATGACTGGTATAAGAGAAAAGATTGCTTCGTCCCGATTTGCATCGGGACTCGCAATGACTG
>CALDZP010000077.1 GCA_937944105.1 uncultured Ignavibacteria bacterium
CGGTTGGGGGAGGTGGCTGAGACATACACTGGAGGAACACCAAGTAGATCAAATAAAAGTTACTGGAAAAATGGAGAAATACCCTGGTTAAAGTCGGGTGAACTTAATGATTGTAGGATATATTTTCCTGAAGAATGTATTACAAAGGAAGGTCTTGAAAATTCTTCTGCAAAATATGTAAATGAAAATACTCTTTTAGTTGCTTTATATGGTGCAACAGCTGGAAAAGTAGGAATCGCTAAAACTAAATTCACTATAAATCAAGCAATTTGTGCAATAAAACCGAGTAGTAAATTTTATTCTGAATTTTACTTTTACTATTTAATATCAATAAGACAGAATTTATTATCAAAGAGATTTGGTGGAGCTCAACCAAATCTAAATATGCAAATAATAAAGACCTTATTAATTCCCCTCCCACCACTTCCAGTTCAAGAACGCATTGCCTCAATTCTATCTACCATCGATGAAGCCATCGAAGCCAAAGAGAAAAAGAAGAAAGCACTGGAAGATACATTTAAGTCGTTGCTAAAAAATCTAATGACTGGAAAAATAAGAGTACATAACTTGAAAATATCAGGAGTTAACTTATGACTCCCTTAGGTTCCGAAAAATACAGCGTTCAAAAACCTCTTATCAACTATGTCAGTGAACCATCGGCAGAATACACTTCAAAAGACAATCAAAAAATTTTTCCTAAACTCGGCTGGGAATATATTTCTTCAGATGATGCCATTCGTTTGCGTGGAGGAGAAACAGGACTGGTACTGAAAGATATTTTTATCAACCAGTTACAAAAATTAAATCCTGAGTTCATGGATCATCTTCTGGCAGAAGAGTTAATCAAAAAAATTAATCAATTACCATCTGGAATTGAAGGAAATTTAATTGCCTGGGAATATTTGAAAGGATTGAGGTCTGTTTTTGTTGCTTTTGAAAAAAGAGAGCGAAATGTCAAGTTTATTGATATCAATCAATTTGATAAGAATGTTTTTCATGTTACAGATGAGTTTTTTTATACAAATGGAATAAAAACAATACGAGCAGATATTGTTTTTTTCATTAATGGAATACCAGTCATCATTGTAGAAACAAAAGCGGCTTACAAAATTAAAGGCATTAGCGAAGCACTTGAACAAATAAAAAGATATCACTTTGAATGTCCTGAAATTTTTACTTTACTACAAATTTATTCTTTAACTGACCTCATAAAATTTTATTATTCTGCCACATGGAATACGAGCGTAAAAAATCTATTGAACTGGAAAGAAGAAGCAGAAGGTAATTTTGAAATACTTGTTAAAACTTTTTTTGATAAAGAAAGAATAATTCAATTACTTACAGATTTTATTCTCTTCACCCGTCAGGATGATGAACTTAAGAAAGTAGTTTTACGACCTCATCAGATGCGTGCAATAAATAAAATTGTTGAAAGAGCGCAGGATACTCAAAAACAAAAAGGTCTTATCTGGCATACACAGGGTTCTGGTAAAACTTTTACCATGATAGTAGCAGCACAAAAGATTCTTGAAAATCCGATCTTTGAAAATCCTACTGTCATTATGCTCGTTGATAGAAACGAACTGGAAACTCAATTGTTTGCTAATCTTAATTCAGTTGGAATACAAAGTGTAGAAATTGCTCAAAGTAAAAAACATTTGAAAAAACTTTTAGAAGAAGATAGGCGTGGACTCATTGTTAGCATGATACATAAGTTTGAAAATATGCCTGAAAACATCAACACAAGAGAAAATATTTTTGTTTTGATAGACGAAGCTCATCGAACAACTGGTGGCAAGCTTGGCAATTTTTTGATGGGCGCCTTACCCAATGCAACTTACATAGGTTTTACAGGCACACCTATCGATAAATCAAAGCACGGCAAAGGAACATTTATCACTTTTGGAATTGACGATCTACCTCAAGGTTATCTTGACAAATACGGTATTTCTGAATCTATTGAAGATGGCACCACAATTCCACTTTATTATTCACTGGCATCCAACGAGATGAGAGTAGACAAAGAAACATTGAATAAAGAATTCTTTGAACTATCAGAAGCAGAAGGTATTGGTGATATTGAAACATTAAACAAGATTTTAGAAAAAGCTGTCACACTTAAAAATATGATGAAGAATAAAGAGAGAGTTGAAAAGATAGCCAGATATGTTTCAGAACATTTCAGAGAATATATCGAACCGATGGGATATAAAGCTTTTCTTGTTGCAGTGGATAGAGAAGCTTGTGCAATGTACAAAGAAGAATTAGATAAGCATTTACCTGCGGAATATAGTAAAGTTGTGTATAGTCCTTATTACAATGATCCGCCAGAACTAACAAAATATCATTTATCTGAAGAAGAAGAAAAAAGAATAAGAAAAGCATTTCGCAATCCTGATGAATTACCAAAGATTTTAATAGTTACGGAAAAACTTCTTACTGGATTTGATGCGCCCATATTGTATTGTATGTATCTTGATAAACCCATGCGTGATCATACACTCTTACAGGCAATTGCTCGTGTAAATAGACCTTATGAAGATAGTGATGGTAAAAAAAAGCCAGCAGGATTTGTACTCGATTTTGTCGGAATTTTTGACAATCTGGAAAAAGCCCTTGCATTTGATTCGTCTGATGTTGAAGGAGTAATTAATGATCTTGAGGTTTTGAAAGAAAAATTTGAAAAAATGATTCATGAAGCTAAGGAAAAATATCTTAGTTTAATAAATGATAAATTAACCGATAAAGCTGTAGAAATTATTCTTACCTACTTTCTTGATGAAGAAGAACGAAACAAATTTTATAATTTCTTTAAAAAATTATCCAGCATTTACGAAATTCTTTCCCCTGATCAATTTTTAAGACCATATTTAGATGACTACGAAACTCTAACTATTATGTATAAAATTATACGAGGAGCTTATGAACCGGGCATACTAGTGGATAATGAATTTTTAAGAAAAACAGCAATGTTGGTTCAGAAACACACTAAAACAGGTGCAATCGAGTTAAGCAGAGAAATTTATGAGATTAATGAAGATACCATAAAGAAAATTGAAGAAAGCAAGGCATCAGATATAGAAAAGATATTTAATATCTTAAATATCATTCAGGATACTGTAAGAACTAAAGGTAATCAATTTCCTTATTTAATTACAATCGGCGAAAGAGCAGAGATAATTGCTGAGTTATTTAAGAACAGGCAACTGACTATTAAAGAAACACTTGAAAAATTAAAGAAATTGGTCGAAGAGATTAATTCAGCACAAAAGGAACAAGCAAGGGAAAACTTAACTCGTAATTGCTTTACTATTTACAGGTTATTAAAAGAAGTGAATATAGAAAATTCCAAAGATATAGCCATTGAAATAAACGAAATATTAGAAGATTATCCATTTTGGAAATCCAGTAGTGAACAAAATCGAGAAGTCAAAAGGAAAATCTCAGCGATTTTAATAAAAAACGGTATCCGTGAAATTGAAAAAGTTGATGAAATTGTACAAAAGATATTGAGAATTCTAAAAGGTGAAAAGTATTATTGAAAATCGAGAAAAATTAAAAAATGAGGTCGTTCATTAAGTTTTCAAGTAATCGAAAAATGATTCTCTTTACTAATAAAATTTTAAATTAAAAGCAAAACTTTTCTGAGCTGGGCTTGATTTTTGTTTTCAGATTCTTTCTTAAACTCAATG
>CALDZP010000078.1 GCA_937944105.1 uncultured Ignavibacteria bacterium
CAGAGAAAAGATTGCTTTCCCGATCTTCATCGGGACTCGCAATTACAGTTCCACTTGTCTGTCATTGCGAGAGACAGCCTCTAGCTGTCGCGAAGCAATCCTTCACAAAAGAACAAAATGAAAATTGGTCATTCACCCAGAAAAGATTGCTTCGCTCGCAATGACAGTTCCACTTGGTCTGTCATTGCGAGAGACAGCCTCTGGCTGTCGCGAAGCAATCCTTCACAAAAAAACGAAAATGTAAAATGTAAAACATTGGTTTAATATGAAAGAATTGCGAACCCGATGATTATCAGGACTTGCAATGGCAGGTATGCGAGAAAATACTGTATATTCTCACCCTCAATGATCTTTTTACTTAACCATCATTTCGAGTATTTTCTATTAACAATCTAAATCAATTCTAATAAAGAGTGAACAAATTAAAATATTAGCGCACAAACTTCAAACTCTAATGAAATCATTAAAACTTTATTAATAGATCAAAGGAAATTACTTGCTTCAATTTCGAAATATTTCAAATCGGGAATTTTTAGATGCTCTTTAATAAACTTTACTTCATTTCTTATCTGTTCAATTTTATTTTCCGTATCCTCAATAATTGTAATTGAATAATAACCTGGCCAGATTTCATTATCAAAAACTGGATCAGCAAATTCATTTTTCCCAATTGCTTTAGGTATTCGAGTAAAATTTTTAATCTCGAGCTTTTTAATTATTTCATTTATACTTTCAGTTTCTGAAACATTATGAATTATAAATGCAACTTTCATGATTTACTCATTTTGTTTTTTTCGTTTTTCAAAAATGCTATAAATAATTGGAACAATGACCAGGGTAATTAAAGTAGAGAAGGTCATTCCTCCAACCAAAGAAGCACCAAGGGGTTTCCAGGTTTCTGAACCACTTCCGGTACTTAAGGCTAAAGGCAACAATCCAAAAATTGTTGTAAATGAAGTCATAAGAACTGGTCTCAATCTACTTCTGCCTCCATTCAATATAGCTTCATAGAGTTTTTGTCCCCTGGCTCTTAAAATATTTATAAAACTAACCAGCACAATTGCATTATTTACTACAATTCCCACCAACGTTATTATACCAAGAAACGAAATAACATTAAGGGTTTGGCCGAAAACAAATAATCCTATTAATACACCCGCAAATGCAAATGGAATACTAAACATAATCACAAATGGATCAATAAGACTTTCAAACTGTGCTGACATTACAATATAAACTAAAACAATGCTTAGTAATAGCAACATAAATAAATCACCGAATGCTTCCTGTTGCTGTTCATAACTCCCACCAAACTCAATCCTTGTATTTGGTGGAAGTGGAATATCCTGCAATATGTTCTTAATTTCAAGAACAGCCTGTCCAAGACTTGTACCAGATAATCCAGCTTCAACTTTAACTATTCTTTCCTGATTTTTTCGATCAATCTCAACTGGTGCAAATTCAGTTTTTATGGTCGCAAAATTTTTAAGTGGTATTGGTTTACCAAGAACATTTGTGACCTCAAGATTTTCAATATCCTCAATTTTTGTCCTGAAATTTTCTTCGAGTCTTAATCTTATATCATAAGTTGTCTTTGTTCCTCTGAATTGAGTAGGTACATTTCCAAAAATGTAATTTCTTAAAGTCGTACCAATAATCGCCGTATTTAATCCAAGTAAAGCAGCTTTATCTTTATCAATCGAAATAGTTATTTCAAGTTTATTTTCTTGAAGAGAAATTTGTGGTTCCACAACACCTTTGATATTAGAAATTTGAGAGACTATTTTTTCTGCTACCTTTCGAGAAGCATTTAAATCAGGACCAAGAATCTCTATGGAGATTGGCTTACCTGCTCCAAATATTGCTGCCTGACCGCCTGCTTGAGTTAAAACATTTAATTTATCAATCTTTGGATATTGCTTTAAGAATTCTCTTAAATCATCTGCTATTACCTTATTTGATCTTTTTCTTTTTTCCACATCTACTAATCTTATGTTGATCAGTCCAATATTTTCACCTTCCTTCGTACCAAATACTGATCCTAAACCCGATGCACTCTGACCAACCTGATAAAAAATATCTTTAATCTCAGGTGTTCTTTCTTTTATTTTATCATACATATACCTTGTGAATTTTTCTGTTTCGTAAACACTCGTTCCAACGGGTAATTCCATGATTACCTGAATTTGTCCGCTATCACTTTCTGGGATAAAGTCCGATCCGATAAATGGTATAAGACCTAATGTTAAAAATAAAAAGACAATCCCGCTTATGAGTACAGTCTTTTTATGTTTTAAAGCCCAATTAAGTAAATTATAGTAGAATTGATCAATCCTGTTAAAGATTGTTTCAGACCAATTAAAAACTCGATTAAGGAACTTTTGTGAATTGACTCTTTCTTCTACTTTCTTTAATAATGTTGAAGTCAACATTGGAGTTAAAAAGAGAGAAACAAATAAAGACATAGATATAGTAATTGTTGTGATTGCTGCCAGTTGAGTGAAAAGAATTCCCGCAATGCCAGTTAAAAAGAATAATGGAGCAAATACAGCAATTGTAGTTAGTGTTGATGCCAGTAACGCCGAACCAACTTCGCTAGCACCATACATAGATGCTTCTTGAACACGTTCACCTTTCTCCATATGCTTAATCACATTTTCTAATACTACAATTGAATTATCCACAACTAGACCCACTGCAATTGCAATCGAAGAAAGTGAAAGAATATTTATTGTATAATTTGCAACATACATAAAGAAAAATGCAAGAATTAACGAAAACGGAATCGAAAGAACAATTATAAAGCTTGCCCTTACTCTTCGAAGGAATATTAGCACAACAAGTGAAACAAGCACAAGACTTATAAAGAAAGTTCTTAATAGATTATTTATAGATTTTTTAATAAAGTCAGCACCATCAAAAACAATATTTATGTGAATCTTATATTCATCCTCAATTTTCTTTATTTCTTTCTTTAGTGCATCCGAAACTGTTACTGTATTTGCACCAGAAAGTTTATTCATCAATACTACAACACCTTTTTCACCATTTATCAATGTTCTTCTTTCATCTTTTGTGACGGTATCAACAATTTGAGCAACATCCTTGAGATATAAAATTTTACCACCACTTGAACCAATAACAACATTACCAATATCCAGTGGTGATGTAAATTCACCTTTAACCCTTAAAATATAACTGAGTTTTTTATCATCAATAGTCCCAGCCGGTAATGTTAAATTTTCCGATTTTACAATTTGTGAAATTTGACTGATTGATAAATTATAAGCTTTCAATTTGTATGGGTCAAAGTCCACTCTAATTTCTCTTGCAGGAGCACCAAAGGCTTGAACACCTCCCACACCAGGAATTCTTACAAGTCTATCAGCAATATTATCATCAACAAAATCTTTAAATTCTCTATAATCAATATTACCTGGCGCAGTTACTCCGGCAACAATAACCGGGAATTGCTCTGTACTGAATTTGAAAATCTTTGGATTCTCAACACCATCAGGTAATTGTACTTTTGCAAACTCCAGTGCCGAACGACAATCATTTGCAGCTTCATCAAGATCAGTACCCCAATCAAACTCAAGCGTTACTACCGATATATTTTCTTTAGAAATGGAAGTAATCTTTTTCAAGTTGGGAACAGATGCAAGAGATTTTTCAAGGATTCTTGTTACTTTTACTTCAATATCATCAGCGCTCGAACCAGGATAAGTTGTTAAAACAGTAAGTATTGGTGCTTCAATTTTTGGTAATAGATCAATTGGAATTAAATTCAAAGAATACAATCCAAAAACCAATGTGGCAACGAAAATCATTGCCGTTAAAACAGGTCTTTTTACTCCAATTTCAGGTAATTTCATATAAACTAAATCCTCCGTTTATAATCCTTTAAAAAGCTTTACTTTATCACCATCAACCAGATTAGACTGACCCTCAACTATAACTTCATCACCTTCTTTCAAACCTCCCTTTATCACATTCTCATCATCTATTTGTTTACCTTTAATTATATATTTCTTTCTTGCTGTACCTTTATCGTATACATAAACAAAATTTTTGCCGGTTACTGGATCTGTTAAAATACTTGAAGCTGGAATTACTAATTCACTTGATTCACCAAGATCAATCTCAACACGAACAAACGAATTGGCTTTTAATTTATTCCCTTTATTAAAGACCCGAAGTTCTACTTCTACAGTTTTACTTACTGGATCAACTACTGGACTTATTCGTGTAACATAACCGATAAAAATTTCATCATTAATAAAATCACTTGTAATTTTAGCTCTCTGCCCTGGTTTAATTTTATATGAATCATATTCATTCATATAAATTTTTACTTTTAATTCATTCACATTCATCAGATGTAAAATTGCCGGAACAGTGCGACCCCCAGCTGGAGCCATTGTAAATAGTTCACCATCATTTAAATATTTTGCTGTAATTACTCCACTAAAAGGCGCACGAAGCTGTGTGTTTTCTAAAATTTTCTCATAATTTGTTTTGAGTGTTTCAAAGGCGAGTTTAAATTTTTCATATTGCTGTTCAGAGATTGCACCTTCACTTTTCAATTTTTCCGCTCTTTCAAAATCTTTTTTTGCATCATTGAATTGAATTTCTATTTGAGTCAATTGCTGATCATCCATCTGTACAAGCAACTGACCCTGTTTAACATAATCACCTTCCTTTACATAAATCTTTTTTACTCGCGATGCCATTTGTGCAGCAAGTGCTGCTTCTTCCCAGGGATAAACTGTCCCTGTGAAAATCAAATTATTCTTGATAACTTTTTTTTCTATTCTTTTAATAGAAACTGATTTTTCTTCAACTGATTGTTGTTCCTTTTCCTTTTTACCACAACCAGTTAATATCAATAATGCTGATAAAAAAACTAATGCTATGTTTTTCATACAACTCACCGTTATTTAGTTGATTGATTGAGGTAAAATTCAAGTTCTGCCTGGGCAACAAGATAATCATAGATCGCTTGAGCATATCCAAGCTCTGCCGATAATAAATTTAAATTTGCATTACTAACCTCAAGTTGAGTACTCATACCTTCACGAAATCTAATTTCGGCAATTTCATAACTCCTTCGAGCTTTTTCTTTGTTAAGTTTTTGCGCATCAATTTTTTCAAGTCCTGTTAAAATTCGATTCCTTGTGTTTGTAATTGCAATATCCAGTTGTTTCCTTGTGAAATTAATTGTTTCCTCTAATTGCTTTGATTGAATTTCAGCTTGTTCTACTTTGCTTTTAATACCAAAACCTGAAAATATTGGAACACTTAAACTTAATCCAACGGCTGCACTCTTAACCCACTTATAATTATTAAAATTAAAATCCTCAGCTTGAGTTTGAACTTGGTAATTTCCAAATGCAACAAAGCTTGGGAAATGTCCCCATCGTTGAAGCATGATATTTTTATCGGCAATTTGTTTTTGAAGACTTAGTATTTTTAATGAAAAAGTATTTTCAACAACATATTCATTAATCGATGGCATTGTACGATTCACAAATAATGATTGAATATTTCCATTAACTTCAATGCTATCTTCTGCTGATAAATTCAAAAGTGCCTTCAAAAAATTTAATGCTGTTTGATAGGTATACTCAGCTTGAAGAACATTTGGTTTAATTTTTTCGACTTCCACCTGTGCACTTAAATAATCAAAATCAGAGATTAATCCAGCACTATTAAGTTTCCTGGCATTCTCAAGATTTCTGATTGCATTCTCATAACTTTCTTTGACAAATTTTTCTGTTTCTCTTGTCAACAAAACATCTAAAAACGCTTTAGTAACATTTAATCGTATCTGGGCAAGAGTTTCTTCATAAGAAATCTTGGTCAATTCAAGCCCTAACTTACTCATCACAATTCCAGTATATACCTGACCAACAAAAATTGGTACACCGATTTTTAATTGAGCTGAATAAGAATTTCTTGAACCAATCTCAATTGGTCTAACCTGACCAGTCCCACCAAAAAAATCCGGCAAAAAGAAAACTGGTTTTTTAATGTTTCTGATATAAGAACCTTCTCCACTCAAATTCGGAATTAAAGATGAATAAGACTCAATTAATTTTGATTCAGATTTTTCAATCTCAAATTTTGCAATTTTAACTTGAGAATTTTCTTTCAAAGCTATCTCAATTGCTCTCTCTAAAGTAAGGTTTGTAATTATTTTTTTTGTTTCTCCTGCAATGGATAGAGTGTAAAAAAACTGTAACAGTATAATGAATATTATCTTCTTCATTTTTCTTCCTTATCAATTTGATTTACTAAATTCAAGGATATCTGATAAAATTTTCTCATTGATTGCAGATATTCTTTTTGCTCTTCAATAGAAATGTGTTTTAATAGTTTTTCAAAAAATGCTCTGTTTTCAGCAATATGTTGCTCAATAAATTTTTTGCCCTTGTTTGAAACATTCAAAATAATTTTTCGTCTATCATCTGCAGGTATTTTTCGTTCAATATATTTCATTTTTACAAGTCGATCTATAAGCTCTGAAGCTGAACTCTGAGCGATTACCATTTTATTAGAAAGATCTTTCAATGTAATACTTGGGTTGTGATAGATATATTGAATGGCTATGAGTTGAGTAATTGTTAATTCGGATCTAAGAATTGTAGGATTTAACTTAAACATCATCTCACGAAACTTATAACTAAGTTCCATTAACTCATTAATTATAGACTCAGTTTCTTTATGTTTAATCACTTAGGACTCCGATTGATTCGATTATCTAATCTTTAAACTTCCGATTAATTCGGGAATTGATACAAAATTAGCACGGGATTTTAATATTATCAAGTACAGAAAAAGGATCTTATAATTATAAAATTTTTAATTCGGTAACTAAGAGGGAAAAACTAATAACTTATGATAAATGAATTTTAGGAGGATTTATAAAGGGCAAAACCACCAAAAATAGCAGCTTCATCCTTTAATGTAGAGAGAATTATTTTCGTGTTCTTAAAATTACTTTTTAATGCTGTTTCCTTTGCTTTCTTTTTAATAATTGGAAGCATAAAGTTACCAATAGCTTCCATTACTCCCCCTGCAAAAAAAACGCAATCAAAATCAAAGGTATTTATTAAATTTCCAGTTATAACCCCAAGTTTTTCTGCTGCATATTTTACAGAATTTATTGCGACTTTATCTTTTTTCTTAATTGCTTCTTTTAAGATACTTGATTTAATTAATTTTGTATTATCTGTCAATTTTGTAATAATTGTTTTCTTCCCTTTTTTAATTTGCTCATTAACCATCCTCGTTATTGCAGTCCTTGAAGCCTCGCTCTCAAGACATCCATACTTTCCACAACCACACTTATAGCCATTCTCATTTATTTTTATATGCCCGATTTCACCGGCAGAAAAATTTTTCCCACGATAAATTTTACTATCTATAATTATTCCCGCACCAATTCCTGTCCCAACAAATATGGCAATTAAATTTTTGCATTTCCCTTTAGTTTCAAAATGATAAATACCAAGTGTGCCAAGATTTGCATCATTTTCTATGATTATCTCTTTATTAAAATGTTTCTGTAAATTTTTTGTTATATCAAAGTTTTTCCAACCAAGGTTTGGAGCAAGATTAACAATTTTGGTTTCAGGATTTAATGAACCGGGAATGCCAAGAACAATTCCATCTATATCTTCTAAACTCAAATTAGCACTTGAAATTGATTCTTCAATTACATCAGTAATTCTATTTGTAACCGGTTCATTTTTGTTTTTAGATCTGGTGGGTTTTTTCGCTATTGAAACAATTTGTGTTTGCTTATCCAAAACCGCAGAAAGAATTTTTGTACCTCCAAGATCAACAACAACAAGATATTTATTTATTGCTGGCATAATTTAATGTATCTTTTTTAATAATATAAATTATAGTTAGCAAAAGAAAAACAACAAATAAAAAAAGAGAAGGGAAGGATTTTGTCCTTCCCCTCTAATTCATTATTAAATCACTGGAGAGACTTATAAGTAAACCACCAATCAAATCCTTCCCAGGATTTTCTTTTTTCAGCTTCAACAACATCTTTCGGAGGGGGAATAATGACTTTATCTTTGATAAGCTCATTGTTTGGCCAATTCTCTGGCATAGCTACTTTATTTGTATCAGAAATTTGTAATGCTTTTAATGCTCGTAAAATTTCATCGATTTGTCTTCCGATCTCCTGTGGGTAATAAATCATTAATCTTATTCTCGCCTCAGGATCTATGATGAAAACTGCACGAACTGTATTTGTACCTTTACCAGGATGAACCATACCAAACGATTTGGCAACTTCTCCCATGTCATCCGCTATTATGGGGAATGGAATTTCTATCCCAAGTTTTTCTTTAATCCACTCAACCCACTTGATGTGGGAAAATACCTGATCAATTGAAAGCCCTATTAATTCTGCATTTAATTTTTTGAATTCTTCATTTCTTTTTGCAAATGCTACAAATTCAGTAGTACAAACTGGTGTAAAATCAGCTGGATGACTGAATAAAACAATCCATTTGCCTTTATAATCATCCGGTATCTTTTTAATACCGTGAGTTGTTTGAACTTCCAATGTCGGTATTTTTTCACCTAATAAGGGTATTCCTGTTCTGATTTCGCTGTTCATTGTTTCCTCCACAATTTTTTCCACATTAGATGCAACAAAATATTAAGATGATTCAATTAAATAAAAAATGGGCAAAGAAAATTTAGTCCTATTTAAATTTTCTTCACCCAGCAGAGCATTAATAACTATCTTTTGTAATAATAACTTTTCCTTTGAATACACGATAAATGTAAATTGTATAAGCTATCACAATGGGCATTCCAATCAAAGCTATAATTAGCATAGTTTGTAATGTATATTGAGAAGATGAAGCATTATAAATTGTTAAACTGTAATTCTCAAGATCTATGCTTGAAGGGACTAATCTCGGATATAAACTTAAGGCAAAAAGACCAAGAACCGATGCTATTAAGACTGATGAAGCTAAAAATGTTCGACCAAACTTTCCAGATTTTAATCCCAATGGAATGTATATCAATGAAACTAATAACAATAAAAACACAACATAGAATAAAACATTTTTCAAAATACCCTGAAAGAGATATGGAGCTTCAAACATAGTATAAATCGTTGAAATAAAATAAAGAACCACAAAAGCAATCCACCATCCATTAGCCCATTTAATCATTCTTTCTTGATGAGAGCCATTTGTCTTTAGAGTTAAATAAATTGCTCCATGCATTACAAGCATAGCAAAACCTGTCAAACCAATTAAAATGGCGTACGGATTTAGTAAGCCTAAAAATGTAATATGTGAAACTATTTTACCATCTATTATTTCAATTGGTAAACCTCTCATTACATTTCCAATTGCAACACCGTAAAGCAATGCAGGACCAAATGAACCTAAAGCAAAAGCTAAATCCCATTTTTTCTTTGCTTCAGAAGTTTCAGAAAATTTTCTGAATTCAAATGAAACTGCCCGGAAAATCAAAAAGAACAACAACAGCATAAATGCCAGATAAAATCCACTGAATACAGTGGCATAAACAATCGGAAACGATGCAAATAAGGCTCCACCACCAGTTAGTAACCAAACTTCATTTCCATCCCAAACTGGACCTACTGCATTTATATTGACTCTTCTTTCACCTTCATCCTTGGTGAAAAGCTGAATAACTCCAACACCAAGGTCAAATCCATCTAAAATTGAATACCCGATAATCAGTACGCCAATTAAAATAAACCAGATTGTATTAAGATCTATCATTGTGAAACCTCCCCTGTTAATTGTGCTGGTCCTTTTTTAACCCATCTGAAAAGAAGATTCAAAAAGATTAATAACAAGAAAAAATAAATCAAAGCAAACAGTACTATCGAAAAAACTAATTCACCTACACCTACAGTAATTGAAACTGCATCTTTTGTTTTCATTAATTTATAAACAACCCATGGTTGTCTGCCAACTTCAGCTGCAATCCATCCAAGTTGACATGCAATCAAAGGCAAGGGGGTCGACCATAATAAAACTTTGAGAAATTTCCTTTTTTCAAATAATTTCTTTTTCCATAAGAAATATGTCCCAAGTGCTGTAATAAAAATAAAATATATTCCCAATACAACCATATTGTGATAAGAAACAAATGTTAACCAGAGTGGTGGGATTTCATCAGGTGGAAATTCATTTATACCTTTTATTTCGGCATTTATATCACCAAATGCTAACCAGCTTAAAAGCCCTGGAATTTCAACAGGAAAATGTAATTTCGGTGGTTTTGTACCAGGTATAGCAAAAATTGCAAGTGGTGCTCCTTCCTGTGTTTTATATAGTCCCTGAATTGCTGCAAACTTTTCTGGTTGAGTTCTTGCTACTTGCTTTGCATGTTCGTGTCCGAAAGGGAAAAGCTCAAGAATTGAAACAATTAATCCAAAAATAAGAGAGAAATTTATTGCTCTTTTAGCAATATCTACAAATTTATTTCTTATTAACCAGTAAGCAGCAACACCAGTCATTAAAAATGAACCACTAATAAGTGATGCCACGAAAGTATGGAAAAATCGTGGTAAAGTCGAGGGATTAAAAACAGCAGCCCAGAAATCAACAAGTTCAGCACGGTTATTTTGAATTATATAACCTGCTGGAGTTTGTTGCCATGAATTGGCAACTAAAATCCAGAATGCTGAAATTGTTGAACCAACTGCAACCATTAAAATTGAAAACCAATGTACGCTTTTAGAAACTTTATCACGACCGAAAATATATAGCCCCAAAAAGGTTGATTCAAGGAAAAATGCAAACACACCTTCAGCAGCAAGTGGAGCTCCAAATACATCACCAACAAACTTAGAATATTCACTCCAGTTTGTTCCAAACTGAAATTCCATAACTATTCCACTTGCTACACCAACAGCAAATATTAATCCTAAAATTTTTCCAAAGAACTTACCAATCGTTGCATAAATTTCGTCTTTCTTTTTCCAACCAATTGCCTCAATAATAACAAGCATCCAGGCAAGGCCAATTGTTAGTGGTGGAAACAAGAAGTGAAAACCAACTGTGAGAGCAAATTGAAGACGCGCTAAAAGTAATGGATCCATAAATCCTCCCAATTAGTTATTGTGTTTTAGTTTATTCCTTCTCTGAACAGATTCTATTGCAAGTTGTTTAATTGATTTACTGGACAATCTTTCCCTCATTAAAATTAATAAATCACACCATAGAGTATGAACTGAGCACCACCTTGTATTTGAACAAAATGCCTTATCTATCAAACACTTGTTTAATGCCAACGGTCCTTCTATTGCCTGAATAATTTCAAGTGGGGTAATTGTATTTGGATCCTTATTAAAAGTAATCCCACCCCCATTTCCTCGATAGGTTTTTATTAATCCACTTTCACTAAGTTTTGGTATAATCTTTCTTAAAAACTTTTCCGGAATGTTTTGTTTTTCGGATATTTCTTGTATTGTTATAACCTCACGCCCATCGTTTTCTGCAAGATGGATCATCGTCCGAATTGCATATTCGCCTGCAAGTGTAAGCTGCATATTATTTTATTATTTTTTTTCAAATATGACAAAATTTGTCATATTTAGCAAGTTAATGAAAATAACAATCAAATGATTTTGCGAATATTTAGAAACTTGATCAGTTAATTTAAATTTTTTGTGACCATTGAAATTATTTTCCTCACTTATCAATGCTTAGTAAGAAATAAATTTTTTACGAAACACTAAAAACGAATTTAGTAGGAATGCAACTTTTTATTTATTGAACAATAAATAAAATTTAAGGCTTTAGTAAATATTAGATTCTAATTCAATTTTAAAATTGAATATATGACTGAATGTACGATTTATAAATAATCATCGCAAAGGATAAAATCAAAATTGTGATTGAAGCGAAGTTATATATAAGAAAATTTTATCTTCCGATTGATACAACGAGTTTATTTTTGATATTCTATAAACATTTCTCAGTTAAAAAAGCATTTACAATTCTAACACAAGCCATACATAAATTAATTGAAATTAATTTGGAATTAACTTAATCTTTTACCTAATCCAATTTTAGTAATAATGAAACCGACTATTCCAGAAATTAACGATCCAGATAAGATACCGATTTTGGCAAGGTTAAGAAGCTCTGCTGAATCAAATGCCAAATTTGCAATAAATAAAGACATTGTAAAACCAATCCCACAAAGAATACCGGCACCATACAATTTTATATAATTAACATTTTCAATTTTTGAAGCTATATTCAACTCGATCGCAAGATATGAAAATAAAAATATTCCTAACTGTTTACCTAAAAATAATCCAAGAAAAATACCAAGGCTGATGTTATTGAAAAAATTTTCTCCAAAGTCACCTGAAATAACAACCCCAGCATTTGAAAGAGCAAAAAGTGGAATAATTAAAAATGTTACCCATGGGTGTAGTGAATTTTCAATTCTTTGAAGTGGAGTTAAAACTTTTTCACATCTTTTCTCTATTTCATAGATGATATTCAATTTTTCTTCGTCATTCAATATATGTTCATTTTGTCCCCCTTTTGAAAATTCATCAATCAAAACTTTCGTCTCTTTATAAAATTTATTCCTATCTAATCGTGTCCTTGCTGGTATAAAAAACGCGAGTAAAACTCCCGCCACAGTGGCATGAATTCCCGATTTAAGTATTGTTAACCATAAAGCAAATCCAAGTATCCCATAAACTATTAAATTCCTTATATGTAATCTATTGGCAATAAAAAGAAGAACTAAAATTATAAATGAAAACATCAATGCATTAAATGAAATTTCTTTAGTGTAAAAGATAGCTATAACCAAAACCGCACCAATATCATCGACAATTGCTAAAGCAAGAACAAAAATTTTAAGTGACAATGGGAAATTTTTTCCAAGTAAAGCCATTAATCCTACCACAAAAGCAATATCGGTTGCCATTGGAATTCCCCACCCTGGCATACCTTCCTTACCATAATTAAAAATCAAATAAATAGAAGCTGGAACCACCATTCCTCCAATTGCTCCTGCAATTGGCAAAGCAGATTTTTTTAATGAGGATAATTCTCCAGCAATTAATTCTCTTTTTATCTCTAAACCAACAACAAAGAAAAATATTACCATCAATCCATCGTTTATCCAGTGATGTAATGAATATTTTAAGTTGATAATTCCAAAATCGAATGAAATATATTGATGCCATAAATTAAAATATGAGTCAGAAAATTTCGAATTAGCCCAGAGCATTGCAAGAACTGTGCAAAAAATCAAAACAATTCCCCCTGAACTTTCAGTGTGTAAAAACTTTTGAATCGGAGTAAGTATTTTTTCAAGTGTTGTTTTATTGTCTTCCATTTTTAACTCTTATTTATTTTTTGGAATCATGTTAATGACTCATAATAATTATTTAAGAAATATGGAACAAAAAACATAACTAAAAATGAACATAATGCTAGAAAAACGAAAAATAAACTTATCTCTTCTGCATATTCGATCATATTGATTTTATTTAGAATCCAATTCCAGTCATGTGCTCCACCAATGATATTAAGTTTCATCTTATTTGCATCTTCAACATATACACTAATGTTAATGAAATTATGTCCTAACCAGAAAAGAAATATTTGAGTCCAGTATTTCTGCGTTCTAATAAAAAATAATATTGCCATTATTAAGGGTAATAAAATTTGCATCAAAGTTCCTCCCAGGAATTGCATGAATTCCCCAAAAATTCCAAAGAAAAAATGGCCTGGTTCGTGAATTAATAAATCAAGAAAATCAAGGAAAGTATATGTTCCTTTATTAATAAGAAAGTAAATTGCAACGATTGATAGTAAGTAACTAAACCAATACTGTCTAATATGTTCTTTTAAATCAATATTCAAATGAAAATCTTTTATTTATTTGCGAGTTGTTCGTAATAGTTTTTATATTCTACGATTGCCTTATAAAGTGCCTCAGCGATTTTTTGTTGCCCGGTTTCGCTTCTTAAAAACAGCTCATCTTCAGGATGATTTATGTAACCAGTTTCTATCAATACACTCGGCATAGATGCCCCAACAAGAACATAAAATCCTGCCTGTTTTACACCGTTATTTTTTAATGGTAGATGTTTTTCAAATTTATTGGAGATTAATTCAGCAAATTTTTCACTGTGCTTAACATTTGCAGTTGATGCCATAGCAGTTAAAATGTAGTTCTCATCACTTAAAAATTTATACCTTTCCTGATAATTCTCTTCAAGTTTAATAACGCTATTTTCTTTTTCCGCAATTCTAATAGCATCCTCAGTTCTACCAGGTCGTAGCAAATAAACTTCTGAACCTTTTCGAGTCCCAGGTCTCTCTTCCGTTGAATTACAGTGAATTGAAATAAATAATTTTCCATTATTTTCGTTAGCTATTTGACCTCTACGATATAATTCAACAAACCTATCGTCATCTCTGGTATAAATCACCTTAATATCTTTATGATTTTTCTCTATTAATTTACCAAGTTTTAATGCAATACCTAAGTTTACGTCTTTTTCTTTAGTTCCTCTAAAGCCAATTGCCCCTGGATCTCTTCCACCGTGACCAGCATCAATTACAATTATATCAAGAAGATTATTTTTGTTTTTTGAGATCTTATTTGCTTTCTTTTCTTCTTTTATTTTTTTCATAACTTCAGTTGAAACATGAAGTAATAACAAAATATCATTTGTTCTTTTTTCACGAACTATTTCGTGACTCTGAATTTTTTCCTTCAGAGAAATTTTTAAATCTGAATTATTCCCATTCTGAATTGCAGATATCGACTCAATCAATCCATTTACAATTGTCGTATTAAACTTTTCTGTATTTACCGAAGCCTCTGGAATTCTTAAATAAAGAAAACTACCTGATAAATTTTTAGACACACTTTTTATTGGTTTATTAGATTTAATTCTAAAAATATATCCGTTTGCTTTTTCTTCTATTGAGAAATCATACAAATCAAATTTTACTAACTCAGATTTTTCCTTTATAGTTTGTTTTTGCTCTGATGTCTTATCAATTGGCTGGGGAGTTAAATCTGAACTTTTTTGAATGTGAGTTATAGTTTTGTCCGGTGATTTATCATAAGAGATGTTTATTAAAAAAGATTTTTCATTAAAATTTATTTTTATGTTTGTGTATTTATTTAGAAATTCTGAAAAACTTTTTAGAGGAATAAAAATTTTACCGTATCTATAATCAGTATTCTGAAGCATCTGGTATGAAATATTCTTCCCCTCTTTTTTTACTAAAAATAAAAATGGATTATAGGCTGTAACATAAAGAGTTCCTTCATCGAGAAAAATTTCTTCTCTCAATGTTTCACTATTAAGTTTTGATTTAATCCCAATTCCTTCTAAAAGATCATCCAACAATATAAATGTTGAATTTGTTTGATAAGATCTCACCATTACACTTGATAGCTTACCATTGATATTAACCGAGTAAGAATAAATCTGTCCTTTCAAATATTCACCAAAAATTAAAATCAAAAGAATAATAATTTTTAATTTCATATCAAGATACTCCAAAATTTTGAATTAACTCCTTCACATCTTTATTCTTTTCTCTTTCTATTATAACAATAATCTCACTTAAAAACCTTTTTAAGAATTCCATCACCTGATATGGATTTATTATATCAATCTTAAATTCTATTTTAAGGGTATCTTTATGTTCTTTCAGCTGGATTACTTTGTCATATTTTTTAATGACAAAATTCAAAACAGCATTAAAGAAATTTTCATAATAATATGTTTTATCTTTTTTAGGGAACGACAAAGCAATTATATTTTTCTGAATCTCGACTCTTTCAAAATAAGCTTTACTTGCAAGCATTCTGATTTTTGCAAGTTCAAAAAGATATGTTACACTTGGGGGTAATTCCCCAAATTGATCTCTCATTTCGTAATTTATCTCATCAATTTGTGTTAAC
The DNA here is from genome assembly GCA_937944105.1 of uncultured Ignavibacteria bacterium. Lineage (GTDB taxonomy): Bacteria > Bacteroidota > Ignavibacteria > Ch128b > Ch128b > Ch128b. The sequence goes on from CALDZP010000078.1 coordinate 15,985, forward strand.
TCTCTTGCTGAAAAAATTCTGGAATAAAAATTTAGTCTGATCTCCTGATCAGAAATATAATTTTCCGGTATTGTATAATTAAAAAATACATCAAGAGTTGTTTCAATATCTTCATTATTTATTGATGTAACTTTTAATATGTCTCGATAATTTTGCTCTTTAATTTCTTGAACAGCTTCTTCAAGAATTTTCATATACATGTCAAAACCAACTGCATTAATAAAACCACTTTGTTCAGTACCAAGTAAATTTCCTGATCCACGTATTTCAAGATCTCTCATTGAAAGTGAAAAGCCACTCCCAAGCTCACTGAACTCTTCAAGCGCCTGAATTCTTTGAATAGCATCTTTTGAAATTGTCTTAAGTGATGGAACTAAAAGATATGCGTATGCTTGCCTGTTTGTTCTCCCAACTCTTCCTCGCAATTGGTAAAGTTCAGCAAGTCCAAATTTATCAGCTCTATTAATAATTATAGTATTGGCATTTGGTATATCAAGCCCCGACTCAATAATTTTTGTCGAAACAAGCACATCATATTTTTTAGCGAGAAATTGATGTAAAACTTCTTCGAGTTTAGAAGCTTTCATTTGACCATGAGCAACAATAAATCTTGCCTCTGGAATATTTGCCTGCAAATAGTCTGCTATTCTATTAATTGACTTAACTCTATCATGAACGAAAAAAACCTGACCACCTCTACTAACCTCAAATCTAATTATTTCTCTAATTCTTTTTATATCAAAACGAGCAACTTCGGTGATAATTGGTAGTCGATTAGGTGGTGGAGTTACAATTAAAGAAATATCTCTTAATCCACTTAATGCCATGTTTAATGTTCGTGGAATAGGTGTTGCCGTTAAATATAATGTATCAACATTACTTTTCATTTTTCTAATCTTTTCTTTAGCCATTACACCAAATCTGTGTTCTTCATCGATAATTAGAAGTCCTAAATCTTTGAATTTCACATCATCGGATAATATTCTATGTGTACCAATTATAATATCAATTTCACCATTTTTTAATTTTTCAATAATTTTAGATTGATCTGATTTTTTTATAAATCTTGAAAGCATTGCTATTTCTATAGGATATTTGGAAAGTCTATCTCTGAAAGTATTGAAATGTTGTTCTGCAAGAATTGTTGTAGGAACAAGTACCGCAACCTGTTTACTATCCATTACCGCTTTAAATGCAGCTCTTATAGCAACCTCTGTCTTTCCAAACCCCACATCTCCACATACCAATCTATCCATAGGAAAATCCGATTCCATATCTCTTTTGATTTCTTCGGTCACTCGAATCTGGTCTGGAGTATCTTCATAATAAAAACTCGCCTCTAGCTCTTTCTGCCAGACAGTATCTGGTGAAAACTTAAAGCCTTTAGAACCTTTTCGCTCTGCATATAACTTAACCAGCTCCTGAACAGCATCTTTAATTTTTTCTTTAATTCTCTGTTTTGTGTTTCTCCATTCATTTGACCCCGGTTTTGATAACTTAGGGATTGCTCCTTCCCTGGATGAATATTTTTTGACTTTATTTAAGTAATTTATATTAACATAAACAATATCATTATCTGCAAAAGCTATTTTGATCGCTTCATGAATTGTATCGTTGAATTTTATTTGTTCAAGACCTAAGAATTTTCCAATTCCGAAGTCTGAGTGTACTACATAATCTCCTTTTTGAATAGTTTTAAGTAGTTGAGTGGATGATATTTTAGATTTTTTAATTACTTTCGATGAAATGTAAAATGGCCGTTCAAAGATTTGATGTTCTGGGAAAATTGCTATTTTTTGTTTTTCAAGAATAAATCCTTCTAAAACTGGTAGCACTTCAAATTTCAATGTGCCATCATCTATTTTCTCAAGAAGAAACTCAGAATATTCCATTAGCAGATCTTTTACTCTCATAATATGAGATTCTTGATCAGCTACAATAAAAATATTATATCCATTCTTTAAAAGTCTTTTCAATTCAAATTCAAGTATTTCGAGATTTTTATGAATTGATGGTAATGATTTAAACCCCAAATCAAATGTTTCCGATGAATGAAATTCCTTTTCTATAATTGTTTTTAATGTATTTAACCTAAAATCACTTTCAATTAGATCACGTTCCCTAACAATTAATACGGGATTGTAAATGAAATCGAAAACAGTTGATTCATAAATATTATTTTCTTCTTTTTCTGTAGCATATATTGAATATTCTTCAACAACTCTAAAAGATCTTTGACTCTCAGCATCGAATAAACGAAGAGAAGTAATTTTATCTCCATCAAATTCAATTCTAATAGGTGTTGAATGAGAATATGAATAAATATCTATTATAGATCCTCGTACTGCATATTCTCCTTTTACTTCAACAAACTTTTGCTTTCGATAACCAAATGTTTCAAGATATTCAATTAACTCATCATAACTTAAATTGGAAGATGAATTTAAAATAATTTGGTTTCTTTCAAATTTCTCTTTCGATAAAACTTTTCTATGAAGAGTTTGATTCGTTGTTAAAATGATATAATTTTTCTTCTGAACAGTAGATAAAAATTCTTCTACCGAAAGAGAATGAATATCATCCTGTTCGAAAGTAAATAAAATAGTATCATCAACAAAACCAAGTAACTCAAGTTCTGACTTTACCTGTCGAGCTTTAATAAAATTTTCGCAAATTAAAACGGGGGAAAACTCATGTTGCAAAAGTTCAATAGCAAGATAAGTTTTTATACTTTGCGAGGTTTTAGATATAGGTATAGAATAATACAATTCCAATCTTTGAAGGATTGGATCAAATAATTGATGGTATTTAATTATCTTTTTAATCGAATCTAAGTACTTCAACTTTCAACAAAACTTCCTTCAATAGCTTTTCTTACAAATCCTTCACTTAATTTTAATCTTCTTACTGCTTCTTCATATGAAACTTTTGCCAATATCATCACAAGAGCTGTTTTAACATTACCCTTTGCTTCTCTCAAATACTTTTCAGCTTCATCATAAGAAACCCCAGTAATAATCATAACAATTCGTTTTGATCTTTCAACAAGTTTTTGATTGGTCATTTGTAGATCAATCATCATATTTTCATATACTTTGCCAATTCTAATCATTGCAGTGGTTGTAATCATATTAAGAACTAATTTCTGAGCGGTTCCGCTTTTCATTCTTGTAGAGCCCATAATTACTTCAGGACCGACTTCTGGACAAATTGCTACATCAACTTCTTTGATATTAAAATCCTTTCGAGGATTTGTAGTTAAAAAAACAGTTCTAGCTCCCAGCTCTTTTGCCTTTTTAATTGCTCCGACAACATAAGGGGTTCTACGGCTTGCAGCAATTCCCACGACAGTATCTTTAGAACATACATTAGCCTTAATGACATCATTTGCTCCATTTTCTTCTTTATCTTCTGCACCTTCCTGGGCGACAAAAACGGCTTCTTTTCCACCTGCTATAAATCCCTGTACCATTTCAGGTGGCGTTCCAAATGTTGGTGGACATTCTGCAGCATCTACTATCCCAAGTCTCCCGCTCGTTCCAGCACCAAAGTATAAAAGTCTGCCACCTTTTTTAAATGATTCAACAACAAACTCCACAGCTTGTGCAATGTAAGGGATCTCTTTTTCTACTGCATATGCAACTTTTTTATCCTCTTCATTAATTATTTTTAGAATTTCTATTGTACTTTTTGAATCGATATCCATGCTATTTGGATTTCGTTGTTCTGTGAGAAGGTTTTTAATTTCTTCAAATACCTTCTTGTTTCCTTCCATTAATCCACTCCACGATTATGATGTATTTTTTATTGATGTTATCTGGATTTTCTGGTAGATATATTAATGGGATTTTTTTTACTGCAATATAATCAAAAGATTTTTTTGCTTCTGCGATTTCATTCTCTAAATTATCGCCTCCCTTCATCGTTGCGAGTATTGAAAATTTATTCTTTAAAAGTGGCTTTGAATAAAAAATCAAAGTTTTTAAATCTGCAGTGGCACGTGAGATAATTAAATCAAATTTTTTCTTGTATTTTTTTACAAAATTTTTATCCTCAGCACGTGTCCATAAAAGTTCAACATTGTCCAATCCAACAAATTGGACAATTTCCTTCAAAGCATTGATTTTTTTCCCAATAGAATCAATCAGTGTAATGCGACTTTTTGAATTGATGATTGCAAATGGAATACCTGGGAGTCCACCCCCTGTTCCAATGTCCAAAACATCCCGTTCGATATTTTCGAACATTGTAGAAAAAATTAAACACGGTATAATATGCCTTTCAAGTATATTTTCTTCATCCTTTCGAGATATTAAATTTAATTTTTTGTTAAATTTTAATAATTCTTGAGCGTAACTTAAAATTATATTAATTTCTCTATTTGCAAGAGACAAGCTATTAATCTTCAAAAGATGCGACAATTCTTGTTCTAAAATTTTCACGTGAAAAAAATTATTTTAGATGAACTAAAAGAATTGACAGGTCAGTAATTCTTATACCTGAAATGCGACTCGCCTGTCCAAAAGATGTAGGCCTAATCTTTTCAAGTTTCTCTCTGCTTTCCATCGAAAGCGCTTTTATTTTAGAATAGTCAAAGTTCTTTGGGATTAAAATATTTTCGTTCTCTAAAAATTTCTGGATATCCTCGTTCTGACGTTTAATGTAACCTTCATATTTTAATTCGATTTCAGCCTGGAAAATCGCTTCATCTTGTAATTTTTTATCATCAATGAACTTGAATTCAGAAATTTTTAATAATTCATCCAGCTTTATATCTTTTCTTTTGATAAGCTTTGAGATCGATTCATTTTGATCTATTTCAGATGTCTCATATTTCCGCAATAAGTGATTTACTTGCTCTGGTCTTAAGTAAGTTCTGTTTGACCATTCAATAATTCTCCTAATTTCACTTTCTTTATTTTGAACTCTTTCATAAGCCCATTTTGGAATTAAACCAAGTTCATAGCCATATTTCATCAATCTTCTATCGGCATTATCTTGTCTTAAATTTAATCTATATTCTGCTCGAGATGTAAACATTCTATATGGTTCATCTGTACCTTTATTGACCAAATCATCAATTAAAACCCCAATATAAGCCTCGGAACGTTTAAGAATAAGTGGATCTTTACCTAAAATTTTTAATGCAGCATTTATCCCAGCCATAATGCCTTGAGCTGCTGCTTCTTCGTAACCAGATGTTCCATTAATTTGACCTGCAAAATATAATCCTTCAACAATTTTTGTTTCAAGTGTTAATTCAACTTGATATGGTGGGAAAAAATCATACTCTACAGCATAACCAGGTCTAACCATCTCTACTTTTTCAAGTCCTGGTACAGTTCTTAACGCTTTTAATTGAATATCCGCAGGTAGACTCGAAGAAAAGCCATTTACATAAATTAAATCTGTGTTCAGTCCGTCTGGTTCAAGGAAAAGATGATGTCGTTCTTTATCGTTAAAACGATAGATCTTATCTTCAATTGACGGGCAATATCTTGGTCCAACACCTTTTATAATACCTGTGAACAATGGGGAATCAACAAATCCCTGCCTTAAAATATCATGCGTTCTTTGATTTGTATATGTAATGTAACAGGAGACTTGAGGTAAAGAATAAGATGTTGTTAAGTAGGAGAAGAAAGATGGAGGATCATCACCTTTTTGTTCTTCCATAACTGAAAAATCAATGGTGTTTTTATTTAATCTCGGAGGAGTACCTGTTTTTAATCTGCCACTAACAAATCCAATTTCTTGTAACATCTCAGTGAGTCCAGTAACTTTTGGCTCTCCGTATCTTCCCCCTTCTGTTTGAACTTTGCCAGTAAACATTTTTGCATTAAGAAATGTCCCGGCAGCAATAATAACAGCTTTTGAATAAATATTAATACCATTAAATTCAATTCCCATAATTTTAAAATCTTTTATTAAAATTTTCGTAACAATTCCCTCAAGAATATCGAGATTTTGAATTTCGGACAAAAGTTCCAACGCCACTTTAGAATATAATTCTCTATCATTTTGGGTTCTCGGTGACCAAACAGCCGGGCCTTTAGATCTATTAAGCATTTTAAATTGAATTGCTGTTCTATCGGCAATCTGCCCAATAAGTCCACCTAATGAATCAATTTCTTTAACCAGGTGACCTTTTGCAGTTCCACCAACCGCCGGATTGCAGGACATTCGACCTATTGCGTTTTTATTCATAGTTACAAGAGCCACTTGCAATCCCATATTGGCAGCGGCAGCCGAAGCCTCAATCCCTGCATGGCCACCACCAATTACTATAACATCATATCTTTCTTTCATATTTACTCTAATTTTTCACGTGAAAATTTATTTACCTATGCAAAATCTTGAAAATATTGAATTTAAAATTTCTTCTGATGTTATCTCACCAGTTAATTCTTTCAATGAGTTAGCTGCTTTCCTAAGATCTAATGTAACAAATTCATTAGATTGATTTTGTTTAAGACTGATAATTGCATTTTCAAGGAATTCTTTAGCATTCTTCAATGCATTAAAATGTCTTATGTTTGAAATGACCACTACATCCTCAGAATATAAATTATATTGATGTATGTAATTTCTAAACAATTCAAATAGTTTATCAATTCCTTCGCCAGTTTTGGCAGAAATTAAAATTAAATCTTCTTTAAGTGATAATTTATCTTTAAAATTTTCATCGATCGTATCAATTTTATTTACAACTTTAAAGACCTGTTTATTAGATGTATCGATATCGAAATGGTTCAAAGTTTCCTCGAAAAAATCAGGTTCAACAAGATGTATGATTATATCGGCTTTTTCAATTAATTGAAGTGCTCTTTTAACACCTTCTTCTTCAATTACATCAGTTGACTTTCTTAATCCAGCTGTATCAAAAAATCTGAATAGAGTTCCATCGATAAAAATTTCCTCCTTAATTATATCTCTTGTTGTACCTGGAATATCACTTACTATTGCTCTATCGCTATTTAAGATTTTATTTAAAAGACTTGATTTACCAACATTGGGTTTACCAATTATCAAAACATTAATACCTTCATATATCATTCTTCCTGTTTGAAAAGTAGAAAGTAGTTGAGAAATTAAACTAATAATATTTTCTATTTTCTCTGTTAATAATTGCTTTTCAACAAATTCGATATCATCTTCTGCAAAATCCAATTCGAGTTCAAGTAGTCCAATGACTTCGACCAGGTAATCTTTTATTTCCTTGATTTTATCGGATAAAATACCGTCCAATTGTTTTCGAGCGCTTTGTACAGCAATGTCCGAACGAGATCGAATAATTTCGGACACTGCCTCAGCTTGTAATAGATCTATCTTACCATTTAAAAAAGCTCTTTTTGTGAATTCGCCTGGCTCTGCCAGTCTAACACCGTTATCAATTAAAATTTGTAGAATTTTTCTGGTTATCAAGAAATTTCCATGATGAGAGATTTCAATTGAATCCTCTCCTGTATATGAATGGGGCTTACGAAAAACAGAAACTAAAACATCATCTATATTATTAACCAATCGACCATAATAAATTCTATGAGTTTGAGAATTTGAAATCTTATGCTTGCCTAAAAAAATTTTATCTCCTACTTCGAGTGCCTTCGGACCAGACACTCTTATAATTGAAATTGCGCCTACCCCATAGGCAGTTATTGTTGCACAAATAGTATCTTCATTTTTTATCATACAAATTCAAATTTAATTGATTAACAAACTTTTGACATCAAGATGTTTTACTTTAAATTGCATATTCAAGATTCAATGATAAATCAAATTTAAATAAAAACGAATTATGACAGAAGGAAATGTTTATTTTATAAAAATAGAAAATGTTACAGTAAGCAGTACGATAATTGATGAATATTTTCAGTGTGATCTCCAAAAATGTAAAGGGGCATGTTGCACTATCGAAAATGCCTATGGTGCACCAATAACTATTGAAGAAGCAAACATTTTAGAGAGCATAAAAGAAATTTTATATAAATATTTACCAGAAAAACATGTTGAGTTATTAAAAAAATATGGTTCATTTGAAGTTCATAAAGGTTCATATCATACTCGTACATTTGAAGACAGGGAATGCGTTTTTGTTTATTATGACAAAGATATTGCAAAATGTGCTATTGAAAAAGCTTATCTCGAGGGAGAAATTGATTTTAGAAAACCTATTTCCTGTCATTTATTCCCGATTAGAAAAATTAGTTTTGGTAATGATGTTCTAAGAGCCGAATTTCTTTCTATTTGTGAAGATGCAATTAAAAGCGGACTTGATTCGAAAATCCCTGTTTATGAATTTTGTAAAGAGTCATTAATTAGATTATATGGTATTAAATGGTTTGAGAAATTAAAAAATGCAATAAATAGTTTGAGAAGGTGAATATGTTAACCTTGAATCAAAAATTATCACAACAACTTCAATTATTACCACAGCAAATCCTTTATCAAAAGCTTTTGCAATTGAATAATCTATCACTTGAACAAAGAATTAAAGAAGAACTTGATTTAAATCCCGTTCTCGAAGAAATTCCTGTTGATGAGACAACTCAATCACATGATGATGAACAGATTTCAACAGAGATTGAAAATTTAAAACCCGAAGAACATGAGAATCAATTTGAAGAAATCGAAGCATTCTCTATTGAAGATTTTATGAACGATAATCCTGAAGCATTTTCACCAGACTATCAGGACGATGATACAGAAACAGCTGACATTCCAACCCCGGTTAGAGAAAGCTTAAACGAGCAATTAATGAGTCAGCTACGTTTACTTAATCTTTCCCCAGAACTATATAGACTTGGTGAAGAAATCATAGGCAATATAGATGAAGATGGATATTTAGCTGTAGAACTTAAAGATATTGTAAAAGATCTTGAGTTATTTGAGAATATAAAAATTTCACTTGATGAAGCAGAAAAATTACTCAAACAGATACAACATTTTGAACCACTTGGTATAGCCTCAAGAAATCTTCAAGAATGTTTACTTATTCAATTGGAAGCAAAAGACATAAATCCTAAAATAAAAAACATCGCAAAAAAAATACTGATTGATTATTTCGACGATTTTACTTCTAAGAAGTATAAAAATCTCGAAAGTAACTTAAAAATTACTCGTGATGAATTAAAAGAAGCAATAAATGTAATTCAACATTTGAATCCCAAACCAGGTGAAGGTACTTTATCAGATACACATGTTCAACAAATAACACCTGACTTAATCGTTGAAAAAATTGATAATAAGTTTGTTGTTTATTTAAATGATAGAAATATACCGCAACTCCGCGTAAATCCAGAATATGAAATGATAGTAAAAAAGAAAATCAAAAAAATTAAATCTGGAGATGAAAAAGAACTTAAAAAATTTATAAAAGAGAAAATTGATGCTGCCCGATGGTTTATTGATGCTATAAATCAAAGAAAGATAACATTATTAAGAGTAATGAACATAATTGTCGAAAAGCAAAAAGATTTTTTTGAGTACGGTGAAAAGCATTTAAAACCGATGATTTATAAAGATATAGCGGAACCATTAAATCTTGATATTTCAACAATTAGCAGAGTTGTTAATGGGAAATATGTTCAATCTCCCGTTGGTATTCACGAACTAAAGTACTTTTTCTCAGAGGGTCTTGAAACTGAGAATGGTGAAACAATTTCAAACAAAAATGTAAAATTGAAAATCAAAGAAATTATTGAAAAAGAAAACAAGGACAATCCTTTATCTGATGAAGAGATCGCAAAAATTTTAAATAAAGAAGGAATTAAAATTGCCCGCCGTACAGTTGCCAAATACAGGGAACAGCTTGGTATACCTGTAGCAAAACTTAGGCGACAAATTTGAGTTGAAATGGAATTTTTCCTGGATATCATCACTATAATTTTGCTTTTCACAGTTTTTGCTTTTTTTCACTCCTTTTTAGCGAGTCTTAAATTCAAAACTTTTATAAAAGAGAAATTAGGGAATTTGATTGCTTTCTATAGATTAGTTTATAATCTTTTCAGTTTGTTTACATTTTCACTAGTTCTTTATTATATGCCCAGATTACATCATATTGTTTATGAAATACCATCTCCATTTGATTTATTTGTTTATGTTTTACAGATTATATCGTTATTTTTTTTAATCTGGTCATTAAAATTTGTTGATCTCAAAGAATTTATCGGATTAAGTCAAATTATCAGATACTTTCAGAAAAAATTCAATGAAACTTTTGATGAAAAATATATACTAAGAGTGGATGGCCCTTACAAAATTTCAAGACATCCTATTTATCTATTCACTATTTTGTTCTTAATTTTAAGACCATACATGACGCTTTCTTACCTTATATTCATAACTTTAGTAATTATTTATTTTTATATTGGTTCATATTTCGAGGAGAAAAAATTAGAACAAATTTTTGGTCAAGAATACATTAAATACAAATCACAAGTCTCACGAATCTTTCCAATTAAATGGATAGTAAAAGCTCTATGATGAAAAAAATAATAATCCCCTTTTTATTAATTTCTGCTTTACTTGAAAATGCATTTAGCCAACCTAAGGACTCAATTCTTGTTGACCTTGGAATAAAAAAAATTACAGTAGAGGAATTTGTAACTCGTTTTGAATTTACTCCATGGCCAAGAAGAAATATCAAATATATTGATGATGAATTAAAGTTTGAATTTCTCAAAACTTTAATTGCTGAAAAATTACTTTCGATTTACGGAGATGAAATTAAAATTGATACCAATTACGAATTAAATCAGGCTTACAAGAATTTAGAAAAGATGATTGTAAGGGACGCTTTATACAGAAAAGAAATAAAAGATAAAATTGAAATTGATGGACAAGAATTAAACAACGCAATTGCAAAAAGTTTAATAACAATTTATGCAAGATACATTTTCGATCCCGACTCTTCAACAATATTCTCAATATATTTTTCTCTCATAAATGGTGCAAATTTTGATTCAATTTTAACTATTAATGCAAATAAATATAATATTGACCCTTCAATGGAAATAACATACGGTACATTAGTAGAGGACTTTGAAACAATAGTTTATGTAACCGAAACAGGTGAATATACAATCCCACTTAAATCCAATACCGGATGGTATATCTTTAAAGTTGATAGCACACGAATGAATGTTGCTTTGGGACCAAAAGAATTAAACGATGCCGCCCGTAAAGCAGAAAAAATTCTAAAACAACGAATAGAGGATAAACTCTACAATAATTACTTCAGAAAATTTTTCTCTAACAAAAGAGGGGAAGCCGATGGTGAAATATTCTGGAAATTTGTTCCACTCGTAACAAAAAGATTTAAATACAAATTCGAAAATCAAAGTCCTATAAGAAATAATGAATATATTTTAGATCCAGGAGATGTAATTCAAATTGAAAAAGATCTGGATAATCTAAAAGACTCAATCTTAATTATTACAGATAAAAGAAATATAACAGTGAGAGAATTTCTCAGATCACTCTTATTCAAAGGATTTAGCGTAGTTGATTCTTCTGAAAGATATATTGCAGCTAAACTTAATAAAGCTATAAAGAATTTTCTTGAAGATGAATATCTTGCTGAAGAAGGATATCGTCAAGGATTACATTTTAAACCTGAAGTTAAAAAAGATATTGATATGTGGAAAGATTTTTATTATTCAACATGGTATTCTTTAAGCTTAAAAAACAAAATCGAAGTTACAGATGAAGAAATCGAAAACTATATAAGAGACAGAAGTATAAAATCTGAGGAAGTAATTCTCGTAAACATTCAAGAAATTCTTGTTGATAGTTTAGATAAGGTTGAAATGATATTAAACAAATTAAGTGATGGTGCCGATTTCGGTCAACTTGCAAGAGGATATTCAAAAAGAAAATGGGCTGCCGAAAAAAATGGAGAATTCGGGTTTTTCCCAACAACAATGTATGAAGAGATTGGTAAAACCGCAGAAAAATTAAAAGTGGGTGAAATTTTTGGTCCTATTGAAACAAAAGAAGGGTATTCAATAATTAAACTCCTTGATAAAAAAATAGAAAGAGCAGATACTTCAAAAATTCAGGATATAAGTGAATTGAAAGAAAAAATTCGAAATGAATTAAAACAAAAAAAATTTGATCTAGAGAGAGATAAATTAGTTTCCACTCTTGCACAAAGGTATGTAAAGAATATAAACATAGGCTTATTGAAATCAATCAATGTTACTTCGTTGAATATGTTTGTTTATCGTTATATGGGTTTTGGTGGAAAAATGACAGCGGTTCCGATAATTACACCTTACATTTCATGGTACGAAGAATGGAAAAAAATAAATAAAAGTTTACCTTAGGAGTAAAAAGATTATGGAAAAAATTCATTCTACTACAATTATTGGAATTGTACACAAAGGTCAAGTTGCAATGGGGGGCGATGGTCAAGTAACACTTGGTCAGACAGTGATGAAACACAATGCAAGAAAAGTTAGAAAGTTATATAATAATTCTGTCCTTGCTGGTTTTGCTGGAGCCTCTGCAGATGCTTTTACATTACTTGAAAGATTTGAAGACAAACTTGAACAGTACAAAGGGAATCTTTCAAGAGCCGCCGTTGAACTTGCTAAAGATTGGAGAACTGATAAATATTTACGAAGATTAGAAGCTTTACTTGCAGTTGCATCTAAAGAAAAAGCTCTGATAATTTCAGGGAATGGTGATGTTATTGAACCAGACGATAATATTGTTGCTATTGGATCAGGTGGAAGTTATGCACTTGCAGCAGCTCGAATGCTACTTAAACACAGCAATCTTTCAGCAAGAGAAATTGTAGAAGAATCTTTGAAGGTTGCAGCAGAGATTTGTATTTACACGAACAGTCACATAATTATTGAGGAGCTTTGAAAATTATGCGAAATAAAAAAAACCAAGACAATAAATATGTTATCAAAAGTTTAACCCCATCACAAATTGTTAAAGAGTTGAATAAATATATTGTTGGGCAGGACGCTGCTAAAAAAGCTGTAGCTATTGCTTTAAGAAATAGATGGAGGAGACAGCAGGTAAAAGAAAATCTTCGAGAAGAAATATTACCAAACAATATCATTCTCATTGGCCCAACGGGAGTTGGTAAAACAGAAATTGCAAGGCGTTTAGCCAAACTTGCCAATGCTCCTTTCCTGAAAGTAGAAGCTTCAAAATATACTGAAGTTGGATATGTTGGTCGTGATGTTGAATCGATGATAAGAGAAATTACTGACATTGCAGTTAATATGGTAAAAGCAGAAAAAATGGAGGAGGTAAGAGAGAAAGCTCAGAAATTAGCAGACGAAAGAATTCTTGATATAATACTTGAGCCAGTACGACGACCTGTTAAAGAAACATTTACTATTCCTACTAATATCGAGACTCAATCAGAAAATGATCTAAATTTACCAAAAAAATCCGCTCGTGATTTATATAGAGAAAAGTTAATCAAAGGTGAACTCGACGATACAATAATTGAGTTTGAAGCTCAAGCTGATAGTGGAGGACCCGTCATGCAAATTCTTGGACCATTTGGTCCTGACGATCTTGGTATAAATATCCAAGAAATGCTTGGTAATATTTTGCCGAAAAAGACAAAGAAAAAAAAGATGACCGTAAAAGAAGCAAGGATTTACTTTAGAGAAGAAGAAGCAAAAAAATTGATAGATATGGATGCTATCATTAAAGAAGCTATTTTTAGAGTTGAAAACACTGGAATAATCTTTATTGATGAAATTGATAAGATTGCTGGTCCTCCTTCAAAAGTTGGTCCAGATGTTTCGAGAGAAGGCGTACAGCGAGATTTACTTCCAATTGTTGAAGGATCAACAGTTAACACAAAATATGGACCCGTAAAAAGCGATCATATATTGTTTATTGCATCAGGTGCATTTCATGTATCGAAACCGTCCGATTTAATACCTGAACTTCAAGGTAGATTTCCTATTCGAGTTGAGCTTCATAGCTTATCTGAAGAAGATTTTGTAAAAATTTTAACACTTCCAGAAAATGCGCTTATAAAACAGTATTCAGCTTTGCTTAAAAGCGAAGGTGTTGAAATTGAATTTGAAGAAGAAGCAATTAGAGAAATTGCACGAACTGCTGCAGAGGTTAATGAACAGGTTGAAAATATTGGTGCCCGAAGGCTCCACACAATTTTAACAACTTTGCTTGAGGATATTCTTTATGGCGTTCCTGATTTACTAAAAGAAAAGAAAATTCGAATTACAAAAGATATGGTAAACGAAAAACTTAGCACGATTGTAAAGAACAGAGATTTAAGCAGATATATTTTATAATTAATATCCAATGTTTTGTTAATTGCGTTAAAAAAATTAAAAGTAAACTAAATTTATCTTCTTTGAAGTATTAAAAAAGTAGATATAAAATCGAAATCAAAAAAAATATAATTTCGTTATATCTATCAATGATAATTAATCGAGTAAAATCTAATTCTTATTTATTCTTAATTTCATTCAATAATTTTTTAGCTTCTGTTCTATATTCATCGTCATCTTCATCTAACTTTGGAAGATTTTGAATAGCGGTTAAATGTTCTTTTGCCTTCTGATAATTTTCCATCTCAATATAATTTTTTGCTGCTTCAAGACGATACATTATAAAATTCGGTCTCATTTTAATTGCTCGTTCAAATAGCTTTGCTGCCTCTTCACGATCGCCCCAACCAAGTCCAATGATAGTCCGAGCAAATTTCGGTTTCTCACATACTTTAGAATGAGCTCTTGCAAGAACATACAAAGCCACACTTTGTTGTACATCCCCACCGTTATTAAGATTAATAGCTTTCTCACAATCTGCTTTTACTGAATTAACAAGACTGATTGTTTTGAATACTCCCTTGAATAAGGCAATTTTTCCATTAGCGATCGCTCTTCTAATATAACCGATTGATGAATTTGGATTCACCTTAATTGCTTTTTCTGCATATTCTAGAGCTTTCTCGAACATTTTTAGTTGCTCTTCTTTTTCTTTGTCATTTCTTGCTGGTAAATGCTCTCCATAATCAACATAAGCTCGAGACATTCTCCATAATACTTCAAAATTGTTTGGTTCTAATTTGTATGCCTGTTCAATTGTTTTAAGTGCATTCACATTATCAAATTTAACTTCAATAAATTCATCACATTTATTTATAAGTTCTTGAACTGATTGAGCTCTTATTAATGTGATAAATGAAAAAAATATAACCAGAAAGAAAATAATTTTCTTCATAAAATTGTCTCCTATTTTTTTATTCTTCTGCTTTAATTTCAATTTCTATAATTTTATGCCCTTTAATTATTTCTTTTAGAGCGAAAAGAATACCAGCCCCAACCGAAATCATCCCTGCTAAGAATGAAATCATCATTAAGACTGTTCCTGTTTTTATTTCAAAGATCAAATCAAGACCAATTAAAAATGAAGTGAGAACAAAAAGAAATATTCCTGTCGAATAAAGTACAACGCAATTTTTTACATAACCGAGTCGACTGAAAAGTTGTTCAAGTTGTTTCTTCAAACTTGCAATTCTGTTTGATTCAATAAAATCTAATTCTTTACCGTCTTTTATTTTTAAGATCAGCCTTCGTCGTTCATCGTTAAGTAATCTTATTCTATTAGCAATTGAAGAATATCTATTGTTAATTCCCAAAAGAAGCAATCCACACGCTGAAATCATAACAGCAGGAGCAAGCATAAATTGTATCATTTTTACGATAAATTCAGAATCGAATTGCATACTATTATTAAAATTTTTTAGATAAAACAAAAATATGAAAATCAATTATTTTACAATAGAGAACATTGATCTTCAGGAATTTAAAGTTTGAATCGATAAAATATCAAAAAAAATCCCTGGCTTTTGACCAGGGACTTCAATTTATTAAATCAAGTAATTTCTTTTGCTATTTCAACTGAGCTAATTTTACTGCAAGATCAACAACTCTACAGCTATAGCCCCATTCATTATCATACCAGCCAAAAATTTTTACCATATTTCCTTCCATAACCATGGTTGATTTTGCATCAAAAATACACGAAGCAGGATTATGAACAATATCAGCAGAGACAATTTCATCTTCAGTATATTCAAGAATTCCTTTTAATTCTGTTTCAGCTGCCTTTTTAAATGCAGCATTTACTTCTTCAACTGTGACTGTCTTTTCAACCTGACATACAAAATCAGTGATAGAACCATCAGGAGTAGGAACTCTCAATGCTACACCGTCAAGTTTTCCTTTTAATTCAGGAATAATTTTTCCTATTGTTCGAGCAGCTCCAGTGGAAGTTGGAACTATGGACATAGCTGCTGCTCTTGCTCTTCTTAAGTCTTTATGTGGTAAATCGAGGAGATTTTGATCGTTGGTGTAAGAATGTACAGTTGTCATTAATCCATATTTAATTTTAAAATTATCATGTAAGACTTTAACCATAGGTGCGAGACAATTGGTAGTACAAGATGCATTTGATATAAGTCTCATTTCAGGTGTTAGAACGTTATCGTTAACACCAAGCACAACGGTTGCATCCATTTTTTCTTCTTTTTCATCAGCAGGAACTGTAAGAATAACTTTTTTAGCACCGTTATTTAAATGAACTTTTAATTGCTCAGGCTTTCTAAATTTTCCAGTTGATTCAATTAAAATGTCCACATCGTTCCATTTCAAGTTAGCAGGATCTTTTTCTGCAAAGACTTTAATTCTATCACCATTTACAATTAAATCATTTCCATCAACTTCAACTGTACCATTAAATTTGCCATGAATAGAATCATATTTTAAAAGATGAGCAAGTGTTTTTGCATCGGTTAAATCATTAATTGCGACGAAGTCGAAGCCACCGACTTCCAATGCTCTACGGAATACCAATCTTCCGATTCTTCCGAAACCATTAATTGCAATCTTAATTGCCATAATTATTCCTCCATTTACATTTTTTTAAATTTTATTTAAGATTATTTAGCTGCGTATTTCCACCAGTAGAAATATTTTGTTTCTAACTCTTCAATTGAAGGCATTGGATAAAAAACCATTTCATCACCATCAACAAACCAGAATCCATGACGAATAAGAGCAAACGATATATCTTTTAGGACAGAACCAAGACTTATCGTTTTTGTAAGCTTTTCAGGATTTGCTTTGAGTTCTTCTATACATTCTTTAACTCTATATGGATTTACATTCGGAATAGCACATGTAATTATTGCTTTCCCTTTATTTTCTTCAAAAAATTTATCAATATTAAAATCAATTTGAGTAAAAAGAATTTTAGGTGCACCTTTTGATCTGGTTCCTCTTGTTATCCATTTTCCAAATTCTCTTTGATCAAGTGTGGAGGCAACAAGAGTTTCAAGTGGACAAATTTCCTGATATATTCTTATCAAACCAGGCTGATTTATAGCAGTGTATTCACCTTTTTCAAGAGGGAGAGCTTTTCCATTTGGATGTACCAGATACATATTTTTAAGAACATTCAAAGGTACATGTTCAAGTACAGCATAAGAACTTATAAATTTAGTTCTCTTTGGTCTTCCAGTAACAGGATCTGGTTTTGTTTCTTCAAGATATTTATCGATCTCAAAGTATGGATCTCTGAAATTTATGTCTAGCTCTACAAAAATTACTTTTCCGCTATAATGTTTTGTACTTCCAACTGCATAGTGCAATCCAAAATCCTCTGGTTCTAATTGTGAAGCTACTAATGCATTAATTGGAAATACAATCATATATAAATGTTTTGGATAGTCTTGCATAGTTTACCTCATCGTAAATATTATTAATTGTTTTACAAAGTTATTAATAATCTTTTGGTATATCAATTTATATTTAGCACCTTTTTTCTATTATGTTATTCTTATATTTTTAAGTAGAATTTAAAAGAGTAGTAATAATAATTATGTGTATTTGTGGAAAAGTATTTTTATTTAAATATATCTTAACAAAAAGAAAAACTTTATTAACATTTAAATGTTAGATTATTGGACTAATCCACTTTTTTAAATTTTTAAGTTGTAAATTGATTTTTTTTATTATTTATCAACATAAATTCACAAAATATCAACATGATTTTTAGGAGTTATCCACAGTTTATCTACTAAAATTATCTTTAGAGTTGTGAAAAAATTCTAAAATTTATTAAATGATCAGTTAAAAAATATTTGTACAGTAAAGTAACCTAATTCATCGCTATCAATTTTGATATCAAATTTGTGAAGATCAATTAGTTGTTTTACAACAGCCAGACCTAAACCAACACCACCAAGACTTCTGTTATGTGATGTTTCTATTCTATAAAATCTTTCAAATAGTTTCGGGATTAATTCTTTAGGAATAGGTTCGCTTTTGTTTTTTATGTAGATAGAAATTTTTCCATGGTAATCTTTTTGACAAAGAATTAATATATCACTACCATAATCACCATATTTTATTGCATTATCAATTAGATTAATAAAAATTTGTTTTAAAATCATGGGATCTGCATCAATCAAAAAATTGGAATTAGAATAATTTGTAATAAGCTTTATATTTTTTTCGTTGGCAAAAAATTTAAAATCCTTTACGATTCCTTCAATTAAATCCACGAGATTAACTTTTTCAAGATTTATCTTTATGAGAGCATTATCAAGTTTTGTAATAAAGAATAATCGTTCAATAATATTTATTAGTCTAAGAGTTTCTTCATAACTACTTTTAATTATTTCTAAACATTCTTCTCTTGATTTGGGATATTTTATTGCGAGTTCCAATTCACCTCTGAGTATTGTTAATGGAGTTTTTAACTCATGAGAAGCATTGATTGTAAATTGGTTCATATAATCCATAGAACTTTTAATTCTTCTTATCATTCTATTTAAAGTTTTTACAAGCCTTCCATATTCATCATCATATTCTTCTCCATCCAGTAAAGTATTCAGGTTGTTAGTGTCAATTTCATCAGTACGTTTAATTATTTTATCAATCCTATTTAGAGCTTTAAAGGAAAGGAAAAAACCTCCTATAAATGAAAGCAGAAGGAATAAAGGTGTAACTATGATATATAAATTTGTCAATTCATTTAAAGTTTTTGAAATATATTCTAAAGGGAAAGCCACAATAATTTTATAATTATCTTTGTCAAAAGAATAAGCACGAATTGGATATTTTGACAACTCTGGTATGTAATATTCAAAGAGAGTATTTGAGTTTTGAATTAAATCAGTTTTTAGAGTAATATTTCCGAGATTAGTTGTACGAAAAACGATTTTGTTATTTATTGAAACCTGTACAAAAGTATTGTTAGGATTGAAAGCCAAGGCTTCGAAAATTATATCATAAATTAGTTCATCTGTTGTTGAATAGATTGAATCTGGTTCAAATTCAAAAAGATTAACTTTACTATCCTTAACAAAATTATAAATTGTTTTTGCTTGTTTTTTTAGAGAATAATCCAACTCTTTCCTCATAGTGTGGTCAATATAAACATAGATAACTGCCCCAAAAACAACTTCAAGGATAAAGAAAATGGCGGTATACCAGAGGGTTGTTTTAAATCGGGTGCTCTTTAAATATTTTTCTAAATTAAATAACATTACTGGTTTAATAATCTTTTATCATATAACCGATGCTTCTAACTGTATAAATTAACTGTTTATCAAAGCCTTTATCAATTTTATTTCGCAACTTGTTAATAAATACATCTATAACATTTGTTCCAGTATCAAAATTAAAGTCGTAAATATGTTCGGTTAATTTTGCTCTTGAAACGACTTTATTCTTATTTCGCATAAGATATTCGAGGATAGCATATTCTTTTGGGGTTAGAAAAATTTGTGTATTTTTTCTGAGGACTTTATGTGTTTGAGTGTCCAAAATTAAATCACCGGCTTTGAGGATATTATCCTCATCAACAGATTTTCGACGCAAAATAGCTCTGATTCTTGCCAATAATTCATCAAAAGAAAACGGTTTTGCAAGATAATCATCTGCTCCTGAATCAAGTCCAATAACTTTATCTTTAATTGAATCTTTTGCAGTAAGAATTAGAACTGGTGTTAAAATTTTTTCTTGTCGAATTTCTCTGAGGATAGAAAGACCATCTTTGTATGGTAACATTAAGTCCAAAATAATAAGATCATAATCTTCGTTTAAAGCAAAATGTAATCCTTCTTTTCCGTCGAATGCTAAATCAACAGAAAAATACTCTGCTTCAAGCCCCTTTTTTATAAAAGAAGCGACCTTTTTTTCGTCCTCAATAACTAAAATTCTCATATTGTAAAAATAAAAAAAAGGAGAGATATAAAATCCCTCCTTCTTGTTTTCAAATTAAAGATAAACGCTTATTTTTTTTCGGCTTCCTTTTTTGACTCCTTTTCTACATGCTTTTTCATTGGCACCTTATTAACCGGCGTTGTTTTCTTTTCATTCTCTTTTGTGGACTTCACTTCACTTTTTTTCGGACTCTCAACTTTTACATTTAGGTTTCCAGTATTAGTCTTTTCAGTAGTTTGAAGCGAACCTTGTTCGACTTTTTGCTCGGATTGTTTTAGATTCTTGTGAGTTGCTTTAACTGTTTCTTTATTTTGCGAATATAGAACAGTACTCACAGAAAAAGTTAGTACGATCATTATTGTTGCGAGTGAAAGAATAATGGATTTCATAATAAGATCTCCTTTTTGTTTTGGTTGTTAATTAATTTATTAAAGAACTAAAGTTTACGATTCAAACTTATGACTGAATTATTAAAGTGAAATTAATTTTAGATTAAAAAAAATTAATAATTGAGACTTTGTTTTTATAAAATTTAATGGAATAAATTGAATGAGTTCGCATTTAAAGTTATTTCTGTTTAAATGAGGAAAATTAAATTCAAAAAAGCGAGATCTGTTTATTGTATACAGGAGGATTTGAAAATAAAATAGTTAGAAAAAAAATATTAATACAATTGCGATTATATTCTACCATTACATAATATCTTTTAATCCAATAGTAGAATTCATAATAAGTCCTTTTGGATAGTTTAAAGATGAAGAAGCATATATAAGTTCATTGATGTTCAATACTATTATTATATCAATTTATAATTAACTCCCATTTTTAATTTTCATTACTGTTGTTTTATAAGAGTATATCAAATCATTAATAGTAATAAATGTGTGAATTTGTAAGTAATGTTTATCAGTATAAATAACAAAAAAATCATATTGGCAATTCCAGAATGAATTATTTTACCAATTCACATCAATTTGATTTATTCACATATCATATAATTAAATCATTTAAATTTGTAAAGAGAAATTGATTCTTAAATGACTTTTAATAAAACTTTAAAATCACTTTTTAGTTATAGGGATAAAACATCAAAAAATAAAGTGAGAGGTAAAAATGGATTACAGAATCGAAACCGACAGCATGGGCGAAATGAAAGTTCCAAACGATAAATATTATGGTGCCCAGACTGCAAGATCTTTGATGAATTTCAAAATCGGTGGCGAAAAATTTCCACCAGAATTTATCAGAGCATTGGCAATTGTAAAAAAAGCTGCTGCACTTACAAACAAAGAGCTTGGAGTTTTATCTGCAGAAAAAGCTGATTTAATTGTAAAAGCTGCTGATGAAGTAATTGAAGGAAAACTTAATGATCATTTCCCGCTCGTGATCTGGCAAACAGGTAGTGGAACACAGACAAATATGAATGTGAATGAAGTAATTGCAAATCGAGCAATTGAAATGGCTGGCGGTGTATTGGGGAGTAAAAAGCCAATTCATCCGAATGATGATGTTAACAAATCTCAATCAACAAACGATGCATTTCCAACAGCAATGCATATCTCTGCTGTTGAAGAAATTCATAGAAGATTAATTCCAATGGTAACAAAGTTGAGAGATGCGCTACAGCAAAAAGCAGAGGAATTTAAAGATATAATCAAGATTGGTAGAACTCATTTGATGGACGCAACACCACTTACTCTCGGTCAGGAATTTTCAGGATATGCTCAACAACTTACAAATGGGCTTGAACGGATAAACGGATGCTTAACAAGACTTTACGAAATTCCTCTCGGTGGAACAGCTGTTGGCACTGGTTTGAATTCTCATCCAAAATATGCAGAAAAGGTTGCGGAAAAAATTTCTGAGATTACAGGAAAACCATTTAAGACAGCAAGAAACAAATTTGAGGCAATGGCAGGAAAAGATGCGATGGTTGAATTACATGGTGTACTTAAAACTCTTGCAGCTTCATTAATGAAAATTGCAAATGATATTAGATGGCTTGCATCTGGTCCAAGATGTGGAATTGGTGAAATTAATATTCCTGAAAATGAACCTGGTAGTTCGATAATGCCTGGAAAGGTCAATCCAACTCAATCAGAAGCTATGACAATGGTATGTGCTCAGGTATTTGGTAATGATGTAACAGTGAATTTTGCCGGAGCCAGTGGAAATTTTGAACTGAATGTCTTCATGCCTGTAATAATTTTTAATGTTTTGCAATCGATCAGGTTACTTGCTGATGCTTGTGAAAGTTTTACTGTTAATTGTGTTGCTGGCATTACTCCAAATTATGATAGAATAAAAATGCATCTTAATAATTCGTTGATGCTGGTTACAGCACTTAATCCAGTAATAGGTTATGACAATGCTGCAAAAGTCGCAAAGAAAGCACATAAAGAAAATAAAACACTGAAAGAAGCCGCTGTTGAACTCGGACTTCTGACACCTGAAAAATTTGATGAAGTTGTTAGACCAGAAAAAATGATAGGACCAAATCTCTGAAAATTTGAATGATTTTATAACATTAAATTAAAATCCCGGCTTTGCCGGGATTTTTTGTGCACCCTGCGAGACTCGAACTCGCGACCCACTGATTAAGAGTCAGTTGCTCTACCAACTGAGCTAAGGGTGCAATGCAATTTAAAAAAATATCGGTTTTTAATGAAATCACGGATTGAAAGGAAATTTTTTGATAAGAATTAATTATGGATTTAATACTTCATCTTATAATTATTAAGACGTAATCTTATTTATTCGAAGTTTCATATTTTATCTACATTATAGTTTTTTTCTCTATTACATTAAAAAACGATGGTTATGCTTAGATTGATTTAATATCTCTTCTTTTATAATTTGGAAACGAAAAAAACAATTATCGTTTCCAATGATGCAAAAAGGGAATAATTTGTATAAAGAAAAAATTCTTGAGGTCGCCCAACAAAAATTTTTTTCAGATGGATTTGTCAAAACATCAATTGATGAAATTGCAAGAGAGTACCACATAAGTAAGAAAACAATTTACAAATACTTCAAATCAAAAGACGATTTATTATCAAATGTTGTTAAGAATTTTGCTTCAAATGTTACGAATTCGGTCATAGAAATAATGTCTTCAAATAAAAATCCAATAGAAAAGTTATTAGATGTTTTAAATCTGGTGCAAAATTCAATTAAACAATTAAGTATGAGATATATTGATGAAATTCAGAAACATAAACCGAGATTATGGAATTATATTCAAAAAATTAGAAAAGAAAATTTAGAAAAAGTTGTGTCTCAAACCATTGAGGAGGGTAAGGAGGAAGGACTTTTTGAGGATGTTGATCCTGAAATTGTTTTCAGAATTTTTTATGGGGCTGTTAGAAATGTTTTAAATCCAGAATTTCTAATAACAAATCCAATATCAAGTGAAGAGGCAATTAGAAAAACTTTTGACATTCTTTTAAATGGAATTTTAACTAAAGAGGGAAGAAAATTATACAAACGACAAAATAAAGGGTTGTGAGAAATGAAATCGCTATTTGCAATTATACTTATAGTAATTTTTTATGGCTGTATTAAACACGATAATAATGTTATCGAAACTTCAAGTTCCATAGAAGCGACTAATATAGAGATAAGATCAAAAATACCTGGTGATTTGCTGGAATGTTTTGTTAAAGAAGGGCAATTTGTTCACAAAAATGATACTCTTTTTTTAATCGATACAAAGGAATTATCATTACAATATGAACAAGCAGTTGCTAATTACAATTCGGTATTAGCAAAATATCAAACAATAGTTCAAGGAGTTCGTCAAGAGGATAAGGCTCAATTAAGAGAACTTGTTAGACAGGCTCAGGTAAATTATGATAATGCTAAGAAAGATTTCGATAGAATTAAAAATCTTTTTGAAAATGAAAGTGTATCGCAAAAAGTTTTTGATGATACAAAGTTAAGATTTGAAGTAGCAGAAGCTCAACTTAGATCGGCAAAAGAAAACCTTTTGAAGGCAGAGCGAGGTCCGTTAAAATCAGAAATTGAAGCAATTAAATCGACAGTAGATGCCGCTAAATCACAGGTTGAAATTCTTAAAAAGAAAATAGACGATGCTGTGATTAAAGCTCCTTCCGATGGTTATATTGCCCTGATTAATTTTGATAAAGGAGAATTCGTTCTTGCGGGCTCTTTAATTACGAAGCTTATTAATCTCGATGAAGTATATTTAAAAATTTATGTGAGTTCGTTTGATCTAGGTAGAGTTTTTCTCGGACAAAAAGCAGAAATCAAAGCAGACTCTTATCCCGATAAAGTTTTTGAAGGTGAAGTAGTTTTTATTTCCAATGAAGCAGAATTCACACCGAAAAATATTCAGACAAAAGATGAGAGAGTAAAGCTCGTATACGCTGTTAAAATTAGAATCCCGAATAAAGAACATCTCCTCAAAGAAGGAATGTATTGTGATGTTACATTAAGAACTAACTAATAAAATTAATCGTTGGTTAGATTAAAATCTATGAAAAAAAATCACAGGATGTTGTGTTTAGAAATTTTTACTGTGAATTAAATGAATAACGAAATTATTATTCGACTCCAAAAAGTTTCAAAAAAGTATTTTGAATCGGAAGCACTTATTGATATTAATTTTGAAGTTTACAAAGGAGAGATGTTTGGTCTTGTAGGTCCTGATGGTGCTGGTAAAACAACCCTTTTAAAGCTTTTATGCGGAATTGAGAAAAAAGACTCGGGAGAAATCAACATTTTTGACCTAGATGTAGATAAATATCGTCCGGTTATTAATCGAAAAATTGGATATCTTTCCCAGAAATATTCACTTTATGGGGATCTAACAATCGATGAAAATATAGAATTTTTTGCGAGAATTCACGGAGTAAAAAATTTTCAACTAAGGAGAGATGAGCTACTTGAATTTAGTCGATTGACAAAATTCAGGAACAGATTGGTTGATAAACTCTCAGGGGGGATGAAACAAAAAACAGCGTTAGTTTGTGCATTAATTCATCAACCAAGTATTTTGTTTTTAGATGAACCTACGAATGGAGTAGATCCAGTTTCAAGAAGAGATTTCTGGTCAATACTGGCAGAATTACAAAAGCAAGGAATTACAATTCTAATCTCAACACCTTATCTTGAAGAAACCGAACGATGCAGCAGAATTGCAATTCTGAATAAAGGGAAAATAATCGCAATCGATTCACCACAAAACTTAAAAAATAAAATCACTCAAAATGTTTTTGAAATAGTTTGTTCGCCGGTTAGAGAAGCTTACAAATTGATTTTAAAATATTATCCTGAGACAGAAGTTCAAATGTTTGGTGATAATGTTAATATCATATCAAATCAACCAGTTGGGTCATTTTCAAGTTTTTTAAAAGATAAGGGAATTCAGATCCACGATGTAAGAAAAAAAATTCCATCAATTGAAAATGTTTTTATTCATCTCTTAAGAGAGGGAGGGGATTAAATGATGTTAAAAACAATTTTGATTTTATTATTTGCTTTTCAAATTATTTTTTCGCAGGAATTATATCTTTCTCATGAGGAGGTAGTAAAGTTAACTCTTGAAAATAATCTTACAATAAAAACTTATAAAAGTAAAGTTGATCAGGCTGAATTAAAAAAGAAAGAGATTTTTTTAGGAATGTTACCTCAGTTAAAGTTTGCAGGAAGATATTCAAGATTGAGTGAGATAGAACCCTTTATTATTGAGCTCCCCTTTATTTCAGGCTCGCCAAAGATAAACGTTTATGAACCAGTAGAAGAGCAACTTTTCACAAGAATAAGTTTAGAATTCCCGTTATTCACTGGATTAAGACAGATAAATTCAATAAAAGCTCAGGAAAAATTTCTAAATGTTAGTCAAGAAGAGCTAAGACAGGTTATCAATGAAATAATTTACAAAGCAAAAGATATTTACTTAAAACTTTTTATTGCATATAAATCAATAGAGTTAATTGAAACTAACATTGAATATCTTGAATCGCAAAAGAAAATAGCTCAAAATTTTTTTGATAATGGATTATTGCAAAAAAATGAAATCTTAAAGATTGATATTGCTCTCACTCAAGCCAGAATTAAATTTTTTGATCACCAGAATTTAATTGATAATCTAAACTCTTCTCTCTGTCAGATTTTAGATCTTAATGTTAATACTAAAATTATTCCTTCGTTGGAACTGGATAAATTATTAACTGAAAAAAATCTTGAAGATGAAAATTTTACAGTTCGACCAGATATTAAGGCAATTCAAAATTATATTTTGGGATATGAGTATCTAAAAAAAGTAAATATTGGTTCGTTATTTCCGAATCTCTATTTTAATGCTGGTTATGACTATGCGAAACCAAATCAAAAATATTTTCCAGTTAAAAATGAATGGAAATATAGCTGGGATTTAAATATAGTTTTACAATTTAACTTATGGGATTGGCTACTTCCAATTAATCGAGCCAGGCAAATCGATTTACAGATTAAGCAGGCTGAATATCAATTAAATCAGCTTCTTAAAAAATACGAGATAGAACTTTCTGATTTAAAATCTCGATTGGATAATGAAACTCTAAAGAAAGAATTGAACTTGATGGAATTAAAGTACGCCGAAGAAAATCTTAAAATTAATGAAAATAAGTTCAAAGAAGGTTTGGTTACGGTAACAGATTTACTGGATGCTAATCGTCAAAAAATAGAAGCGGAAATCAAACTACTTGATTCGAAAGTAAGAATTATTTTATTGAGGGAAGAATTAAAAAAATTATTTGGTTTGTATTAATGAATTCGCACGTCATATGGACAAAAGATCTAACTAAAAAGTTTGGGGATTTCGTTTCAGTTGATAAAATATCAATTGAAGTGGAGAGGGGAGAAATTTATGGGTTTATTGGTTCAAATGGTGCTGGAAAGACAACTACCATTAGAATGCTTTGTGGGATTCTTGATCCAACTTCAGGTCGGGGTATGGTTGCAGGTTACGATATATTCAAAGAACAGGAAAAGATTAAGAAAAATATTGGTTATATGTCGCAAAAATTTTCATTATATAATGAACTAACAGTTGAAGAGAATATTGATTTCTTTTGCGGAGCGTATAAACTTTCTTATCAGCAAAGAAAAATTGCAAAAGCAAAAGCTTTTGAGATATCTCAACTGAAAAATTTTAAAGATACACTTACTAAAGATTTACCTGTTGGCTGGAAACAAAGATTAGCCTTAAGTTGTGCTTTACTTCATGAACCACAGATTGTTTTTCTTGATGAACCCACTGCTGGTGTTGATCCAATCTCAAGAAGAAATTTCTGGGATTTAATTTATGATTTATCTACTGAGGGAATTACTGTTTTTGTGACGACTCATTTTCTCGATGAGGCAGAACATTGTACAAAGATTGGATTAATAAATGAAGGAAAAATTGTTGCTCAGGATTCCCCATCAAATTTAAAAGCATATTTTGATTTCGAGCTTTATGAAATTATCTCATCTGATAATATCCAATTGTATGAATTACTCATGAAAGAAAATTTTGGAAGAAGTGTTTCTTTATTTGGGAATACAATTCATCTTGTATTAAATCGAAAATTAGGTATGGAGAGGGAGTTGAAAAATTTCGCAGAAAAGAATTCAATTTATCTTTATTCAATTTCAAAAATTCATCCAACTCTTGAAGATGTTTTTATTAATTTAATTGAAGAAGAAAATTCAAAGATAAACGAGGAATTAAGGAGAGATTTTTAATAAAAATATATAAACTAAAGATGGACAAACTGAAAGAAAGCATTAATCGTATTTTGCCATTTATAAAAAAAGAATTTTTACAATTTCTGAGGGATAAAAGAAGTCTTGTAGTATTTTTATTTGTTCCATCTTTTATGCTGGTACTTTTTGGCTATGCTTTAAATCTCGATGTCAAAAATGCGCCCTTTGTTGTTCTGGATAATAACAAATCATTTAATTCGAGAGAATTAATTTCCGCAATTTCTCACAATCAATATTTTAGCTTTAAAGGGTATGTTGAAAATTATCAAGAGATAGAAAAATTAATTGATGATGGGGAAGCTAAATTTGGAATAATAATACCATTAGATTTTGAAAGGAATTTACTATTAGGTAAAGAGACAAAGATTCAAATTATTATCGATGGATCTCAATCAATGATAGCTTCTAATTTAATTGGTTACCTTAAAGCTTATATCAATAATTATTCATTTAAGTATAACATTAAAAATACGGATATAAATTTTCCGCAAGTTATATTAATTCCGCGAATATGGTATAATCCAGAATTAAAAACAGCCAATTTTTTTGTTCCTGGTTTAATTGCTTTTATAATGATGGTGATGGCTGTTGTTGCCACTTCATTAACGATTGTTCGAGAAAAGGAGAGAAATACAATAGAACAGTTAATTATATCCCCGTTAAGAATGTATGAATTAATAACTGCCAAACTCGTTGCCCCGCTATTAATTGCATTTATCGCAGCTATGTTAATTTTACTTACTGGTTATATATTATTTGGGATCCAGGTTAAAGGTAATTTGATTTTGCTATTAATTGCGACAATAATTTTTCTTTTAAATTCGCTTGCCTTTGGTGTTTTCATTTCAGTGCTTGCCGATAGTCAGCAAGTTGCTTTTCTTGCTTCGATTCTTTCTACAATTATTCCAACTCTTGTTTTTTCAAATTTTATTTTTCCAATTAGTAGTATGCCCGAAATTTTACAGTACATAAGTTACATCATTCCTGCAAAATATTATTTAGTTATTTTAAGAGGCATAATTTTAAAAGGAGTTGGGTTTTCAATTTTATGGGAGCAGTTTGCTTTTCTTTTAATTTTCTTAATTGGAATGTTCTTGATTTCTACAATTTTATTAAAAATCAAGGGATTAAAATGATTACTCTGTTAGACTTTATTAAAAAAGAATTTCTTCAATTGAAAAGAGATAGGAGAATGCTCCCGTTGATATTTCTTGCTCCCGTGTTACAGTTAATTATAGTTGGCTATGCAATTACATTTGATATTAAAAATATAAATGTAGTTGTTTGTGATTTAAATCGTTCGGAAGAAAGTAAAAATTACATTGAAAGTATTAGATCAAGCGGATACTTTAAATTCATTGAATTTATAGTGAATCAAGAGGAAGTTGATTACTATCTTGATAAAAGTCTTGCCAGAATAGCAATAATAATTCCTAAAGATTTTTCATCGGATCTACAAAAAGGGACTTCCGCTGAAATTCAAATTATAGTTGATGGTTCAGATGCATATTCGGCAAATGTCAGTTTAAGTTACATCAGTGGGATTACATTTAATTTTAATAAAAATATTTTAATAAAGTACATGAATAATTACGGAAAGATTTTTTCGTTTGTTAGAATTGAGCCAGAAACTCGTATCTGGTTTAATCCAGAACTGAAGAGTTCAAATTATTTTATCCCTGGAATTATTGGGTTACTTCTTACGATAGTTACATTGCTTTTAACTTCGATGGCAATTGTTAAGGAAAAAGAATACGGAACAATGGAACAATTGATAGTTACGCCTATTCGAAAGGTTGAATTAATAATTGGTAAATTAATTCCATTTACTATAATTGGTTTTGTAGAGGTTCTAATAGTACTTGCTGCAGCTTTTATCTTTTTTGATCTTCAATTAAAAGGTAGTTTATTATTGCTGTTATTAAGTTGTGTCCCATTTTTGTTTTCAACTCTCGGTCTTGGAATGTTTGTTTCGACAATTTCTCGAACTCAACAGCAAGCAATGATGATATCAGTTTTTTTAATAATGCTTCCATTCATTTATTTATCCGGTTTTACTTTCCCTGTGGAGAATATGCCAGAAATTATCCAATTTGCATCTAATTTTATACCATTGAAATATTTTTTGATAGTTCTACGCTCGCTTTTTTTGAAAGGTGTTGGTTTATCCGAAATATGGGATGAGATTCTGATTATGCTTATAATTGGTATTACGATTTTTTCGATGAGTGTATTGTTTTTCAGAAAACAATTAGAAGGTTAATGTTATTCTGGTGAAATTTATTGATTTAAATATCGTTAGTGATCTAAAATTGATAATTTTGATTAAATAAAAAATTAAAAAATACCGAAGAACCCTTCTCTCACCAATTCTCACTTAATATTATACCATAAAAAATTTTATTGTTCTGAAGATAAATCCTTAAAAAACTTTTCTATGCTATTTATTTTCATCTTCAACAATCACAGCAGTACCATACGCAATAATTTCAGCAACATTTTGCATTACATAAGATGTTCCAAATCTTACATCAATAACAGCATTTGCTCCTAAATCCTTTGCATTTTGAATCATTCTGTCAAGTGCTTGCTCTCGTGCTTCTGCTAAAAGTTTGGTGTATTCTTGAATTTCACCACCTACAATATTTTTAAATGCAGCTAAAATATCTTTCCCGATGTGACGAGCTCGAACTGTATTCCCTCTAACAATACCAAGCAATCTTGTTACTTTTTTGCCGGGTATAAAATCTGTCGTCGAAATTATCATTGTTTAACCTCCGTATACTTGTCTTTTTTTGATATAAACATTTTTTCTCTGATAACTGATATAATGAGAATAACAAATCCAATTATTATAAAGATTAGACCAAATTTTAGAACAAGGTTCAGTTGAGTATCTCTAAAAAGAAGCAAAACAATTTCATAAAGAATATAAGAAACAAGTATTATTAATCCTGTGACAAAGAAGAACCAGCCCAAAGCTCTTTCAATTCGATTGAAGAGTTTATTCCAGTAAATATCAGTTTCAGTTTGCGAAGAATTTTTTTGATTCATTTTTCCCCCTTTAATTTGTGTTTAAAATTTTAGAATTCCACTTTTTGTCAAACTTTTACCAAACTTTGTTAAGCTTTAATTAATTATTTAAGAATAATCATTTTTGATGTCATGTGAATGCCATCACTTGTAATTGAACAAAAATAAACTCCACTATTCAAATCAGTCGAATCAATTTTTATCATATTTTTACCGTTTAGATTTGAAATCCCATTTTCCGAATAAATCTTTTGACCAAGAGAATTAAAAAGTGAAAGATTATAAATTTTTTGTGGAGGAATAAAAAATTCAATTGTTGTGGATGAATTAAATGGATTTGGATAAATAAAAATCTTTTGATGTTTAAAGTTTTCATTCAAATTGGAATTTTCTAGATCAACTTCAGTTGAAACATCTGCTGAAAGTATACGGTTGAGTTTAATGAAAGATGCATCAGCACGAACTTTTTTTCCTGGTTCAACTCCACGGTTACTTAAAATTAATACCAAGGTTCTACCTTTACTTAAATAAACGGTAGCTAATTTTTTCCATCTTTTATTCAAGAAGCTTGTTTGATCAATGAACACTGAATTTAAATTTCCTGCTGAATCTCTTACAAGATATTCGACATTACTGGACTGATCAGGCCCAGGTACTACAAAAGCGTAGACATCATAATAACCCGAAACAGGAACATCGAAATAATAACTTACCGATGACGAATCTCCTCCGGTTGTGTAAATTGTTTGGTTTTCATAACCTGGGATTAGACTTGTGGTCCAGTTTCCATATCGAACTGCATTTAATTGATCAGAGATTTTTGTGATACTTTTATATTCTCGCCAGTCAGGTGTAGAAAATGGCACAGCAGATTTTTGTTGGTATCGATTTGCTCTTAATTCTTGAAAATAATTTCTCAAATCATTTGAATACCAGATTGAATTACCTTTGAATCCTTTTGTTCTTGTTACATCAATAAATTGAAAAACCACCTGTGGTTGAAGTGAATTACTCCCAGGACTAACGGCAAACGATGGAAACACTTTTGATTTATCATTTACCAGTGTTTGAATATAATCAAGAATACTTGAAAATGCAGAGGGACTTTCGACATATGATTGAACTTGAACATTATCGATTTTGTTGTTATTTACCCACCAGACCCAATCCTGACAGAAATTATTGTAAGATGTGTATTGAGAAGCTGAGTATAGACTAGGGGCATTTGATAAATTAAATTTTGGTCTTACAGATTTTACGCTATCATAAACTCTTGCTTGAAATTCATTTAATTTATCTGCTCGCCATCGAATCCACGATGGATCAGAATAATTAGTTGGGGGTGGATTTCCGTTATGCTCTAATCGATATAGGGAATCAGTGTAGCTGTCGTAACCATATTGAAGTGATGAATAACGAATTCTATCAAGTTCAAGACCATCTACATCATAATTCCTTACAATTTCCATTACAAGATCAATAAGAAAATCCTGAACATCTTTTCTTGTTTGTACCATCCAGTAAAAATTAGAATTGTCTTTTTCACCTCCATCTAATCTTTTTGCAACCCAATCTGGATGTGAATCAAATATTTTTCCTTTACCACTTGTTCCTGGATAATATGGTTCGTATCCCCCAACAAATCCGTACTCAAACCACGCCTCAACATGTAGACCATGTTTGTGAGCTTCGGCTATAGCTTCAGCTAAAATATCTCTTCCTTCATAAGTTGGATCTATATAAACTCCAGTGTGTTGATAAAAGACATTACTTTTCCAGAGAGGATAACCTCTACTCCATACATTAATATAAATAACATTAAAATTTGCAGCTGCAATACTATCGATAGCATATGCAAGAGCTTCTTTTGTTCCCAATTGATCTCGAGCTATCCATGTTCCTCTGAGTTCTTGAGCTTTTAAGTTCTGTAAAGTTAGAATAATTAATATAAGTTTTAATAAGAGTTTCATTTGAGTTTTTCCTTTTTAAATTTACAAAAGACTTTTATGAAGTAAATTAAGATAACAAAAAATCTTTTTATTGTGAAAGCAGCGAAAAAGTATTTAGTTCGCGTTAATTACATCCAGATGATTTTTATTTATAGGATTTGATTTTCAAACTAGAAGAAGAAAATTCACAACAAAAGTTTAAAAGGAGTTGAGATAGTTTTTTATAATTTTTTGAGATGACAGAAAAAATACAGCTCTTATAAAATTTCTGTTATTGATTAATTTTAAAGAATTTACTTCACTTAACTGATAAGGATTAAAAATTAAAATTGCAAAATGAAATTGGTTATAATTTTGCTGAATAAGTTTAAAAGTTTTTCTATTAATCTATGAATTTTCAGTAACTTAAATATTCAATTTGTTCTTCAGAGTTTTCAGAAGCTCCAAAGGTTTTTTTCAGTATTTCTTTACGATATTCGAAAATTTTCAGAACTCTATTTTTTATGAATAAATTGTTAACAATCTCACCTAAAAAACCAAAGGGCATAGTATAAGATACGATATCCTGTATTTGGACACTGTTATTCTGAATTTCTTTGAAAATATGTTCGTGGTGCCACATTCTATAAGGGCCAAATCTTTGTTCGTCTACAAAATAAAATGGCTCGTTAACATGAGTAATTTCTGTTACCCATCTTGTTGGTAGGTTTAGTATTGGCCTGATTTTGTATACAATTATCATCCCGGCATACATTTTTCGGGGTAATTCGGTCAAAATTTCAAAATCCAACCATTCAGGGGTGATTTTAGAAAGATTCCTTGGATCTGAGAAGAATTCCCAGGCAGTTGACAAAGAAATTGGTAGAACCTGAGAGGTTTTAATTTGATATACTTTCATACTTTTCGTCTAAAATTTTGTTAAAAACAAATTAAGTTCAATAAAAATTCGATATAAATAAAGATAGGGAAATAAAACATTTCTGTTTTTAAAACAATATTTTAATATCTCACATCTTCATGTTAACGAATGGCATATGCATAAGTTATTGTCGTTTCATCAATTGGACATGTATTTTCTTTCAATAGAAATTGAAAAAATTAAAGTTCGGTTTATAATTGGACAAATATTTTAGCTTTTCATTTTTTTATAATATTAGCAATCGTGAAATAAAATTTTTTATGGATTATTAAGAATTAATTATGTTAAGAAGGTAAGAGAGTTTTTTGACTTTAAAATTTATAAGCTTTAATCCAAAATTGTTGACCGTGTGAAATGATAAATCAATTTTGGTCGTTGTATTTTATAAACATTAGATAAAATTCAATTACGAATGATAATATTATTATTACATTCATAATTTTATCCAGGTAAAAATGGCCTGAAGGTAATGAATTTTATTTATCATTAATTTTGTAAAAATCTGGAGATTAAATGACAACACAACTGTGGTACTGGATAATATTTACCATTCTTGTTTCTGTAATGCTCGCAATTGATTTATGGTTCACAGATCATAGAAAAACAAAACTTGGAATAAAGCGAGCTCTTATCTGGAGTGCAATCTGGATTGGGGTGGCTTTGCTATATAATATTTCAATTTACTTTAAGTTTCCAAATGGTCACGTCAAAGCAATGGAATTTCTTGCTGCCTATTTGATTGAAAAATCTTTATCTGTTGATAATTTATTCGTGTTTATAATGATTTTTACTATTATGGGGATCGAAGATCGTGATCAGCCTCATATCCTCAAATGGGGTATAATTGGTGCAATTATATTTAGAATAATATTTATTCTCGCTGGAGTTGCGCTTATTCAAAAATTTGAATTCGTAATATATTTATTCGGTATTATTCTTCTTTATACATCCTATAAAATGGCTTTTACAGAAGAGAAAAAAATTGAGCCAGAGAAAAATTTGTTTGTGAAATTAGCTTCAAAAATTTTCCCAATTAAAACTAATAATGTCCATAAGTTTTTTGTTAAAGAAAATAAAAAAGTTTATATAACGAATTTATTTCTTACTTTACTTTTAATTGAATCAACAGATATTGTATTTGCAATTGATTCAATTCCAGCGGTTATCGCAATTTCTCGCGATCCATTTATAGTCATAACGTCAAATATTTTTGCAATTCTTGGTTTAAGAGCACTTTATTTTGCACTTGCTGGAATAATGGGTCTTTTTAGATACTTAAAGTATGGAATTTCTTTTTTACTGTTTTTTGTTGGAATTAAAATGTTAATATCAGAATTTTATCATGTTCCAATTTATGTATCTCTGACTGTAATTGCGGTAACAATTACAATATCTATACTTGCTTCGATTGTTATAAAAGAAAATAAAATTATTGAAAATAAAAATTAAGGGTTATAACCCAAAGAATTGAACACCGATACCACAGATTAGAATTGTTAATCCTGCTAATGTGTGAATATGTTTTTCCAATTTTTTCTCTGGTAGTAATTTTATTCCATATAATCCAAATAAAACCATAATAACCATTGTAAGTATTGTGGTAATTCCGAAAATTAAAGTTACAAGCACAAGACCAGAAATACTATGATTTGCAGCTGGAAGCATCAAAACAGGGATTAAAGCTTCACATGGACCAAAAACAAAAATGATGAATAATGCCCATCCAGAAATTTTTTCAGGTTTATTATGAATATGTTTATGTTCTATACCTTTGTGATTATGTTCATGTGTATGATTTAAATTTTGTTCCGGGTGAAAATGAGCATGAGAATGTTTCTTTTTCGCACTAAAAATTCCATAGATTGTGTAAGCAAGACCAAATGTTATTAACAACCATCCCGCAATTTCACCTCTGGTATTTTCAATTGATTCGAGTTTCGAAATAGAAAGACCAAGAGCGATTCCTATAACTCCAATGATAACAGTTGAAAGGACATGACCTATTCCACAAAGTGTAGTTATTACTATAGTTTTTATTTTTGACCAGTTTAAAGATTTTGATAAAGCAATAAATGGAATATAATGATCCACTCCTAAAACAGTGTGAATAAATCCAAGTGATGCCGATGTAACTAATAATATTGATAATTCGTTGTTCATTTTATAATTAATTTTTTTGGTAACATAAAGATTAAATATTTGCCAACAATATAAATTAAATTATTTTTATGTTCAAGGTTAATGGAATTATTTGCATGGTTTTTTCGTGAGATTTTTGAAATAATTAACATTTAAAATAACGGATTTATGGAATCATTTTTATATTGGAGTTTAGCTTGATGTGTTGTCTTTCGTCAAACTCAGGATGATATCTTAGTAATGTTATGCTGAACTTGTGCTCAATTTGTTTCAGCGTTTCTTAGATCCTGAAATAAATTCAGGATGATTTTTTGACTGTAGATTTTGAAACAAGTTCAGAATTACATTGTGGTTTTTATATTCCGAAACAAGTTCGAGATCACAGTTTTTTGTTATTCTGAATCTTGTGCCGAAATTATTTTAGCATTGTTTCCGCATCTTCGCCTGATTGTCATGCTGAACTTGTTTCAGCATCTATATCTTCGTCTGATTGTCATGCTGAACTTGTTTCAGCATCTATTTAAATTCTGAAACGAATTCAGAATGGCAATTTAAAGATTTAGATTTTGAAACAAGTTCAGAACGACATTTTTATCAAGCTGAACCTTGAGTCTCTATTTATTAATTTTGAAAAAAGCGAATGGATTATGAATTACGATTATTTGATTAATTTGATTATTGTAATCAATATTGTACTTACATTTTCAGCAAACATTCCAATTGCTGGATATTCTTTTAAGAGAAAATTGCAACCTGTTTTATCAAGAGCAAATTCATATCTCCAAAGTGTACCAAAAACTATATCAACTTTAATTTTTCTGTTAATAATTGCAGGTTTATTTGGTATTGGCAGATTTGAGATTGATAATCAAATTGTTAATGGCTTAAGAGTTGTCTCAGCTATTTTGTTTGTATTTTTTTCGTGGGTACAAATCTATGCGACTAAAAAGCTTGGTGAGTTTTATTCTCCTGATATAGTAGTGTTTAAAAATCACCAGGTTATTGATGATGGATTGTATAAAATTATCAGACACCCAATATATTTGAGTCAATTTCTACAGGATTTTTTTGCTGGAATAGCCCTTTTGAATTTACCCATTATTTTATTAACTACTTTTGTTGAATTACCACTTTATATAAAAAGAACAAATCTTGAAGAGAAAATACTCGAAAATAATGTTCCTGCTTATTCCGATTATTCAAAAAGAACTGGTAAATGGTTCCCTAAAATTTTTAATGGATGAGATTAAAATTAATTAAGGTTGAGATAGATTGGATTATTTTTACATTTTTATTTTGGTTGTTTCAACATTTTCTCTTGGTTTCGATTTTTTTTACAATAATTCATTTAATAAGGGAATGATTTATAGTCTTTCCAGTCAAAAGCAAATTCCAATGAAGTTCGTTTTATCAGCTTCTTTGAAAACTTTCCTCTTTGTAAAAATATTGCTGATTGTGGCGCCATTAGCTTTTATTCTAATTATTCTACTTTTACAATTGAGAATTGCAATTTTATACTGGATTTCTTTATTCGTGTGTATTTTCAATGGAATGTATTTTATTGGTTATCTTTACCCAAAAATTAAAAGAATGATTCATTGGGATATTAAAAATCCAATTCATAAATGGGAAAGTCTGTATAAAAGCTATAATCAATCTTCTGAAATTCTTTTAATTATTTCATTGATAAACTTTATTTTAATTCTTATAGCATTTTTAAATGAATCACTTAAGATTATTTAATCTTTGAGATAGAATGTTGTTGGAAGGGAATCCTTTTTTAATTGCTTTTTCCAAATAAAATTTACTTGAGTCAATTTGATTTTTGTTAAAATAATACAATGCGAGATTAAAATATCCTTCCGAAAAATCAGGATTGATTTGAGTTGACTTTAAAAATTGATTGAATGCTAAAGAGTTATTACCTCTTCGAGCATATAAAACTCCAAGATTATTTATCGCTTCAAAGTAATCTGGTTTTAGTTCAATTGCCTTCTTTAAATAATACTCAGCTTGAACCAAATGGTTTTTTTGAAGGTAAAGATTACCAAGACTATTATAAATTGAATAATGATTTGGATTGAGTCTCAAAGCTTTTAAGAAATAGAACTCTGCGCTATCTATCTGTCCTTTTAATTTGAAGTTAGTTCCAACATTCATAAGAGTTTCAAATGAATTTGGATTTAATTCAAGTGAAATGCGATAATGTTTTTCAGCTAAATCATATTTTCCCGATCTATGATAAACATTAGCAATTCCTCTTTGAATAAAAAAAGAATTCGATAAAGACTTAAGAGCTGATTCGTAAAACACAAGAGGGTTTTTAAAATTTCTGGTATGATAAATATTCAAAAAAGTGAAAAGTATGAATATAAAGATGTAAGATATGACAAAGTATTTTTCTTGAATCCTGTCAATTAGTTTAATCTGACTGAACGATAAAAAAATACCAAACATCGGAACATATAATCTATGATCCAAAAAATTTGTAAAACCAATTATACCAACAGATCCACTTACTAAAAATGCTAAAAACCACAAAATTCCGAATAAAAATATTTTATAGTTCTTTATTCCAGTGAAACACAAAGCAATAAATAAAACAAAAGAAATAATTCCATAGATTAAATTTATATTATCTGGTAGTGTAATTACGTTTAAATTGAAAGGCAAAAATATTTTACCGAAATAGTTTATAAATCCTTTAATGTAATCAGATGTTTTTAAAGTAATTTTATCAATTTCTGGAGTTTGAATTTGAGCGTAAGTTCTGAGAATTAAATAAATAAAAATTGGAATTATGAAAGAAATTGAAACGAAAATTTTATCAATTCTTCTAAGTTTGGAGTTTTCAAATAAAATTTGAAATAATATGATAAAAAATAAAATAACCAATCCATTTTCTTTCGAAAGCAAGCTAAGGAGAAATGAAAGTCCCGTTAAAATTAAATATAGAAACCGTAAATGAATATTATCATTTTTAGCTTCAGCAAATTTTTTATAGCAAATGAAAGTTAAGCCAATAAAAATAAATAGTATTATATCGTTTCTTCCTGGTATCCATGCAACTGCCTGGCTTAATGAAGGATGAATTGTAAAGATTAAAGTTAATAAAAGAGATCGTGTTCGTTTTTGAACGAAATGATTAATTAAGATAAAGAAAATAAAACTTGCGAATACATGATAAATGACATTTGAAAGATGAAACATAAATGCATTTTTATTACCAATTATTGAATCGATCATAAAAGTTAATGAAATAATGGGTCGGTAATAAATTCCTGATTCAGAAATCATTAAATCTTTTTTGAAGAGCAAAGGTAAATTTTCAATTCGATTTAGGATGTGTGTTTTCTTTACAATTAAATCATAATCATCGAGTGCAGTGTAATCGAATGTTAATGTTTGAAAGTACAAAACAAGTGTAATGGTAAATAGTAAAATAAAAACTATAAAATTAGAATAACTGATTTTTTCAAAATAATTTTTAATTTTTTCCAAATTCATTCGCACTCAAATTAAAGATTTAAATACGACAAGCGATGAAGATTATTTACTTCATCGCTAAATGAATTATTTTGAAAAATAAAATTCGTTTTGTGTTCTGTTGGCATCTGGGATTTTTCTTGAATTTAATTCAATTGAAACAGGTTTTTTATTAACTTTTAATTTATAATTAATGGCTGTTTTTCCGTCCTTCCAGACTTTTACTGTTTCGTAGATATCTTGAGTGGAATTGTCATCAAAAGTAATTTTAATTGAGACAGGGACTGGAATAATTCCATTTCTTTTTACTTCAAAAGTCAACTCACCTTTTTTATATTTTACATTTGCAAGGTCAAGATCAGGCACTCCTTTTTCAAAGAACCATGGTATAAAATACCAATCGAGATTTTCACCAGCGTATTTATTAAATGTAAAGAAAAAGTCATAAGGTGTTGGATGTTTTCCATTCCATAATTTGACATATTCTTTTAATACGGAAATAAATTTTTCTTTTCCAAGGAGATCTCTTAAAAATTCATAGGCACAGGCAGGTCTTCTGTAAGAAGCAACTCTGTAAGAATTTCCACTTAATAAAAATGATGGAGTAATTGGAGGCATCTCTTCTTCATGACCGGCAAAATTTTCATAAGAAGTTGAATTAGTATGCCTTGGTCCAAAATTTTCTGAATATCTTTCCTGCAAATCAAAAGGTAACATTACAGCAAAACCTTCATCCATCCAGGCAAATCTTTTTTCGTTAATTCCCATATAAAATGGAAAATAAGTATGAGCAATTTCGTGCGATGTAAGTCCAACAGCTGCATTATAAGAAGAAGTTGAACCATCGTTTACCATCATTGGGAACTCCATCCCACCCTGTCCATTAAATACTGTCATAGATGGATAAGGATATGGTATTTGTGGAAATTCAAATGAGAAAAAGGAAATTACATCACGAGCAATCTTTGCAACATCATAAAAGTCTTTTGATTCCTTTTTATAAACAGCAGAAATAAAAGTTTTTCTACCTGAATTTTTATCTACAACAAGAGTTGAGGCATCCCATAAATAATGATCACTTAGAGCAAAAGCAAAATCTGGAACATACTCAGCTTTGTAATGATAAGTGAGTAAATCTTTATCTTTTGTATTTAATCTATTCTCTAAAATATCTTCCAGAGTCACAATATTAATTATTGAATCACTTGTTTGTGCTAATTGAAATCTTTCCAAAACGCGTTCTGAATAAACTTCTTCAGGATTTTGAATTATGCCTGTAGCCCAAACTAAGAAATTCTTTGGAACAGATATTTTTACATCGAAATTGTTGAAATCGTTATATTGTTCAACAGTTCCTGTATATG
Source organism: uncultured Ignavibacteria bacterium (assembly GCA_937944105.1). Taxonomy (GTDB): domain Bacteria; phylum Bacteroidota; class Ignavibacteria; order Ch128b; family Ch128b; genus Ch128b. Next base: position 56,870 of record CALDZP010000078.1, read on the forward strand.
GAATTTCATCCCAGCCATAAATATCATCATAAACTGCAATTTGTGGGTACCAATAGGCAATAAAAAAAGATGTAGAATCGTAAGTTCCCATTCTTATATTTGAAAATTTTGGTATTGTTACTTCCCAATCAATCTCCAGACTAACATTTGATTTTGGAGATATAAAATCATTTGAATCTAACTTTATATTGAGATTAGTGGCAGATAGTGTTGTCTTGCTCCTATCATTTACGTCATAATTATTATTATTAATTAGTAGTTTAGTAATTATCATACCATCATGGACATCATCTGGATTTACCTGAAATTCTCTTGCTCCACCTTTTTTGAAGACATTCTGAAGCAAGCGAATTACAATTCTTTCTAAAGTATCTGGACTGTTATTGTAATAAATAATTTTTTCAGTAGCGATAATTTTTCTTTCAGATGGAATAAATCGAGCATCAATAAAATAGTCCGATGAGTTTTGCCAGTAATTTTGACCTGGTGAACCATCAAACGAACGAGTGCCCTTTTTATATGCATCAAGCAAATTTTTTGGAATATTAATTTGATTTTGTGCATATAGATTTGTTAGAAGAAGAAAAACAAAAAGAAAAGCAGGAAGATTTATTAATTTTCTGTACATCATTTTCACCATTAATATTTTATTTTATATTCTGAAAGCTTTTTAAGAAAGTTGTTTATTTCAATATCCCAGAAAATCCAGTTATGTTCGCCTGGCAATTCATGATACTCATACATTACACCATTCTTCTGAAGTTTTTCAACAAGTTTTCTGTTAGAATCAAGTAAACCTTCTAATGGGTCATTTTCCCCACATGATAAATAAAGATAAGGTAAGTTATTTGGTTTTACTGAATCAATTAATGTAAGAACATCATTTTTATCCCAGTGATCGGAGCGTTTTTCACCAAAGGCTTCTTTGAGGCTTTGAGTTAGAAGACTTCTATTTTTTTCAATTAATGATGGCCAGCGAAAAGCACCGCTAAAGGAACCGGCATAATAAAATAGATGCGGATATTTGAGAGCGAATTTAATTGCACCATAACCGCCCATAGAAAGTCCAGCTATTACTCTTCCATGTTTTGTTGTTATTACTCGATATTTTTTTTCTACAAATGGAATTAACTCTTTTATTATGTAATCTTCATAATTACGATTTTTTACAAAAGGAGAATTTGTATACCAACTATTGTCCGCTTCGGGAGTAACTACTACAAACGAATAATCATTTAAGTATTTAACTAAATTGGTTCGATTTATCCAGTCAGTATGATCACCTGAATAGCCATGCAGTAAAAAAATAACATTATATCTATTTTCTGTTTTGTAATAATCTTTTGGTAGGATGATATTAAAGTGTTTATATCCCCCAACTGAGTAAGAATAAACACTATCAAGTACAATTCTTACTTTATCTTGTGCATAGAGTGAATGAAATAAAAATATTATGAGAATGAGAAATTTTTTATTGTTCAGCATATTTTTCACCAATTATTTATTAATTAGACTTATTAAAATAAAAAAAATAATACACATATAGTTTGTGTAATTTAATCTTAAGATTTGTTTACAAAAAAAGCATTGTAAAAATGTTACGCAAAATTCGAAAACGGGATTAAAAAGTAATACTTCCGATACATATAATTTAATTGAATGGAAAACCTTAACTTACAAATACATGCCACATTTTGAAGTGAATTATATCAGATATTGATTGATATTGAATAAACATAACAATAATAGCTAAAACATCAATCAGGTCAACCCTTATCTACAAATCACTGGACTTTATGACTTTCCCGGGCAATGAACCTGTATGTTCAGAATTAGCTATTACAATTTCACCGTTTACAATTACATAAGGAATACCATCAGGATATTGATGTGGTTCTGTAAAAGTTGCTTTGTCTTGAATTTTATTGAAGTCAAAAATAACAATATCGGCAAAATAACCTTCTGCAATTCTTCCACGTTCTTTAATACCAAGTTTATCTGCTGGCATTGAAGTCATTTTTTTAATCATTTCTTCAAGTGAACAAATTTTTCTTTCTCTCACATATTTTGAAATTGCTCTAGGAAATGTACCATAAGCTCTTGGATGAGCAATTTCTCTATTCATTGGTGGATAAGGAGCGTGACTTCCAGCATCAGAGGAAATCATCACAGCTGGATGTGCAAGAATTTTCTCAGTCGAATTTTCTTCCATTCCAAATCCCATCATCATAACTTGATTTTCATTATCCATAATTACTTTTACAGAGGTTTCGAAACCATCCATACCAAATTCTTCACTTAATTGTTGAATTGTTTTGCCCTGATAGTGTTTAAATTCTTCTTTTCCCACACTTGAAATTAAGACCCCATTCCAATCACCATCAAGATTTGATACTTTCTTTTCCACATATTCGCGGATATTTTTTTCAAGGTTTTTGTCTTTAAGGCGGTCTAGAAATTTTTCTGTTCCACCATCTCGAGCCCACAGTGGAAAAAGTGCTGAAAGATTTGTATGATATGCTACATAAGTATATCTATCTGCGTGAAGATCTAATCCCGAATTAATTGCTTTATCAATTTTTTCGATTAATTGATCAACTTTACTCCAGTTACTTTTACCCGAAACTTTTAGGTGAGAAATCTGAAGTCGTGATTTTGATTTCAAAGCTATTTCTATAGCTTCATCAATTGCTTCGAGTACAAAGTTATCTTCGTTTCTAATGTGAGATGCATAAATTCTAAATTTCTCTGGTGCAACTTTGCAAAGCTCAATCAGTTCTTCAGTTGATGCAAATGACCCAGGTGTATATTCAAGACCAGTAGAAATTCCAATTGCTCCTTCTTCAATTGCTCGAATTACTTCATTTTGCATCTTCAAAATTTCTTCTGAAGTTGCTTTACGATCATCGAGTCCAATTATATATTCTCTTATAGTTCCCAGTCCAATCATGGTTGCAATATTTACGGAAAATTTTCTTTTAGAAAAATCATTGAGAAAATCACCAAGTCTTATCCACTTTAATTCTTCACCATATTGCTCTAAGAAATTCTTTCTTGTCAAATCAATTTCAGGACCACCCAGAGGACCCCACGAAAAACCATCCTGCCCGGTAATTTCAGTTGTGACTCCCTGACGGATTTTGCTTTCTGCTTTAGGATTAATAATTAAATCTGCATCAGTGTGTGAGTGTATATCAATAAAACCGGGAGAGATTTTTAATCCTTTTGCATCAATTATATTTCGTGCATCCAATTCCGCTGACTTGCCAATTAGTACAATTCTTCCATCTTTAATTCCAATATCCGCGTGAAATTCATTTTTACCAGTTCCATCGATAACGAAGCCATTTTTAATTAAAATATCAAGACTTCGTTCTTTAGTGAAAATTTTTGGGAAGGATGAATGAAAAGAAAAAACAAATCCTCCAGTTAAAAGGGTTGTCGATTTTACAAAATCTCGCCTTGAAAATTTTTTCATTTGTCACCTCCTGTGAATTTATATATTATTTAATGATTCAAAAAATTTTGATAAATCATGACCTCAACTACAATGCAAATTAAAATTAAAATTCTCAAAATTTGAAACGAATATTTAATTTCGTAAATATTTCATTATTACGATTTCAATTCGAGTGGAAACAAATTAATAACAAAATTCAATATTCTCAATTTGAAGTGATTTAATTTAAAGTTTGATAAAGGAAAGTTGTTTTGATTTGTTTGTAATAAAAATTAAAAACATTAATTATAGTTGACTTATCAAAAGTGTATTGCCTTTTAACCAGTGCCGATTTATCGAGCTTGATTTAAATTACTAAAAAAAGTTCTTGAAGTAAGTTCAGGATAACACTTTGAGGGGCTTTTAAGATACAGAAACAATTTCGGAATAATGTTCTGTTAAAATAAATTCTCATACATTAATAAGTCACCCTGAACTTGTTTCAGGGTCTCTTATCTAATAAAGAAGAATCCTGAAATAAATATAGGGTTACATTTTGAGGTTCTTTAGGTTCACAAACAAGTTCGGAATGATTTTTCAACTTTAGATCCTGAAACAAGTTCAGAATGACACTTCGAGATATTTAAGATTCTGAAACAAGTTCAGGATGACAATTTGAGATATTTAAGATTCTGAAACAAGTTCAGAATGACGCTTCAGGATATTTAAGATTCTGAAACAAGTTCAGAATGACGCTTTGAGAATTTTTAGATTCTGAAACAAGTTTATGATGACACTTCGAGATATTTAAGATCCTGAAACAAGTTCAGAATGACGCTTTGAGAATTTTTAGATTCTGAAACAAGTT
>CALDZP010000079.1 GCA_937944105.1 uncultured Ignavibacteria bacterium
AATTATCAAAAAGATTTGAAGTTCAGGGCAAGGAGCCTACCCCAGGAGAGCAATGATTTGCCACCTGAGGCAATTTTTTGTCATTTTGTTAAAGGAAGAAAAATAATAAAAAACTGAAAATTTTAGCTACCTCTAAGGGTGTGTGTGGGAGGATACCTTAAAGATGAACTAATTGACCTCAGAGGTTCGGCATTTCACCTCTAAGGTGCGAAAGTTCACCAAAAAAGTTCATCAATTCACCTTTGAGGTGGGTTTGACTGGTAATTTGAAATTTAAAGGGATTTTTGAAGTAATCTTTGAAATAACACATATAAATTTCTTCAAATAAAATTAGGGTACAAAAATAGAAATAACTATATCCGAAAAGATTTGAACTAATTCTAATTTTTAGAATATCAAGTTCTTTTAATTTTAATTCACTAATAAACGCAATGATAGATTTGTATAAATGTAGGTTAAATCGATTGATGATATAAATTTTATTCTACATTTTTAATATGCAAACTTCAATAATCAATTGCTTTTAATATTAAAAAATAAAAAAGCCACCTACAAGGTGGCTTTTTTCGAAGGTTGGCCATAGTTTGATTTTAGTATTGTGCTAATTTCAAAGCCGCATTATAAATATCATCTACTTGTGGAAGTATTGCGTTTTCTAAAATTTTAGAAAAGGCAACAGGTGTATCCTTACCACCAACTCTCATCACTGGAGCATCTAAATATTCAAAAGCATATTCTGCAATTAATGCCGAAACTTCTCCACCAAAGCCACCTGTTAACTTATCTTCATGAACTACAAGAGCTTTTCCTGTTTTCTTTACTGTTTGAAAGATTGCTGTTTTATCTAAAGGAGCAAGACTCCTTAAATCAATAACCTCGGCGTCAATTCCATGTTCATCTTTTAATCTTTTTGCAGCTCTTAATGACCAGTGGACTGTTGTGCCATAGGTAATAATTGATAAATCAGTTCCAACTTTTCTTACTCTTGCTCTCCCAAATGGGAAGCAATAACTTTTAGGTGGTCTTGGAGTGGCAGCAAATGGCTGATTATATAAAAATTTTGGTTCAAGATACAGTGTTACGCCACGATTTCTCATTGCACATCTTAAAAGTCCAACAGCATCATCAGCAAATGAAGGCATAACAACTCTTAATCCTGGTAATGAAGTAAATACAGCTTCAAGGCTTTGAGAATGGTATAATCCACCACCAATATAACCACCGGAAGCTAATCTTATTACCACATTAGGAATAAACTTTCCATAACTTCTCCAGTAATCGTGTGAGAGTTCAATCAATTGTTCCATAGCAGGCCAGAAATAATCGGCAAATTGTGCGCCTTCTACAACTACAACTATATCATCACGATATCTTGAGAATCCTTCAGCAGTACCAACAATAAAATCTTCTGCCAGTGGTGCATTGAAAACTCTTTTTTCACCAAATTCCTGTAGCATTCCCTTTGTCACATTAAATACTCCACCTTTATCTTTTGAAGCAACATCTTGTCCCCAGAGAAATGTATTTGGATTGTTTCTAAATTCTTCCTTTAATGTTTCGTTTATAGCTTCTCTCAAAGTTATCTTAGGTTGCGATTCATCATATGTTGTTTGTTCAATTTCCTGCAATTCATGAACAGGGCAGAATTCAATTTCTCTTGGAACAACGAAATCAAAAATGGTTTTAGGATCAGGGTCTGGAGCTGCTTCGGCTCTTTTTGCTGCCTCTTCTACTTCTTTTTCATTCGATGCTTCAATTTCTAAAATTTCTTCTTCTGATATAATTTCATTCAGAATTAAATAATTTCTGAATCTTGGAAGTGGATCTAATTTTTTTACTTCTTCAAGTTCATCTTTGGATCTATATAATTCATGTCTATCGGAATTACTATGAGCATGAATTCTAACACAATCAGCTTCAATCATTGCAGGACCTCTTCCACTCTGAACGTAATCTATTGCTTCTTGCATCCCACGCCATGAGTCAAATGGATTTGTTCCATCTACAATAATTCGTTTGAGATTCTTCATTCCTTCAAAATTTTCAGAAACATATCTATTTGCAGTCTGAACATTTAGAGGGACAGAAATTCCATATCTATTATTTTGAATTACGAAAATAACCGGTACTTGCTCGCGGTTTGCACCGTTTATAGCTTCATAGAAATAACCTTCGCTTGTTGATGCTTCACCTGAACTAAAGTAAGCAATTTCATCGCCACCATAAGTTTTAATAGCTCGTGCAACACCAACAGCATGCAATGCATGATTTGCAACACAACTTGAAACATTTTGAATTCTAATTTCTGGTTTTGCAAAATGATTGCTCATATGTCTACCACCACTGGCGACATCTGTTGCTTTGGAAAGACCATTTAATATAATTTCTTCAGGAGTAATTCCTGCAGCTAACACTGTTAACATATCGCGGTAATAAGGGAAAAGAAAATCTTTATTCTGTCTAAAACTCAAACCAAGCATTAATTGAATACCATCATGACCCGCAAAAGGTGCATGATATGACCAACCTTTATTTTGTTTAAGATATTTTGCTGCTTTATCATCTAGTAACCTACCAAGGTGCATTAATTGGTACCATTTCTTTAAAGTATTTGGATGAACATTTAATCCAAAGTCATCCAGTCCGACTAAATCAAGTTGAAGACTGTTTTTCAAATCTTTCATTTTCTAATCCTGAATTTGTTCAACTTAAAATTTTAATAATTTGCTCCCTTATTCAATTTATTGGAGCTTTCAGCATCAAAAACAATTGACGATTGAAAAAAGTTCTAAATTTTTACCCTTAATTACTTAAAACGTATTGAAATCAAATTACACTCATATTTATTAAGTTTGAAAAAAATCGAGTAGAGAAATGTTAAATCCATCAACAATTAAAAAGATCAAAAAAATAGTTGGTTCACAAAACTTTTCTGATTTAGAAGAACATCGAATTGTATATTCTTATGATGCAACTCCAGTTTATCATCAATTACCTGATGCAGTTGTTTTTCCAGAATCGGTAGATCAAATAGCTGAATTAGTTAAAATTGCCAATGAAGAACACTTTGCTATCATTCCAAGAGGTGCCGGCTCTGGTTTAAGTGGCGGTTCAATTCCAGTTGAAAATTCAATTGTTCTTGTAATGACAAGGTGGAATAATATTCTTGAAGTTGATGTAGATAATCAAACAATTCTTGTAGAACCTGGAGTTGTTACAGAAAGAATAGATCTGGAAGCAATTAAATTCAATTTATTTTACCCACCAGATCCTGGTAGTATAAAAGTTTGTACGATCGGTGGAAATGTAGCGGAGAATGCTGGTGGTTTGAGAGGGCTGAAATATGGAGTTACCAAGAATTATGTGATGGGAATTGAGTTTATTACACCAACGGGTGAGTTAATTTCAATAGGTGGGAAAAATTTTAAAGATGTTGCTGGCTATAATTTGAGAGATATTCTTGTCGGAAGCGAAGGTACTCTTGGTATTTTTACAAAGATCTTACTAAGATTAATTCCAAGACCTACATTATCCAGAACTATACTAGCGGCATTTTCAAGTACCATTGATAGCGGAAAAGCAGTTGCTGAAATCACTTCATCTGGAATTGTTCCATCAATGCTTGAGTTTTTAGATAATACAACAATTAAATGTGTTGAAGATTATGCTAAAGTTGGACTTGATACTTCAATTGATTCACTTCTTATTATTGAAGTTGATGGAAAAACACTTGAAGTAGAAGATGACCAGAATAGAATAAAAGAAATTTGTGAAAAAAATAAAGCTCTTTATGTTTCAATAGCAAAAAATGAAGAAGAAGCAAACCGATTGAAGTCTGCTCGTAGAAGTGCCTTTTCTGCCCTGGCGAGAATGAGTCCAACTACAATTCTTGAAGATGCAACGGTTCCAAGATCTAAATTGCCAGAAATGCTCGAGGAAATTCAAAAAATTGTGAAAGAAGAAGATGTGATGCTTGGGAATTTTGGTCATGCTGGTGATGGCAATCTTCATCCAACTTGTTTAACAGATGAAAGAGATAAAGAAAAACTGCGTAAAGCTGAACAAGCTTTTGAAAAAATTTTTAATGCAGCAATTAAACTTGGTGGAACTATAACCGGTGAACATGGAACAGGTCTTTCTAAAAAGCAATTTTTAGAATTGCAATTTGGTAATTCTGGTGTTGAGTTTATGAAAAAAATTAAATCAGTCTGGGATCCAAATAATATTTTAAATCCCGGTAAAATTTTTTCAATCAAACCAAGATGCGAGGGTAGATTACCAAAATCAAAAAATGACATTAAAAATTTTGGTGAGATAAAATGAAAAAAATCTTTGAAATTATTCTTTTTATTAACTTATTTTCAAAGGTTCTTTTATCTCAATCAGAATTTAATGTAAAGTTATATCAACCAGATAAAATTTATTCGATAGAAGAGATTGAAAAACTATTACCTATTGAACGAGAATTAATTCAAGCAGAAATCCTTGCTCGATATGGATTTATTTTTGAAGATTCAATACTTCAAAGGTACTTTTTGAAACAAATCTGGTACAAACCAAAGACAAATGATTTTCCAGAATTAACAAAAAATGATTCTTTAAATTTCTTTTTGCTAAATGAATTTAATATCTCGAATGAAAGAACAATATGGGAAAACATTAAGAAATTTCGCCCTGTTTTAGATGACGTACACAAATTGTACTTCAGTTATTGTTTTGAAAATTCAAGTTATAAATCTATTGCAAAGAGAAAATTCAAGTTAAAACCATTTAATTATTGTTATCGTCAGGTCTATTATGTTCCACGACTTGAATTACCAGTAGGTGTCTGGGATTTTGAGAGATTTTTTTCTGAAGAGGATTTCGATATAAACGAATATATATTCTTTAAAAAAGCAAATGATGTAAGGGGGATAATTTTTAGAGGATATTTTTCAAGAGATGGGAAACTTTTACAACTGGAGGAGGTTGGAGTTGATCCAGGACTTAATCTTGGCAAAGTTATAACTGAAAATTATTTAGATTCTCTGGGTCGAATTTTTCTTTACTACAATATGTTTTGTAATGAAAATAATTTTACAAAAGCTGCCCGATACCTTGATTATAAAGATAACTCCATTGTGAAAGAAATTTTATTTATCGAAGATGATGAATATTTGTATTTCCAGATTACAACAAAAGATTATTTCATAGAAACAGGATTAAGGAAGAAAAAATGACAGCTAATTTTTACTCCCATCTTGAATTACCTTCAGAAGAAATCCTTGCAAGTTGTATTCATTGTGGAATGTGTTTACAAGCATGTCCTACTTATAATTTAAATTATGATGAATTATCATCACCAAGAGGAAGAATTAGATTAATCAAATATGTAGCTGAGGGAAAACTTCCAATCACCGAAAAATTTTCTTACGAAATGAATTTTTGTCTTGATTGTCAAGCATGTGAAACTGCATGTCCAGCTGGTGTTAAGTATGGTTCCCTTGTTGAAGCAGCAAGAGTACAAGTCGAAGCAAGTGAACATACTTCTGCATTAACAAGATTAATTAAAAAAATATTTTTTAGAAAGATTTTACCGAATTTTAATTTATTAAAATCTGTAGCAAGGATATTACGCTTTTACCAAAAGTCATTTTTAAGAAAGTACATTGAGAGTCTTCTTAAATTATTATTTCCAAAATTTTATGAAATTAATCGGCTTTCTCCTGATATTTCTGATTTCTTTTCTGATGAGATATTTTCCGAAAAAGTTGAATCAAGTGCAGCTAAAAAATTTACAGTCATATTTCCTGTTGGATGCTTGATGAATGTTATGTTTGCTCAAGAAAACAAAGATACAGTTGAACTTCTAAAGAAACTCGGTTGTGAAGTAATAATTCCCAAAAATCAAACATGCTGTGGTTCACTTCCTGCTCACAATGGTGATTTAGAGCAAGCCAGAAATCTTGCAAAGAAAACCATTGATATTTTTTCCAGTTTTAATTTTGATTTTATTATCTCAAATTCTGCCGGTTGTGGTGCTTTTATGAAAGAATATTCTCACATTTTGCAAAATGATAGTCAATATAGTGAGAAGGCAAAAGAATTTTCATTGAAAGTAAAAGATATAACAGAATTTTTATATCATAATTTTGATTTTTCTAATTATAAATCAAATGAAGAGATAGATATTACATATCATGAAGCCTGTCATCTTGTTCATACACAAAAAATAACAAATGAACCTAAGGTAATTTTTCAGCAAATTAAAAACTTAAAATTAATTCCATTAAACGAATCCACATGGTGCTGTGGTTCTGCCGGAATTTATAATATAATCCATTACGATTCATCAATGAAAATACTTGAACGGAAGATGAATAATATTTCCAGTACAAAAGCCAAGGTTGTTTTAACTGGTAATCCAGGTTGTCTTGGCCAGTTAAGATATGGTACAAAAAAATTTAATGTCAATGTGGAAGTAATTCACCCAGTGAGTTTATTAAACCGAATAATTAATTAGAAAAATGAAGAAATGATAAATTTTTATTTAATCTTTCATTTTGGATATACTCAATAGTTGAATTTATAGTTATGAAAGGAAGTCGAACAAATTTATTTTATTATTTTAATTTGTTTGCCATTCAGGCTTCGCTCGATTATTGAGTTTAGTGGTACTTAAATAAAATTCAGTTTAATATGTAATAGAATTATCATTAAAATATTGACATTAATTCAAGGAGATAATTTAAGTGTTAAGATATTTTTTAATTTTTGCCGTTGTTATTTTCATTGTTGGTTGTGATGTAGAATCGGAAAAAGGTTCACAAGAATACATTAACCAAATTAATGAATGGCATAAAAATAGAATTGAAAATTTAAAGAAAGAGAATGGCTGGCTTAATCTGGTTGGTCTTTTTTTCTTAAAAGAAGGAGAAAATACTTTTGGTAAAAGCGATAAGAATGATTTTGTTATAAATGATACTTCTTTGCCAGATTACATTTGTTCATTTTATTTGAGAGATACTTTAGTAGAAATGATATCAAATCCAGATATTGATTTAAGAATTAATGGTGAAAGAGTAAATAAAGTAGTTTTACAACATGACTTAACTGGAAATCCTTCAATTGTCTCTTATAAGTCGTATCGTTGGTTGATAATTAAAAGAGGAGAAAAATTTGCTTTAAGAGTTAGAAATTTAGAGGCACCATTGGTAAAAGAATTTAAAGGAATTGATAGATTTCCGGTTAATGAAGAATGGAAAATCATAGCTGATTTTATTCCTTATAATCCACCGAAAGAAATATTAATTCCATCGATCATTGGAATTCCAGAAAAAGAAATTTCTCCAGGAAAGGTGAGATTTAGAGTAAAAGATAAGATCTTTGAACTTGATGCAATTGAAAGTGGGGACAAACTATTTTTTGTTTTTGCCGATGAAACAAATGGAGAAGAAACTTATGGAGCAGGTAGATTTCTTTATGCAGATAAACCTGATTCAATAAATAAGGTAACTCTCGATTTTAATAAAGCATATAATCCACCATGTGCATTTACACCATATGCAACATGTCCTTTACCTCCACCTCAAAATGTATTGAAAATTAAAATTAAAGCAGGTGAAAAATCTTATGGTAAACATTAATTTTTATCGAATATATTTTTAATTTTGTATAGATAAGACCGGTTTATCAATGCGATTAAAAAAAATTATCACATTTCTATTAATATTAATGATGTTTTTGTCAAACACGATTGGGTTGATTATTATTTTCAATCAAATAAAAAATTATCATAAGAGAAACATAAAATTCCTGATTTCAAAAAATTCATTTGAACAGGTTATTGAACAATTATCATTTTCTAAGGAGGCATTGAATAAAGGGGAGTATAACCTGAAATTCATAGATGACCACGAATTTAAATACAATGGTAAAATGTATGATATTATTTCAAAATTTGAAACAGAAGATTCAGTTTTTTATAGATGCATTAATGATTCAAAAGAAGAAGAACTTGAAAAAGCATTTGTTGAATTCGTGGTAAATAATAATCATCGACAGGATCTACCACTTCCAATAAAACAGATCTTAAATTTTCTAAACATTGAATTATTTACTCTAACCGGCAAATCCGATTTATTCTTTACGGAATTTACTTTTTATAAAATTGATCGAGCCGATAAAATTTTAATTAATTATAAAGATATTCTCACCCCACCTCCACGAATTATCTCTGTTTAATTTGAATGAAAACTTCGTAAGCTTTAACAAAAAATTTATTGAGGTTTTGAAAAATTTATCAATTCACTCTAAATAATTAAAAAAGTTCAATACAGAAAAACCTCAATAAATATACTTTTTGAGAATCATTACATAAATTTTGTGGAGGAACAAATGAAAATATTTTCCTTGTTTACATTTTTAATCTTACTTTCAAGCAATTTATTTCCACAGGATAAATATGATGGTAAGTATTATTTAATTCCTAAATCAGATACCATATCTCACGAGCTTCAAGAAGTAATTGTAACTGGCACGAGAACATCTCAAAAGGTTATAGACATACCATATTCTGTGAGTTATTTATCCAACATTAATTTTAAATATGATAAGAAGACTTCAATCAATGATGTGCTTGGATTCGTTCCTGGTGTCTTCATGCAATCCAGATATGGCAATCATGATGTAAGAATTTCAATTCGAGGATTTGGTAGCAGATCAAACACAGGTATTAGGGGAGTAAGGATTTTACTTGATGGAATACCTGAATCAGAACCAGATGGACAAACAAGAATTGAAGCAATTGACTTTAATGCAGTCGGTAAAATAGAAATTGTCAAAGGTAATTCATCGTCACTTTATACAAATGCTCCTGGTGGTGTTGTCAACTTTATAAATAATGTTTATTCACCAGTCAATTACATAACTCAATTCAACGAAATTGGAAGCTATGGTTTAAGACGAAATGGAATGAAATTAAATTTCCGAACCAAAGATTACGGTCTAATTCTAACTTATACTTACCATAACTACAAAGGCTACAGAGAGCATAGTCCAGATTTCTGGAATATCATTAATTCTGTTTTTGAAGTAACACCCAGTGATAATTCGAGACTTGAATTATTAGGATATTTTGTAACTGGTGTGATAAAACTACCTGGTTCTTTAAAACTAACTGAATTCGAGCAGAATCCATTTCAAGCTGCACCAGATGAAAAAAATTTTGATTACCGAAGAATTTCAAAAAAAGGTAGAGTGGGTGCAAGATTTAATAAATTCTGGGGTGCAAATAATATTAATGAAATTGAAATTTCTGGTTATGGAACAATAAAATATTTTGAGAGAGTAGATAAAAGATATCGAATTTTTAATCGTTATGGTTTAGGCGGAACAACCAAATATACAAACAGACAAAACCTTTTTTATTACAAAAATGAATTTACAGCAGGATTAGATTTATTTTATCAAACTGGTCCAATTGAAGTTTATCAAAACGTGAATGGATTAAAGACAGATAATCTACGAGGATTAACTGATGAAACAATTTCAAACATTGGTTTTTTTGTTCAAGATATCTTTTATCTTATTCCAGATAAGTTAAATATACTATTAAGCTCACGATACGATAATGTCGTTTTTTATGACATCGATAGACTACTTGAATCAAGAAATTCAACAAGAAAATTTGACGCATTTACTCCAAAGTTAGCTTTTAACTATAAATTTAATCCTACTCTGGCGTTGTATGGTTCAATAGGTTATAGTTTTGATGTTCCAGCTGGCAATGAGCTGAATAATTTCCCAACAAGTTCAGATAATGGTGCCGGATTAATTAATCCAGATCTGCAACCACAAAAATCATTTAATGTTGAGATAGGTTTAAAGGGTAAAGCAATGTTTCCTGGTTTATTATTGTTTTCAGAAAATAATTTCGACTTAACTCTTTTTAGCAGTGTGATTAGAGATGAAATAATTCCCTTTGAAGTTTTTGGTAGTGTTTATTATAGAAACTCAGCAAAGACATGGAGAAGAGGTGTTGAATTTGGCAGTGAATCAAGATTAATTGATAATTTCAAGTTTAAAACAAGCTATGCTTTCTCTTACTTTAAGTATACAGAATATTCAGCATTGTCAATTAAACCAGATTTAAGTCTAAATGAAGAAAATTATTCTGGTAATTTTGTACCAAGTGTCCCAAAACATAATTTGAATCTTGCTTTAATTTATGAACGACCAATTTTTATAAATACTGATATATTTACAAAGGTTAGCTATCAATATGTTAGCGGAATGTATGTTAATGATAAAAATTCAGAAAAAACAAACTCATATAATTTAATGAATTTTGTGATTGGTGTTGATCAGAGATTCGGAAAATTTAATCTTTTGTTAAGCACTGGAGTTAATAATATTTTTGATAAGAAATATGCAGGGTTTATAAATATAAATTCAACAGGTGGTAGATTTTATGAACTTGGTGAACCGAGAATGTATTTTATTAACTTAAATTTAGGATATACTTTTTAATCAGCTTTATTCGGGTTGCTGGTTCTACATACCAGTAACCCTTTTTCATTATGAAATCTTATTCTAATTAATGATTGGAGCTTTGAATGCAAAGATTTAAAAAATTGATTTTTCATACCTCTGTTGTTTTGCTACTTATTTTTCATCCAGAATTAAATTCACAGAGCTTCACTAATTATTTACTTTATCCGTCAACTATTTCGCAAACAGAACCTGTGATTGTTCGTCATCCTTATGAA
>CALDZP010000080.1 GCA_937944105.1 uncultured Ignavibacteria bacterium
GCGATAAAAAACATTTTTAAATTGATAGAGCCAACCATAATAGATTGCTTTCTCGTTTTGAATCGGGACTCGCAATTACAGTCCCTTGTAGCAGTCATTGCGAGGAGTGAAACGACGAAGCAATCCTTTACAAAAAAACAAAACGAGAATTGGTCATTCAACCAGAAAGGATTGCTTCCCCGCCTCTGGCGGGTCGCAATGACTGGCAAGAGAGAAAAGATTGCTTTCCCGATTTGCATCGGGACTCGCAATGACTGGAATGAGGAAATGGATTGCCTTCTTGATTTATATCAAGACTTACAATGATTACCACATTTAAACAGTCTTTGAGCGGATCAGCCTCAAGCTGAAACAAAACAATATTTCACATGTTAGTTAGTCATTGTAAAGGTTCTGGTCTAACAAAATCCAAAATGACAAGCTTAAAAATTTTTTGATTTATTCAATTACATTTCAAACAGCAAATAACCAGAAAATAGAAAGTAAAACAGATTCCTTTATCCTGTACCAGATTTTGTTAACGAATTCTATTTTTAAGCTGGATCTTGCAACTTTTAAATCAACATTTAAAAACTTTGCAATTTCTATCACTCTTGGTAAGTGAAATCCATCACTTACAACAATAATTTTTTTGTATCTATTACTTCCGATTAACTCTTTTTTTATGAAATGAATTTGTTCAATCGTGCTTGTAGAGTTTTCTTCAATTTCAATCCGAGTAGAATCAATTCCATTTGCTAAAAGATACAATTTCCCAACCATTGCTTCAGATAATTCAAATGGAGCGTTGCTACCAGTGAGAAATATTTTTGCTGATTTATGATTTTTTATAAGTTCAATAGATTTCTTTAATCTTCCTTCATAAATTGGACTTGGTATATTCTTACTCCAAACAGCTGCGCCTAAAACTACAATTGCATCAAATTTTTCGTTTTTGGCAAAAATAAATTCATCCCCTGTTTTTGAGATTATAAAAATTTTTACGAATGCAAAAAGAATGATTAATCCCGATTCAATTGAAGAAAGAATGAAATTTTTTGGGAATACCGCCCTTTGAACTTTTAAAACTTTTAATAACAAATAATTCAAACTGAAAAGTTTTAATAAAAAATAAATTAGCCACACTAAAACACTTACAATTTTTTCAAATTCATATTCATCACTTTTAATTAATCTCAACACATAAAAATCTCGAGAAAGAAGTAATGCAAGTATCAAAAGCAGAAAAACTGAAAAGAATAAAATATTCAAATAAACCTGAACTTCGACTAACTTGGTCTTGCTGAAATTAATTAACAAGATGAAAAGTAAAAGGATAATTGAAGCAGCTATAATTAAATTGAGAATGTTTCCAGTATAGTTAATTTTTATCTGGTTTAAAGCAAGATCATGTGTTCTGTATTTAATAAAATAAAGAAAAATTAGAGAAGAGATTTCACCCAAGAGACAAATTAAAATTAAAATGATTTTCTTTAGATTATTTGTTTTAATCAATTTACTTTCTCAGTGGTTTGATTATTAATTGTGGTATTTTTTCAACAGGATCAAAAACTACTTTATTTTCAATTTCAAAAATTTCTTCAATAATTTCTTCTTTAAGAATTGAATCTATATTGCCATCATACTTTACAAGTCCATCCTTTATCAAAATAAGCCTATCTGCATAGAAAGAAGCTAAATTTATATCATGGGAAACTGCAATTATGGTTTTTCCAAGTTGTTTCAATGACTTGAGTAATTCAAAAATCTGAATTTGATGTTTAATATCAAGATGTGTATTAGGTTCATCTAGCAATAAAATTTCAGTTTCCTGAACAAGTGATCTTGCTATTATAACTTTCTGTAACTCGCCACCACTAATTTCATTAATTCTTTTTCTGGCAAGATTTTTTATTCCAAGTTGTTCAAGAATTTCATAAACTTTTTTCACATCATTTTCATTTTCGAAACCCCAGTAATTGAAATTTAAACTTCTTCCCATCAATACTATTTCAAAAACAGTATAAGGATAAATTGAAATAAATTTTTGAGGTACATAACTCACAGTTCGATAAAATTCTTTAACTTTAATTTGTTCGTATGGAATTCCTTTAAGAAATATTTTACCTTCAACTGTCTTTAATAATCGAGCTATTAATTTTATTAAAGTAGTTTTACCAGAACCATTTGGACCAAGTATAACTGTAAATTCTTCTGGATTGAAATGAAGATTTATATCCTTCAAAATTTTGTGTGAAGGATTTTCGTAATAATAAAAATTTAAATCTGAAACTGTTATCATCTTAACCAAAAACTTAACGATTCAATTTAATAAAAAATTTGATTTTGGCTTTTCAGCTAATTTGATAAAGAAATCTGAGATAGATCGTTTGCTGGTTTCTTGCATGCAAAATTTTCACAATAGTAAATTGTTAATTTCTTATTTATTGCTTCTTTCCCTTCTAAATATGAAAAATTTAATTTTGAATGCTTCTTTTTAAAAAGAATTATTTGATTTGGCGAAAAACTTTTTAGAAAATAATTTTTAATTTCTTCTAAAGTTGAATTATCATCCCCTTCAACTAAAATAATTTCTCTTGGTGGTGTAACTATCTGTAATAAAGACGCAAAAAATTTTCCTCCACTTATAGGATTTTGTATCATTTCATCAAAATTTTTCTTTATTATATCTTTACCAATTTCAATCAATTCTTGATCTTCAAAAATTTTTCCAAGTTTTAGCAAAACATTAATTGCAAGAGAATTCGCAGAAGGAATAGAATAATCTTTACTATCAATTGTTCTATATGGTAAAGACGTGTTACGATTCTGCTGGTAAATTATTTTTCTTTCTCTATCATAAAATTGTTCAATTGCTATTTTAATTAATTCATAAGCCCTAATCAGATATTTTTCATCAAATGTAACTTCATAAAGATCTATCAAAGCCTGAATTAGAGCAAAGTAATCTTGAGCAAATGCCTCTATGAAAACTTCCCCATCAACAAATGAATGAAATAACTGATCATTTTTTAACAGATTTCGATTTATAAAATTATAAAGAGACAAAGCAGAATTAAGAAAGATTTCATTCCCTGATCCACGATATGCGTAAATAAATGCAGATATTAATAACGAATTTAAATCAGTCAAAATCTTATTATCTTTATCTGGTGGAATTCTCTTCGACTTAATTTGTTTTAGATGTAACTTAATAAGTTCTATCTCATTTGCAATTATTGAATTGTTTTGATCGGGGATTTCCTTCATTGAAATATTAACAAGAAATTTTTCCCTCTCAACTACATTTAATTGGTAATATTTGAAAAATAACTCTTCATCAAACTTTTCTTTTATCGCATCTCTTATCTCATTAAAATTCCATAAATAATATTTTCCTTCTTCACCTTCAGAATCAGCATCAATAGCAGATAGATATCCTCCACTCTTGTCCATTAAATTTTCATTTAGAAAATGAAAAGTTTCGTAAAGTTTTCCTTTAAAAAATTGATTGTCTTCAATAATCAAATATTTTGAGATCGATTCAATTAACTGAATGTTGTCATAAAGCATTTTTTCAAAGTGTGGAATGATCCATTGATTATCAACCGTATAACGATGCATACCACCTTCAATGTGATCATATATTCCACCCATCAAAATTTTAGTTAAGTTATGCTGCACAATTTTTTTAGCCATTTCATCTTTTAATGCAAACCAATAGTCAAATAAAAAATTAATCAACGGAAACATTGGAAATTTAGCCCCAACACCCCAACCACCATTTTTCCAATCATAGTTATTCACAATCGTCTGATATGCATCTTTAATATTCTCAAATTCTGGTTCTGAAAATTTTCTTGATGGCTCCAAAGTTCTCTTAAAAAATTCATGAACTTGGTTTTTATATTTCGATAATTCATCTCTTTTTGATTGATAAAATTCCAGAATAGAAAATAAAACTTCTTTGAAAGATGGTTTACCAAATTTTGGTTCTGGCGGAAAGTAAGTACCTCCATAAAAAGGAGTTTTATCTGGTAAAAGGAAAACATTTAAGGGCCATCCACCACTTCCAGTTGTAGCCTGAACAAAAGTCATGTAAAAGTTATCAACATCGGGAAATTCTTCGCGATCGACTTTTATAGATACGAAATTATCATTTAATATTTTTGCAATTTCTTCATTCTCAAAACTTTCCTTTTCCATCACATGACACCAATGACAAGAGCTGTATCCAATGCTAAGAAAAATCGGTAAATCTCTTTTTGTCGCCTCTTCAAAAGCCTCTTCGCACCACGGATACCAATCAACTGGATTATAAGCATGTTGCCGAAGATAAATACTTTTTTGATTGATGAGCCGATTTGGTTTTCTTTGATTCATTTTAATTCTCTTTCATTATTTGAATAAAGTTAATTAAAACTCAAATTGATTAATATGTAAAAATCGAGTATTCGAAAATTATATTTTTTTGATTGAAAAATTCTTTAGATGCCTAACTTGATTGAGTTACTTATAAAAATTATATTTGCATTGCAATTGATAATAAATCGTTCTATTAATTTCTGAAATGCGGGAATAGCTCAGCTGGTAGAGCGTCACCTTGCCAAGGTGAATGTCGCGGGTTCGAGTCCCGTTTCCCGCTCAATAAAAATCCCGATGAACCCGCATCGGGATTTTTAGTTTCAAGTAAATAATTGAAATTATGGCGCGGTACCCAAGTGGCTAAGGGAGAGGTCTGCAAAACCTTTATTCGCCGGTTCGAATCCGGCCCGCGCCTCAAAACGAAAAAGGGATAATCCAATCTTGATTATCCCTTTTTGATTTTAAACTTCAATTAAAACTTTGAATAATTAGTACCTTAAGATTGCGCCTATTTTCTGAAAATCTTTTAATTTACCATCCTCATAAAAATAAATTTTACCTTTTTGAGAAAAAACAAGTTCAATGGTTTCATCAACTAAATCTTCAATTAATAACGACCCATTTGTTTCACTAATAAATACAGGTTGATTCCCTTCGAATCTTGCTGGCTGATGATAATTTTCTTCAACTAGCAAAGTCTCAATTCTACCTTCATTAGCTAAGTTCCATATATCCAGTAATCCAAATGATGCTTTGTTTAAGCCAATTTTTTCTTTGAATTGATTTAAAACATCTTCTCTCAATCTTCTTAAATACTCACTGATAATTTGATTAGCTTTTTTCCCTAGTTCATTCAAATTAGCTGAATTATAACTTCCCTCAATTTTACCAATTATCGATTTATAATCCGCTAAATCTTCAAACAAAGAAACCAGTTTATTAATACCTGAAATAATCAATGGAGAATTATCTTCAATATTTTTTTTCACTCGTTTTGCTGTTTCTCTTATGAATTGTTTATATCTTTCCATTATTGCAGAATCATAATGCCATGTTCCCTGTTCATATGATAATTCAACAACATCTTCCATTTTGAATGGAAAGTCTTCTAAATCAACAGGTTCAAGAATATTACCAAAACCAGAGTAAAGATTTGTCTCTTTTTCATTAATATTTAAAAGATAATATTCAATTGACCGATTGTATTGTTTTACTAAAAATTTAGTTTCAAATGTATCATCAACAACTGTCATCGCTGGAACTGAGAAAGGAAATTTTATAAGGAATGATTTCCTTTCATTGACAAAAATTCCCAGTCCTTCGCTAAGATTAAAAAAATCAATTTGATTTGTTAACTCAATAATCTTTTTCATTAAAGCTTCAGCTTCTCTTTTATCTACTTTAAATTTTAATTTATCTTCAAGTTCATTCAATAAATTTTTTAGAAGTAACTTTTCTTTCGACGCATCTACAGTAATTCGCGTTGTTGGCATAAGAATGGTAATTGACGGATATATACGCTCCCTTTGAAGATTAAGAATTTCGTTTTTAATCATAGCTTACTCTCCTTTCATTAAAAAGATAAAAAACCCTCGAAATATTGTTCGAGGGATTCCAATGAAAAAATTTAAATGTTAAGAATTCTGATTTTGAAATTCTTTCATAAATTCTACCAATGCTCTAACGCCTTCAATAGGGAAAGCATTATAAACCGAAGCCCTCAAACCACCAACTGAACGATGTCCCTTTAATCCCACAAGTCCTCGATCAGTTGCTTCCTTTACAAATTTCTTTTCCAGATCTTCAGAAGGCAATCTAAATGTAATATTCATTTTAGAACGACTATCTTTTTCAGCATGTCCTTTATAAAATCCATTTGAATTATCAATAGCATCATAAATAAGTTTAGCCTTTTCATCGTTAATTTTTGCAATCGCTTCAAGTCCACCAAGATTTAATAACCATTTTGCAACAAGCCCAACAATATAAATACCAAAAACTGGAGGAGTATTGTAAAGTGAATTATTCTCTGCATGAATTTTATAATTTAACATTGTATGAAGCGAATCTTGAGACCTTTCAAGTAAATCTTCACGAATTATTACAATAGTTACACCTGCAGGACCAAGATTTTTTTGTGCACCCGCATATATCAAACCATACTTTGAAATATCAAATGGATACGAAAAAATGTCGGAGCTCATGTCACAAACAAGCGGTACATTCCCTACATCTGGAATATAATGCCATTCTGTCCCATAAATTGTATTATTTGATGTATAATGAACATAAGCTGCATCAGGATCCAGTTTTAATTCTTCCTGTTTTGGAATTCTTTTGAAATTTTCCTCTTCAGTAGATGCTGAAATGTTTACTATTCCAACACGCTTTGCTTCTTTCACCGCTTTTTTACTCCAGGAACCAGTAACTATGTAATCGGCTTTATTTTTTGGAGGCATTAAATTCAAAGGTACCATAGAAAATTGAAGGCTGGCACCTCCACCAAGAAAAAGTATTTTGTAATTCTGTGGAATGTTCGCAAGTCTCTTCAGATTTTCAATTGTTTCATTTAGAATATTTTCAAAGGTTGCCGAACGATGACTGATTTCGAGAATCGACATTCCCACACCTGGCAAAGCCAGTAAATTTTCTTGAACCTCTTTTAATACAGGTTCAGGCAATACTGCAGGACCAGGATTAAAGTTATATACACGATTGGTCATTTTAACCTCATTTAATTTTTAGATAAGGTGAATTAATAAACCATCTCTTAATTTAGGTTCAAACCATGTTGATTTTGGCGGCATTATTTCACCAGCATCAGATATATTCATTAAATCATCAATTGTTACAGGATACATTGAAAATGCAACAGCTGCTTTACCTGAATCTACTAACTTTTCTAATTCTTTTGTTCCTCGAATTCCACCAATAAAATCAATATTTTTGTTCGTTCTTGGGTCTTCTATTCCAAGGACGGGATTCAATAAATAATTTTGGAGAATACTTACATCTAAATTTTCACCATAACTATTTCCTTCCTTAACATTCTCATTTGGAGTAAGCAAATACCATTTTTTATTCAAATACATACAAATATTTTTTCTTGCTTCCGGTGATGAATAATTTACCTCTTCTACATAAAAATTAATCTTTACTTTTTCGATAAATTCTTCTTGATTCAAATTATTCAAGCTCAAGACAACTCGATTATAAGGAAGAATCCTTAATTGTGATGCAGGGAACAACACACCGAGAAAATAATTATATTCTTCATCCCCACGATGTTCTGGATTCTGTTCTTTCTTAATTGCCCTTACTCTTGATGCACTGGCTGCTCTATGATGACCATCGGCAATATAAATTTTATCAACTTTTTTAATTTCATCAATTATTACTTGATTATATTTTTCAGGAACAATCCATATACGATGTTCTACACCATCCTTTGCAATGAAATCATAAATTGGTGCACATTCCATTTTTACTTGATCAATTAATTGATTAATTGAAACAACATCACGATAAGTTAAAAAAACTGGACCTGTTTGTGCTGATGTTGCAAGAATGTGATTTGTTCTGTCATCTTCTTTTTCTTTTCTGGTTTTTTCATGTTTTAGAATCACATTATTATCATAATCATCAACTGAAAAAGTTGCAGCAATACCAGTTTGAATTTGGTCTCCCATAGTTAATTGATATAAATAAAATCTATCAGTTTGATCTTGAATGAGAGGTGCCATTTGAGTAATTTTTTCTAGATTTTTTCTAGCAAGTTCATATACTTCTTTTGAATACGGATTAACATTTGCTGGTAATTCTATTTCTGACCTTGTAACTCTTAGAAACGAAATTGGATTCCCCTCAGCAAGTTCAAGTGCTTCATCACGATTTAATACATCATAAGGAGGACTTGCGACAAGATGAGCAACATTTTTTTCTGGTCGGAGTGCCTTGAATGGTTTAATAATTGCCATATATCTCCTTTTTTCTTTATTTCTATTACAAAGTTCGGAAAATTTAAAGTTATTTTCTAACGGTCGAATCTGGTTTATGTAATTCTATGAAATTTAAAAATCTAAAAAAATTTTTTATATAACATAGCTTGTATCAGCTAAGTGAAAAAATTCTTATTGATAAAGTCAGTTACTTCAAGCTTAATTCTTTAGATGATTATTACTTTAGCATATCATTTTTATCAATCTTTTGTTAGTATAGCAAATTATGCTGGTCGTCGAATATACCTTATCAATTGCTGAGCGAAGCCGAGGCAAGGTTGTCGAGCGTAGCCGAGGCATGGTTGCCGAGCGAAGTCGAGGCAAGGTTACCAAGCGAAGCCGAGACAAGGTTGTTTGTAATGACAATTTTGAGTTGCTTGAGAACACAGGTCATCTCGACTCCGCTCGATGACCTTATTAGTCAGATTTCGAGCGAAGTCGAGGCAAGGTTGTTTGTAATGATAAATTTGAGTTGCTTAAGAACACAGGTCATCTCGACTCCGCTCGATGACCTTATTGTTTTGTAACTATGGCTTTTCTAAATCAAGCCAAAAACCCATTCTTTTGGTTAATTTTTCCCACTCATCTTTATATTGCCAAACCGATTCTTTACACATCAAATTAAATCTACCAATACCATAATTTTCAATATCTTTTTTTGTTTT
>CALDZP010000081.1 GCA_937944105.1 uncultured Ignavibacteria bacterium
TGATTGATGAAACCCATAAACGAGGGATGGAATTTCATGCCTGGTTTAATCCATATCGATCTCAGGTAAGTGCATCGAGTTCAATTCATCCTTCTCACATTACACAAACCAAACCTGAATGGAATTTAAGATTCAATTCACCATATAAAATGTTAGATCCAGGACTTCCACAGGTGAGAGATTACGTTACAAGCATAATTATGGATGTTGTTAGAAGATATGATATTGATGGTGTTCATTTCGACGATTATTTCTATCCTTATGAAGGAATTCAAAATCAGGATAGTGTGTCATGGTCATTATATTCTGGTGGCTTCACCGATAAAGGAGATTGGCGAAGAAATAATATTAATACACTAGTTCGAATGGTTTACGATAGCATCATGTCTATTAAACCAAAAGTAAAGTTTGGAATAAGTCCGTTTGGGATATGGAAAAATAGTGCTGCGGGCACGAGCGGATTTGAAGCTTATTATGGAATTTATTGTGATGCAGTAACATGGCTTCAGGAAAGAAAAGTTGACTATATAATGCCACAAATTTATTGGGCGTTTGCAAGAACAGCGGCTCCTTACGGGAATTTAGTTCCATGGTGGTCAACTGTTTTAAATGGAAGACATTTATATGTTGGTCATGGTGCATATAATATGTCCAAATCAGATCCGTTTCCCGTTGGTAGCTGGCCTTCAAGTGAGTTGTGTGATCAGATAAGATTTAACAGACAATTTCAGAATGTTCATGGTAGTTGTTTTTTTAGTGCAAAACACATCAAAAATAATGTGAAAAATTTTGCTGATTCATTAAAATTAAATCTTTATAGATATCCTGCATTACCACCAACCATGCCATGGAAGGATTCAATTCCACCACTTCCACCAGTAAATCTTACAGCAAATGGTAATCTTGTTAGTGTTGTTTTAAGCTGGGAAAAACCTGACACAGCACACGATGGTGAAAAACCAAAGTATTTTGTTATTTACAAAGCTGTTGAACCAGATACAATTGATTTAAATAATCCAAAATACATTCTCAAAGTTTTACCAAACGACACCACAATTTATTATGATGTTTTTCCTGTTCAATTCAATAAAAAATACACTTACATAGTTACATCTCTTGATAGATTACACAACGAAAGTGAGCCCACTGCAAGAGTTGAGTTTTTCCTTACAGGTGTTGAAGATTTAGCTGGAAATATTTTTGAGTATTATCTTTCCCAAAATTACCCCAATCCATTTAACCCAACTACTACAATTGAATTTTCATTAAAAGAGAAATCATTCACTGAATTAAAAGTTTACGATATCCTTGGTAGAGAAATTCAAACCTTAGTCTCAGAAGAACTTGATTCAGGTAAACATTCATGTACATTTGATGGAACTGATCTACCAAGTGGAATTTATTTTTACAAGTTGCGTTCGGGGAGTTTTGTTCAAACAAAGAAAATGATTTTGCAAAAGTGATTGGTATTTAGAAGAATTCTTTCAGATAAAACTCTATTTCTTCAATTGTTTTTTCATCCAGAATTATTGTTACAAATTCCGCAAAGTTATTTAAGATTATTAGTGAGTTAATATTTGCATCTCTTTCAGAAAGATTAACAATCTTTTTTGATACATGGTGATTTAATGTTCTAACATCTTCATAAATTTTTTTAAGTTTATTCATTTCCCAGTCTGGTTCCTGACCTTTGATCATTTTTACATATTGAGCGAGTAAATAAAGAGAAAGAGCTCTTACTTCAGTTTCATGAATTGATGCAAAGGGAAGATGAAAATAAAGTAATGGTTTTAATTTGCCCATTACAGGACAACCCGATGTAACCATTAAAACTCCGAGCAGACTACTGACTCCCTGCTGAAGAGATGTTTTTTTATGGTAATTTCTTTCTGGTGTTTCAACCATTACTTCAACAATTTCAAAGGAATTTTTGTCGTTGAATTCACTTAATATTGTTTGAAGATTTAATGCAAGCGGGCAATATTCATGTTCCTGTTCATTCAGTGGGCAATGAGGGCATTTGAAATTTTTAAGTTTTGCCCATACAGGGAAGTAAATATTTTGTGGTTCTATAATTGATAATGTTTCTTTATTTACAATTGCCTTTATTGTCTTTACTGAATCATCACTGAAAGTGAAATGATAAGTAAAATAGATTTTATTTTCTGAGGTTTTAATCATAGAGATTTATAAAATATGTTCCATCTTAATTTATGATTTATGAAGATTAAAATAAAGGGGCAAGCAAAGGATTAAAAATTTTTACCAGTTCATTATGAATTCCAAGAATGTTTCAGAATCATGGAAGATGTTGAAATGAATTCAGCGCAAGTTTCGGTATGACATGAATATTAATGTCATCATTAATTTATTTCAAAATTAAAAGGACTTTATATAATGTCATTCTGAACTTGTTTCGGAAGCTTAAAAAACTTTAAAAATCATCCTGAACTTCTTACAGGATCTATAGTCAAGAAGTCATTCCGAATTTGTTTCGGATTCTAAAAATCTCTTAGAGTGTCATAGTGAACTAATTTCAGAATCTTTTTTAAGAAACCTTGGTGTTTTTTATGTGTCATTCATTTGAAAAAAGGAAATCTAAAACTCATCAAAAGAGATTAATTCCGGCTTTCGCAGGAATAACAATTCAATATTTCTAACTTTTAATAATATGCTTGATTAATTTGGCTCAACTTTAAAAAATAGTGGACTAAAAAATCTTATAATTCAGAAAAAAATATAAATCAACTCATTCCATTTTCTTATTAAATTGCATCAAAAAAATTGTACAAATTAAATTATGAAACCAGGATTTCTAGTATTTTTTCTTTTAATACTTTTCCAATATTCTTTAGGTCAAAATTTTGAAAGAGTAATTGCTGAAATTGGCAATTATAAGATCACAGAGAAAGATTTCAGGCTACGATATGAATTCTCCCCATTTGTCTCTGATAGCTCCAAATTTAATCAAGAGATTATTCGAACAGATTTTTTACTCTCGATGATCGCTGAATATCTCTGGTATCTTGATGCTCTTGAAAAGGGTTTGATGAATTCTGAAGATTTCAAATTTTATTTCAAGCCCTTAGAGGATATTTTCTTGAGGGATTATCTTTTTAAGGAAGAAGTAGAGAGTAAAATTCAAATTTCTTCCAGTGATCTTGCCAATGCAATTGAAAAATCTCAGTTTAAACTAAAATCAAAAATTATAAATTCAGAAGACTCAACTAAAATTTTTCAAGTTTATGAATTATTAAAGAATAATTATTCCATCGATTCAATCTTTAAAATTCCAGAATTTGCATTTCTCTCCTCAGGAAATTTTGAAATTACCCTCGGCTCGCTAAAGGACGAGGAGGTTGAAGATTATCTGTTCACTTTAAATCCAGATGAATTTACTCATCCTATAAGAAGCGAAATCGGCTGGGTCATTTTTTATATAAAAGAAAAAAGTTTTACTCCCGTTGATATATCGAATCAAAAATTTACAGATAATATTAAAAACATTATAAAGTCAAGAAGAAAGATGAAATTTGCGGAAGATTATTTGCAAAAATTATTGAGTAATCAAATCTACAATATCGATGATACTGTCTTTAATCAAGTTTTTGAATTAATTTACAAAACCATACTTCAACGAACGGAAAATAATCCTGACTCTATCAGGGCATCCTATGTATTAAATGACTATGATTATCGAAAAATAAAGAATGAACTAGGAGATTCTCTCTTACAAAAAGCGTTATTTAAAATTAAAAATCAAAATGTTACAGTGTGGGACTTTTTAGCAAATCTTGCATTTGAAGAACATAGATTTCAATCTAAAGATAAGCAGAGAATTTATTCACAGCTCCTTAAGATTATAAAAAATTTTGTTGTACAACAAAATCTTGTTTACGAAGCTAAGGGAAAAAATATAAATGAAAATAAACAACTTAAAGAAGAACTTGATAAATGGAGAATTCATTACTTAGCAACACAACTAAGATTAACTTATTTAGATTCTGTAAGAGTTAACGAAGAGGAAATTCTTGATTACTACATCAATGAAATGAAAAAAGACAAAAATAATTTGCTAATTAGATTACAAATCCTGAATCTTGAAACACCTGAGGCTGTTGAAAATGTGTTTAATCGCATTTCAAATGGAGAAAAATTTGAAGATATCTTAAAATCTTATGGCAAAACAGACACTCTTGTGAATGATAATGGTGAAACCGATCTCTTGCCACATTTTTATTTCGGTGAACTTGGATTAATTGCCAGCAAGCTTAGTCTTAATGAAATCTATGGACCAATCAATCGCAATAGAAAGTACACTTTAATAAAAGTCCTGGAAAAAAAGGAACTATCCGATACAATTGATGTCGATTTCGAATATGCAAAAAATTACATTCAAAACTATCTTTTTCAGAAAAAATTTAATGAAAAAATTCTCAGGCATACTATTAAGTTAGCTGATAAATATGGTGTTAAAATTTACAACGATGTATTAAAGAATACCCGAACTACCTCAATTCCCATGTTCGTTCATAGATTTATGGGATTTGGTGGGAAGATTGCTGCAGTCCCGCTACTTGATAATTGGTTTAGATTTGTTAATCTAAATGAATTTAAAACCAAAATTTTACCTTAAGGAAGAATAAACCATGAATCGATTCTTTTCTATATTCATTCTAATTTTAATTAATTGTTCTAATTTATTTGCTCAAATCTTTATAAATCAAGCAGGATATCAAACTTTCTTACCTAAATATTTTTATACAAACATCAATGCAACTTCTTTTGACATCGTGGAGGAATCCACAGGGTTAATCTACTATAGTGGTCAGTTAAATCTAATATCCGCAAATGATCCTGCCACAGGAATGATGATTAAAAAAGGAGATTTTTCAAATCTTACAAGAAATGGGAATTATTATGTTCGATTAAATACAAATGATACTTCATTTCATTTCATTATCTCATCTTTAGCATTTAAAGATTTATTTGATAAGTCACTTAAAGCATTTTACTTTCAACGATGTGGGAGTCAACTTTTTTATCAACATGCTGGAGTTTATCAAAGAAATTCATGTCATACAAGTGATGCATTTTATCATACATCAACAGGACAAAGTGGATTTAAACTTTCTCGTGGCGGATGGCATGACGCCGGTGATTATGGTAAATACGTTGTAAATGCCGGAATTTCTGCTGCAACTCTTCTAATGGCTTATGAATTGTTCCCAGATTATTTCAATTCTGATTCACTTAATATCCCGGAGAGTGGAAATGGAATTCCAGATATTCTTGATGAAGTCAAATACGAAATTCAATGGTTACTTTCAATGCAAGCTGAAGATGGTTCTGTTTATCATAAATTAACCAAAGAACAATTTGAAGCATTTGTTATGCCATCTCAAGATTCTGGTATGAGGTATATCTACAAAAAATCTTCTACTGCCACTGGAAATTTTATTGCTGTCCTCGCAAGATTTTACAGACTATACAAAATTTATGAGCCCACTTTTGCAAATCAATGTTTGAATGCGGCTCTTAATGCATGGAACTGGTTAAGCAATCAACCTTCAATTGTTCCTTCAGGAGGTTTCACAAATCCACCTGGCACTCAGACCGGTGAATACGGAGATAATGATGATAGAGATGAACGACTCTGGGCTGCAGCTGAATTATTCGAATCTACCGGTGAACAATCTTTTAAAAATTATTATGAATTTAACTACAATGTAAAAGGTTTAATTTACTATGCAATGAACTGGCAAAATGTTCATGTCCTTGCTCACTTAACCTATTTGTTTTCAAAACAAACTTCAACCAATCAAAACATAAAAAATCAACTGCTTAACTCATTGATAACATTCTCCAATACATTATTTTCCCGAAAAAATTCAAATGGATTTGGTGTATCGATTAATCCTGGTGAATATTACTGGGGTTCAAACTCATTAATTCTTAATAACGGAATTCTTCTGATTCTTGCTTATTTAAAAACTAATGACAATAAATATCTTCAAACGGCAATTGAACAACTTAATTATGTTGTCGGTGTGAATGCTCATAATATGTCTTTTGTTACAGGAATTGGTAAAAAATATCCGATGAAACCACATCACCGTCCATCTGAAGCTGATGGAGTAATTGAACCAATTCCAGGTTTGATTGTGGGAGGACCAAATCAATACTTAGACGACCCTATACTTCAGCAATATTTTAATCAAAATACTCCTCCGGCACTTTGTTACATCGATCACCTCCAAAGCTGGGCTTCAAATGAAGTTGCAATTAACTGGAATGCTCCTCTTGTTTTTGTTTCTGGTTTCTTTAAAAATTTTTTTCTGAGTCAGATCAAAAATGATGAGCCAAATATTAAGAACTTTACTTTAGAACAAAACTTCCCAAATCCATTTAACTCACAAACTAAGATTCGCTTTTCAATAAATTCTACCAGTAATAACACGGCTTATAAGGTAAAACTTAAAATAATAAATCTAATTGGTGAAGAAATTCTTACACTATATGATGGCTACAAATTATCCGGTGATTATGAAATAATTTTCGATGGTTCAAATGCTCTGAATAAAACTTTATCAGGTGGAGTTTACTTTTATCAACTTCAAATCAACGATAAATTTATCACTAAAAAGATGGTTTATATTAAATAATGGAGGTTGTCTTGAAAAAATTTTTTATTCTGTTTCTAATTATGATAACAAATTTTAGTTTTTCTCAAGATTTCTTTTCACCTTCAAAAAACTTAAAGCTTACCATTTCTTTAAATTCAAAAGGGGAATTTTTATATCAATTAAGTTTTAAGAATAAAGAGGTACTAAAACCAGGAAAACTTGGGATTGAACTTTCACGAGAACCAGCATTAATGGATGGATTTGAAATAGATAAAATTGAACAAAAAGAGATTTATGAAAAGTGGAGTCCTGTTTGGGGAGAAGTCGATACAATTATTAATCATTGTAATTCCATAATAATTTTTCTTAGACAGAAATCCACCAACCGTTTTTTAAACATTCATTTCAGAATTTTTGATGATGGATTAGGTTTTAGATATGAATTTCCACGTCAGGAAAATCTTAAATACTTCATCGTTAAAGAAGAAAATACTGAATTTGCCATGACCGGTAATCACATTGCTTTCTGGATTCCAGGGGATTACGATTCTCAGGAATATACCTACACTACATCAAGATTTTCGGAAATCAATGCTTTGAAAGGAAGAAATTTTGACGACATAATTACTAAATCAATTCCTGGCGAAAATTTTGTTCAAACTCCTTTGATGATAAAAACAGATGACAAAATTTATATCAATATTCATGAAGCAGCTCTCATTGATTATCCTGCTATGTATTTAAAGGTCAATAAAGAAAATTTTGTTCTGTCAACTCATCTTTGTCCTGACGCTTACGGAAATAAAGCTTACCTTCAAACACCATTCAATACACCGTGGAGAACTTTAATTATTTCTGATAGAGCAGAAAAAATTCTTGAATCAAAAATAATTTTAAATCTCAATGAACCTACAAAATTTGAAGATGTTAGCTGGATTAAACCAAAAAAATATGTTGGGATATGGTGGTCTTTACATGTTGGGAAAGAATCATGGAATTATGCTGATATTGATAATGTAAGAATTGATCAAATTGACTGGAAATCATTGAAACCAAATAGAAGACATGGTGCAACAACTGAAAATGCAAAAAGATATATCGACTTTGCTGCTAAACATGGTTTCGATGCTCTTTTAATCGAAGGCTGGAATATTGGCTGGGAAGATTGGTTTGGTCACTGGAAAGAAAATGTTTTTGATTTTGTAACTCCTTATCCTGATTTTGATGTTGAAGAAGTCAGTCGTTATGCTAAAGAAAAAGGTGTCGAATTAATTATGCATCACGAAACTTCTTCATCTGTTACAAATTACGAAAGAAGAATGCACGAAGCTTTTGAATTCTTGAAAAAGTACGGTTATACATCAATCAAAACTGGGTATGTTGGTCCAATTATTCCAAGAGGTGAACATCATGACGGACAATGGATGGTTAATCATTACATAAGAGTTCTTGAAAAAGCGGCAAAAGAAAAAATTTGTATCGATTCTCATGAATCTGTCAGATTAACCGGATTACATCGAACATATCCTAACTGGTTAGCTGCAGAAGCTGCACGAGGTAATGAATTTAATGCGTGGAGTGAAGGTAATCCACCGGAACACGAAACAATCTTAATCTTTACAAGATTAATTGGTGGACCTATGGATTATACACCGGGAATTTTCCAGATTAAAATGGATTATTACAGTAAAGAAAGAGAAAGATTCCAGGTTCACACAACACTCGCAAAACAACTTGCACTTTATGTGGTATTATACAGTCCATTTCAGATGGCTGCAGATTTGCCAGAAAATTACGAAAGATTTCCCGATGCATTCCAATTTATTAAGGATGTCCCTGTTGATTGGAAAGCAACAAAAATTTTATTTGCAGAACCTGGCGATTACATTGTCACAGCAAGAAAAGACAAAAAATCTGAAAACTGGTTTATTGGTGCAATAACCGATGAAAATGCAAGAGAGTTCAATATAAAATTAGATTTTCTTGATGAAGGAAAATATGAAGCAATAATTTATCGTGATTCTGAAAATTCTCATTATGAAAAAAATCCAATGTCATATGTGATCGAGAAGAAATTGGTAAACAAAAAATCTTCACTAAAAATAAAACTGGTAGAAGGTGGCGGTTGTGCAATTATGTTGAAAAAGTTATAAACAGAATTTATTTTCAATTAATAAAATTATTTTATTATGGATAAATATAAGTACGAATACATTTTCAAAAACTCAAAAAATACAGATGAACTTTTTGATGCTTTTGATAATGCCATAAACGAAGGTATTGATGATCTGGAAGTTTATAAATTGCTTTTCTGGAATCCAGTGCTTGATATAGATATGTTAAGTATGTTCATTAAAAAACTTGCCAGTACTTTTCCCAAAATTGCATATGATGTTTATATGTGGGGAGCAAAAGTTATAGAACTTTCATTTGACAATGTAGAGAACTTCGAGATCATATTGAATTTTTACAAAAAAGCTGCTGAATTAAAACCACATGAAAATGAACCTTACATAAAAGCTGCTGATTCTTATAATTTTGATTTGAAAATTCATCCACCATCTACTATAATTAATTTCTTAAAGAAAGGAACTACCAAAGTCAAAGATCCTTCTACACTATATTTTAAATTGAGTGAATTTTTTGGAAAACTTGGAAATATGGAGTTGAAAAATCATTACCTTGCCGAAGGTGAAAAGTACTTAAAAAGAAAATACAGAAGTGACTTTTAATGTTCTTCCTATCCAGTGAGTATCTTTTTTATCTTTTCAAAACTTAGAATCAAATTAAAAATCATTATTGCAGAAAGAAAACGGAAATGCATCTTATATTATTCTAAAGTTTTAAATAATTCTCTGTGTTGCTCTGAGACCTCTGTGGTAAAAAATTCATTAACCACAAAATTTTAATTAATATTTTTCGGTAAGGGTTTATGAAAAAAATTATGTTGAAAAAGAAACAAATTATAACGATTCTTTTATTGGGCATTTATTTTAGTTTATATCCACCAATTATCTCCCAACCGAAACGAGAGGTTCGAGCTGTCTGGATTGCCACCAATTATCAACTTGATTGGCCCCCTAAAACTTACAATCCCGATATTCAGAAAAAAACTCTCATAGAAATTTTAGATAATCTAAAATCAAAAAATTTTAATACCATATATTTTCAAGTACGTTCTCAGGGTACAGTTTTGTACAAAAGTAAATATGAACCATGGTCACAATATCTAACTGGCAAATTAGGTGAAAATCCAACTTACGATCCACTTGAATTCATAATTGAAGAGGCACACAAGCGGAATTTTGAAATTCATGCTTGGTTAAATATGATCAATATTAAATCGAGCGATTCCCCAATACCAATTACCGAACCACCGCATATTGCAATTGCCAGACCAGATTGGGTAAGAAAATATTTTGAATCAAATAATGTTAGTTACTGGTTAGATCCTGGTTTTCCAGAAGTGAGGGATTATTTAAAAAACCTTTGTCTTGAGATCATTGAAAATTATGACATTGATGGCATTCACTTAGATTACATTCGTTATCCAGGAAAAGATTTTGATGATTCACTTTCATATGAAATGTATGGAAGAAATAAATCAATAGAAGATTTTCGAAGAGAGAATATTAATTTACTTGTTTCAGCAATTTACGATACTGTTACTTCAATCAAACCAATGGTAAAAATAGGCTCTGCTCCAATTGGTATTTATGAAAATTTACCAGATGCTCGAGGTTGGGAAGGAAAACATTCTGTTTTTCAAGATTCAAGAGAATGGTTAAAACGAAAAAAACACGATTATGTTGTACCTCAGATTTACTGGGACTTAAGCTCTAATCCGAAATTTGAAGTT
Source organism: uncultured Ignavibacteria bacterium (assembly GCA_937944105.1). Classification (GTDB taxonomy): domain Bacteria; phylum Bacteroidota; class Ignavibacteria; order Ch128b; family Ch128b; genus Ch128b. Next base: position 10,486 of record CALDZP010000081.1, read on the forward strand.
TTAGTCGATGACTGGACAAAGAATAATTTTGATCGTCATGTAGTAATTGGTATTGGTGCATATTCAGAATTTGTTGCTAAAGAACTGGAAAAGCAAATTGAAATAACCAGAAAGTATAATGCATCTGGTCAGAGTTTTTTCAGATATGAAAATATCAAGAATAGAAAATTCAATGCTTACCGATTTCCAGCAAACATTCCACCGATGAAATGGAAAGATTCAATTCCACCAAATCCACCATTTGCATTTTCAGGAAAAAACCTGAAATGGAAGCTTGGTTTGATTGAACTCGTTTGGGGAATTCCTGAAAAAGCAATTGATGGTGATACTGCACAGTATTACAATATTTATCGTAGCTTTACATCAGTAATAAACAGAGAAAATCCGGAATATATTCTTTCATCAACGCAAAATTATTTTTATTACGATTTCATTAGAAGACCATCTCAACTCGAATACTATTATCAGATTTCATCTTTTGACAAAGGTCATAATGAAAGCTTAAATGCTACTGAAATTATCAAAGTTGAATTAACAAATCTTAAAGAAATATTAAGACCAGTTTATCCGGCGAATGTAATTGCGTTTAGAGTCAACAAAAGAAATGGAGAGTTAATTATCGAATCAGATACCCAAAATAAGATCACAATCTCAATTTTTGATGGTGATGGTATTAAGATTAAAGATTTAATTAAAAGTGAATTAAAAATTGGATTAAACTATTTCCATTTTGAAATTCCACAAATTAGAAAAAAAGAATTTATTTTAAAGATATTTTATCCTGAAAAGACCGATATAATCAATTTCAAAATTTGATAAATATTTTTCAATAATGTTTCGATCTGCTCAATTAAAAATTTTGAAATTCATTATTAATCATTTGATAAAATTTTAATAATATTTTGTTATTG
>CALDZP010000082.1 GCA_937944105.1 uncultured Ignavibacteria bacterium
CCAGATCGTATTGATATTAAAGTAACTAATACTGCTAAAATCAAAAGTATAATACTGCTAATTAAAAAATCTTTATTAAAAAAACTGTGATATGAGAATTTATTTTCAAAAAAATTAGTCAAAGGGATAAGCAAAATGATGATTAAGAAAATTAAGTAAATCATATTAAACAGGAATGTAATAGTTGCACCACGAGATGAAGCAATTTTAATAGGACTTTTTTCGTCAAAAGTTACAAAATAACTCCCAAAACCAAAGTTAAGCATCACTAATGTTAATGAAATACTAAATATGTTAATGGACGAATAAATCAGTAACACATTGCCCATCGAAATTGAACGATGAGAGAAATAGTTTAATATTTGAGCAACTAATAATATGAAAAATAATGGGGGTAATATTTTTGTCTTTATTAAATCAATTGGTTTTAAAGGGGCGGATTTGATTTTCCAGAATGCCTGTGCTTCGATACTTAAAATTGGATATACAAATCTCAGACAAATGGAACTGATTAAAAATGAATTAAAAATAAAAATCGATAAATAAGTAATCGTTTGTAAGAAAGGTAATGTTTTTATAACATCTATTTTTGAAATGCTTGAAATGAAAATTAAAATTAGAAAAGTAATTACACCTAAATGAATCCACTGGGCAGGTTCTCTAAAAAATTGATGGAATTCTTTTTTAAGCAATACATCTGTTTGAGTTGAAAAAACTGAATTATTTCTAAAATCAAAAATTTGCTTTCCCTGATTATATACTTTTTGTGAGAATTTTTTATTCTGTTTTTGAGCTTTCAATTCAATTGTTATTAGAAATGATTTATAGAAAAATTCACTTCCAATAATTATCGAAAAAATCAATAAAAAGAGAAAAAGCAAATTAATTAAAATTATATATTGAATGGAAATCTGCATGTCAGTTTTATTAAAATAAAATAACGCTTCTGCAAACCAATGATTGGGCAAAAAATAGTTAACTGGATGTATTAAAAAACTAAAATTGAAATCAAAGTTTGGGTAATATTTCATTACTTCAGTAACCAAATTCTTTGGATTAACTAAATTAAAGAATGAATAAATAGCAATTAAATATAAAGTTACGATGACCAGAATTGTTCTTCGAAATCCAAATTTTCGAGCGACTTGCATGAAAAAAATTAGAATGATGATACCCAGAAGAGCAGCACTAAAAACAAATGGTATGAAAATTAAGAAAATAGAAACCGGGTAATAAATTAAAGGAAGTTTAAAATAAACTCCATAAGCTGTTAAAACAGAAAATCCAATTAACAAAAATGTTGGTGAACTATAAAGGATACTTTCTATTAGTCTTATAAAAAATAATTTCTCATATTTAATCGGTTTGGTTAATAAATAAAATACCTCGCTGGATTTAAAAAGCATTGAATAAGCAACGACTAAATTTCCAGCACTAATAGACACAAAGAATACAAATAGCAAAATTGAAATAAATCTGTGAAGTAAAAATTGTCCAATGTGTATTTCGTCAAGGACATAAACAAAAATTTCTTTTGTGAAAAAATATATTCCTAACCCAAAAAGAATAAAAATAAAACTCCCCAGAATGTTTTGTACTAAAAATTTTGGTTTCGAAAATATTTGATTATTGTAATTAATAAATGTTTTTAACTTATACCAGAAAATTTGAATTAATTGATTCATGTATAACAATTTAATTGTTCAAATTAAGACTAATCGCACTGCATAAATTGAAAATTTTAAACCCGGTCTTTCATTCAGACTGGTGAATTTTGATTTTATCCATAAAGCTTAATCAACTTTGTCCGTGATTTCATTTGATAAAACTTTGAGATAAAATTCTTCCAGATTACCATTATGACCAAAAGTAAATTTTTGAAATGATTTTAGAGAACTTTCAAAAATAATTTTACCATTTTTAATTATCGCAATTCTATCACATAATTCTTCTGCTATAGATAATAGATGAGTCGACATTAAAATAGTAGCACCTTCATTAGCTCTTTCTTTCAAAATTTTTTTTACAATTGTTGCACTTGATGGATCCAGCCCTACAATTGGTTCATCAATTACAATAATTTTGGGATCGTGGATAAGTGCAGAGGCTATTGCAATTCTTTGTTTCATTCCACGAGAATATTCTTCTGTCAATCTATAAATCCATTCATTAAGCTCAAATATCTGGATTAGTTTTTCAATACGATTTTTCAAGATACTTTTTTCAATACCATATAACCCTCCGCTAAAGTATAAATATTCGAGTCCCGTAAGTTTATCATAAAGGAATGGTTCATCTGGAACATAACCTATAAAACTTTTTGCCTCAATAGGAAATTTTTGAATGTCCAACCCATTAATGATAACTTCACCTGATGTTGGGGCATAGAGTCCCGTTATCATTTTAATTGTAGTTGTTTTTCCAGCCCCATTTGGACCGAGAAAACCAAAAAACTCCCCAGAATTTATCTCAAGGTTTAGATTGTCAACTGCGATAAAATTGCCAAATTTTTTTGTAAGATTTTTGATAACAATCATAATTGTTAGGTTTTTTATTTGTAAAAAAATAAGTTCTGGCTTAAAAAATTTGTTTATAGTAGAAATTAATCTATTATAAAAAATTAAGAAAGTAATCAGTCTGGTTCTTTATTCTTAAAAATTAAAAACCCACCTGACTTGGTGGGTTTAAAAACGGACACAAAAAAATTAATTACTTTCATTTCAAATATTTTAATAATGCATCAATTTCTTCTTTTGATAATTCATCACTTGTTTTGAAAGTTTTAAGCGTCACATCAACTTGTTGAATTAAAGATTTTTTCTCGTAGCGTGGTGAGAAAACAGAACCATCAAGCATATACAATCTGTTTTTCTTTTGATCCAGGAATGTGTAATTAACAAATGGTCCTCCCATGCTATAATCATTCATTCTCCATAATCCCTGAGTAAAAATTGAATATTTCCCGTTGAAATTAACTTCATTTTGATTTAGGTATTCTTTTGCAATTTCAACATAAGCTTTATCGTCAGTAGTTCTTAAAAATTTTTGAGTGATTCTATTTCTGATTACAATCACACTATCTTTGTTTAACCATCTTGAATCAGCAGAATCTATCCAGTGGATAAAAATCCATCTTTCCATATCCGAATTAGGTGATCGTCTCAACCAGACAAAATTACCTTCTTTATTGTCTATAGCTTCAAAGAAATCTGCTTGAATGTAAAGTTTCCAGCCATAATTCTTTAGATATTTAGCTTCAAGATCTTTTTTTTCATAAGTTGGATTATAGAGATTTTTCATCACTCTTTCATCAGAAGCAGACTGGAAAAAGTAGAGTAGGTTATCTTTGTCCTTAAAAGCTTTAATTCTCAGCTCTTCAATTGTGTTTGAAATTAGGATTACAAGAACTTGATTTTTAGCCCACACATCTTTTTTCTTAATAACAAATTCTTTCCCTTCTTTGATAAGATTGAGAGCAGCACTATCGATAATTGATTTTACATATCTTGTTACTTCGTTATCGTGATTAAGTGTTGTAACAATCAGAATATTTTTGCGATTCTGATATTTTTTGAATTGTGAAAAATCAATTCTATTAAGAACAAAAAGTTGTTCAGGTTGTGGTGTTATAATTTCTTTTTCAAAAATGGCAGAGAGAAAATCGTAATATTCATTCCAGTAAGTTGAATCAGCAACGACAATAATTTCGTCTTCTTTTCCAAATGCTGGTTTAAGATTTTTCTGGCAACCAATATTTATGAAGAAATAAATTGTTAATGGAATTAAAAGATAGATTTTTTTCATAATCTTACCCGAAATGATAAACATTTATTTGTGGTAATAGTAGCGCATAAAGTATCCACATAACAGTTCCGATTGTAATTGGTATTGATAAATTATCGTCTATTTCAAACGACATACTCTCGGCAATTGTTCCAAAAAAAGCAGCAATGATTCCAATCACATACTCAAGAAAATGATGTTCAACTTTTGGAGTGAAGAAAATCACAATTAAAGCAGAAACAAAAAATGCAGCTGATCCTTCTAAACTCTTGGCGAAGAATTTTCTTTTACCAAATTTTCTACCAATTAAAGCTGAAGATATATCGGAAATTATGAGGATTGAAAATGCGGTTACAAAAATTAGTTTCGGAAAGACGATAACACAAAAGAGTGCGGAAAGTAAAACGTTAGTTGCACCATTTAATCTTTTTTTTGAATCATCTTTTTCTTTTTTCCGGAGAAGAAATCCAAATATCTTATAAAACCAATCGGCAACCTGCGGATTATAATAACGAATGATATCAACAACTAAAAATGAAAATGTCAAAGGAATTAAAATTGTTAACGCTAATTCTTTCTCGATATAATAATAAATAATTGGAATTGAGAGAGAATTCAAATGTATTAGTTTTCGGATTACCTCATATTTATAATCAATTGTAGCTGCTTCGTGAATCACTGAATCATCTACCTTCGGGATTTCCACTACTCTGAGTTTGCGAAGATTCTGCTTCACCATCATTTTTCCCTTTACGGATTTCCATTAGTTTTTTTACATGTTCTGGTAATTCTTCTTGATGATTATTCTTTTTAACTGGAGGAAGTTCTTCTCCTCTAATTATTTTATCAATTTCTTCATTGTCAAGAATTTCTCTTTCCAGTAAATTCTTTGAAAGTCTATGAAGAATATCAATATTATCTCGAAGAATTTTTTCAGCTCTTGCCATGCAAGAATTCACTATATTCTGAACCTCTTCGTCAATTAATTGAGCTGTTTTTTCACTAACTTCTTTATGACGTGTAATTTCTCTTCCAAGGAAAAGTTCTTCTTCTTTGCTACCATATGCAATGGGACCTAATTTTTCACTCATTCCCCATTCACAAACCATTTTTCTTGCAATTTGAGTAACACGTTCAATGTCATTACCAGCGCCAGTGGTCAACTCATTAAATACAATTAATTCAGCAGCTCGTCCGCCAAGAGCATAAGCCATCATTGCAAGTAGATACGATTTAGAGTATGAATGTTTTTCGTCAATCGGTAAAAATGTTGTAACTCCTAAGGCTCGACCTCTTGGTATAATTGTTACTTTATGAACTGGATCAGCTTCAGGAATCATTTTGGCAACAAGGACATGTCCACTTTCGTGATAAGCTGTCATTTCTTTTTCTTTCTCTGATATAATTAAACTTTTTCTTTCCATTCCCATCATAACTTTATCTTTTGCATCTTCAAAATCGTCCATATCAACATATTTTTTGTTCTTTCGAGCTGCAATTAAGGTGGCTTCATTTACAAGATTTGCAAGATCTGCGCCCGAAAGTCCTGGAGTTCCTTTTGCAATTACAGCAAGATCAACATCAGGAGCTAAAGGAATTTTTCTTGTGTGAACTTTTAAAATTCCTTCTCTACCTTTTACATCAGGTCGATCTACAACAACCTGACGATCAAATCTTCCTGGTCTTAACAAGGCTGGATCTAAAATATCCGGTCTATTGGTTGCAGCAATAATTATAATTCCATTATTTGGTTCGAATCCATCCATCTCAATTAACAATTGATTTAGAGTTTGTTCACGTTCATCATGACCACCGCCGAGTCCTGCTCCTCTTTGACGACCGACTGCATCAATTTCGTCAATGAATATTATGCAAGGTGCGTATTTTTTCCCTTGTTCAAATAAATCACGAACACGGCTTGCACCCACACCGACAAACATTTCAACAAATTCTGCCCCAGAAATAGATAAAAATGGAACGCCAGCTTCACCAGCAACTGCTCGAGCGAGTAAAGTTTTTCCAGTTCCAGGAGGACCTAATAATAAAACTCCACGAGGAATTCTTGCACCGAGTCTTTGAAACTTGGAAGGTTCTTTCAAAAATTCAATTATCTCTTGAAGTTCTTGTTTGGCTTCATCGCAACCAGCAACATCTTTGAAAGTAACTTTTGGAAGGTTTTCTGTAAATATTCTTACTCTACTTTTACCGAAATTAAATATTCCTTTTGTTCCGCCAGCTCCACCTTGCATTCGTCTCATGAAAAATATCCATAAACCAAAAATTAGAACCCATGGTAACAAAGTCATCAATGCTGTCCACCAAGCTGAATCTTTTTCTTCGAAAGTAAAGTTAATGTTTTTTTCATTCCATAGTTTTATGTTTTCAGGTGAACCAGCTTCTGGCAGAAATACAACAAATTTTTTTGTTTTAATTTTTTTACCTGGAGCAACTTGAAGTAATTCTTCGTTTTTTAATCTTCCATGAAAATAGTAATTATTGATTTCTGATTTTTTAATGACGGCACTTTCGATTTTGTTTTCATTTAAGAGTCTCTGGTATTCATTAAAAGTAATTTCAATTTCAGCCATATCGCCTGCACGAAACATTTGCATTACAATAAGAGCGGCAACAATTACACCACCCCAGCCAAAGACTAATCTTAAAATTTTCGACCACTCGAAATTTTCGTCACCTTTTCCTTTTTTGTTTCTGTTATTCTGATTATTTGGATTTCTTTCTTCCATAAATTCTCCAATTAACTATTTTTTAATGCATATATTGATCGCAAGTTTCTATACTTCTGACTATGATCGAGTCCGTATCCAATTACAAATCTGTTTGGAATTTGAAAACCGATATAGTCGAGTTTAATATCGTATTTTGTTGCTTCTTTTTTATGAAGCAGAGTAACAATTTTAATGCTATTAGGATTTTGAGATTGAATCAATCCTTTCATATAGACTATTGAGAGTCCAGTATCTACTATATCTTCAACAATTATGATATCACGATTTTTAATATCCGCATTAAGCTCTTTTATTAATTTCACATTACCACTTGAAATTTTTGCATCGCCATAACTTGATAACTTTAAGAAATCTACTTCACAATTTATGGAAATGTTTCGAATCAAATCAGCGAAAAAAATTACAGAACCATTTAAAACGCCAATAAAGATTGGAATTCGTCCCTCATAATCTTTGCTGATTATTTCACCAAGCTCAGCGACTCTTTTCTGAATTGTTTCTTCATCAATTAAAATTTCAAATATTTCACCATTAACAGAAATTTCTTTTGCGTTATATTTCGAAATCATAATTTATTCTCGCTTTAATCACCTTCTTTGTCTCTTTTGTAACTTTGTATTTTTCTGATAGTCGTACTCCTACTACCCAGATGATCTCGTTCCCATCGCAAAGGACTAAAATTTGTTTTTTAAAGATTGAAGGTATTTTAGCATCGCTTAATAAGTCACTAACTTTTTTTGAATATTTCATTCCTATTGGAATAATTTTATCACCGGGTTTCCAGTTTCTTAATATTAATTTGTGTTTAATTTTATCAGCATCAAAAAATTCGACCATCGGATTGTCAGAAATTTTTGCTTCTTTGACAGGTGCGATACTCAATTTAAATTCAAAATAACTTCCATAATATTTCTGAAGTTTTGTATCATAAGTTACCGATATATTTACCTCTTCAAATTCAGGTTCATAAAGAATTAGAATTGTATTGCTTTCACGAATTGCAAAAACTTTTTCGTTGATTTGCAGAGTTGTTCCTTTATCTTGTTTTACAAGATTTACTAACTCTTTAGTTTTTTCAAAGCTAAGCTGAAGATTAAATTGAAGATCAACTTTTTTACGAATTAAATCCATCATCAGGTAATTTTTGTAATCGATATTTTCTTCAATTTTAATTCTGAGTACTTTTTCAGTTTTTTTGGTTATAAATAACCTTTCAAACTTTAGTTCTTCAGCTTGAATGTATCTTTCAAGTAGATTTAAAAGTTGAGAAGTAATTGAAAATGTCTGAAAGAGATTAGGATTAATTTCTTGTAACAATGGAATTACTTTATTTCTAATGAAATTTCTTGTAAAGTTTTCTTGTTTATTTGTTGCATCAACTCTATAAGGAATCTTTTCTGACTTTAAAAATTCGATAATTTCTTCTTTTGTAATTCCTAAAAGAGGTCTAATTATATTATCTCGTTTAATTGGAATGCCTCGTAGTCCAGAAACGCCACTTCCTCGAACGAAATTAAAAATCATAGTTTCAGCATTATCGTTGAGAGTATGTCCCGTAGCTATTTTATTTGCTTTGAATTTCGCGGCAGCTTCTGTAAAGAATTTGTATCTTTCATTTCTGGCAACTTCTTCGATGCTTTTTTTTGTTTCCTGTGCAATTTTATTTATCTCTCTACTCTCGGTTATAAATTGAACTTTATTTTCTTTACAAAAATTTTTTACAAATTCTTCATCATCATCAGATTCTTTTCCTCTTAATTTGTGATTTAAATGAGCTGCATAAACTTTCAGATTAAAAATTTTTTGTATCGTAAGAAGCAAAACCAATAAAAATGTTGAATCGGGTCCTCCACTAAAACCAACTACCACAGAATCCCCATTTTTTAACAACTCATTTTCTCTGATAAATTTCAGGGACTTTTGTATAGCTGATGATGTAATTCTTTTCTTCATATTAACCTATCATAAAATCGTAAATAAGTTTAGAAATTTTTCCAATGGTTTCTTTTCCCTTATCCGAATTTTCAAGTCCTCTGGAAAGAATCACTAAGACATATTTTCTTCCATCAGGTAGAAATACAATACCACTATCATGTTCAACTCCAGATATACTCCCGGTCTTATGAGCTACTTTTACATTATATGGTAAATACCTGGGAATTTTATCATTAAATTTTTGCTCTGAAAGAATTTTTATCATTTCTTCGCAGGCTTTTTCATTTATAAGTTTTTTTTGTGCAATTAATTCGTAGAGTTTCATTAAATCTGATGCGTTTACAGTATTGTTTAATCCAAGATTAAAAGCTTTAGAATCCTCCACTCCTCGTATAACATTAATATTCTTTAAGTCATAATATCGCATTGTCTTTGTTATATTACTTGCGCCCACAAGTTCAATCAATAAATTTGTAGCAAGATTACTACTAACGGTTATCATATCATAAACTAAATCATAAATTTTTCTTTTTTTACCAATTTGTGAGTAGATTTTATCATCGCCATCATCATTTACATTAAGAGAATACAATGAGCTATCAACAATACTGGTAAATTGATTTTTCACAATAATGGAATCATCTATGGAGAATTTGCCTTCATAATATTGTTTAAAGACTTCAACCATCACGGGGGTTTTCATAGTGCTGGCAGCATGGAAAATTACTTCACCATTAATAATTATTTCATTTGAATTGTTGTCAACATCACGGAATGCAACTGCAAAAGTTCCTTTGCATTTTTTTATTTCTTCTAGAATTTGATTTTTCAATGCATCAATTTTGGCGTTTGAAATTTTTTGTTGCAAATAACCCTCTTGATGAAAAATAGAAATAAATAAAAAAAAAGTAATAAGCGATAACTTCATATAAAATTTTATCTTGAAATTTCTAAAATTTCGAGTTCAATTACTCCTGCAGGAACATTAACCTTAACAATGTCCCCAACTTTTTTGCTGAGTAATTGCCTGCCTATCGGGCTATTGATGGACATTTTTCCATTTTCAAAATCAGCTTCCTCAGGAGAAACAAGATGATAGATTTGAATTTTATTTGTTTTGAGATTTTTTACTTTTACTTTTGTTAAAACACGAACTTCGTCGGTAGAGATAGAGTTAGTATCAATAACTTTTGCCCGGGCAAGCATATTTTCTAATTTTGCAATCCTTAGCTCGAGTAGTCCCTGTTCTTCTTTTGCTGCATCATATTCTGCATTTTCAGAAAGATCACCGTGGGCTCTTGCATCGGCTATTTTTTGTGCAATTTCTTTTCTACCTCGGATTTTTAAATCATTTAATTCTTTTTCGAGTTCCAGAAGCCTTTCTCTTGTCATATAAATGTAATCGTTCATAAAAAACCTCTTAAATTTTAGTTACTATTAGCTAAATCAGGTTATAAAAAAATTAGCCACTTCCGAATGGGAAATGGCTAATTTTCGATACAAACTTAGTGAATGAGAAATTCTTTAGCAAATGATTTTTTTAAGAACAAATAGAGAACCAAACATTCGAAAAATTTAGAATAGGGGAATAATTTAATTGATATGTTATAGTATATGTGATTATAACTACAAAAGATAATTTTGGAATTTACTTTTGTTTAGTGTAAGCCCAATGATTTTAATTTATATGATATTAACAATTTCAGGAATAGCTAACTTCAAAAACATCAATTTTTAATTTTAAGAAATTAAAAAAGTTATACTAGAAAATTATAAAAAATTTCAGGATACTTATTGTGTCCGATTATTTGATTAAAAAAATGCTTAAAATTTTCTTAACTAAATTTTTTCAATAATTTCTTTAATGTCCTGCCAGATAAGACAAACAACCTATGAAAAAACTTGAAAACATCAGGAAAATTATAAAAATTACCGCAAAAATAATTAAATACGCTTGAGCCCATGTTTTTTTACTTGGGTGTGTATTCCCACCAAATGCCCAGACAAGTAACATTATTATGTTGACCAAAGGGATTGCCGCTATTATTAAAGTAACGACCCAATCACCCACAGATATTGGAGCAATTTCTGATTGATTAAATGAGGAATTTACTTGGTTCATGTTAACCTCATAAAATTATTTTAATTTGTTGTTTAATTCATTTTAAGTTGTTCACAGGACATAAAAGAAATACTCCTTTCGAGTTGAAAGTAAAGAAAAAATAAATAACTATCAATTAATTTTATTTATTCCCGTAAAAACCATTGAGATTCGATAATAAAAACACAGAAGCCACATTACAGGGGGATTTTGGGCTTTAGGGGTATTTTGAGGTGGGTGTGGCTTCTGTGTGAAAAACCCTAAATCGTATCAATTATTTCAAATCACTTAATGCTGCAACACCAGGTAGAACTTTTCCTTCAAGAAATTCAAGTGATGCACCACCACCAGTAGAAACATGAGAAACTTTATCTTCTAATCCAGCTTTTGCAATAGCTGCAGCACTATCACCACCGCCAACTATTGTAACGACACCTTTCTCCGTTGCTTCAGCTAAAGATTTTGCAATTTCAATTGTTCCCTTTGCAAAATTATCAAATTCAAAAACTCCCATTGGTCCATTCCAGACTACTGTTTTCGATTTATTAATATATGACTTAAACAATTCAACAGTTTTTGGACCAATATCAAGTCCCTGCCAATCGGGTTTAATGGAATTAATTTCGACAATTTCATATTTAGCATCATTGCTGAATGAATCGGCAATTACTACATCTACAGGTAAAACAAGGTTAATATTTTGTGATTTGGCTTTTTCAAGGATTTCTTTTGCCATTTCAATTCTATCTTCTTCAAGAAGAGATTTTCCGATTTCCAATCCCATCGCTTTAAAGAATGTAAAAGCCATTCCGCCGCCAATCAAAAGATTATCGACTATGTTCATCAAATTTTGAATGACATCAATTTTACCTGAAATCTTTGCACCACCTAAGATTGCTGTGTATGGTCTTTCAGGATTACCTACAGCTTTTGAAAGATACTCAAGTTCTTTTTGCATTAAATATCCAGCAGCGTTCTGGCTAAAATATTTTGTTACGCCTTCAGTAGATGCGTGTGCTCGGTGTGCACTTCCAAAGGCATCATTAACATAAATGTCTGCAAGTTCAGCTAATTTTTTTGAAAATTCTGGATCGTTTTTTTCTTCCTCTTCATGAAATCTTAAATTTTCTAATAAAAGAACTTCTCCATTCTGTAAAGAATCGGCAAGTTTCTTAACTTCTTCACCAATGCAATCGGGTGCAAATTTTACTTCTTTACCAAGAAGTTGACTGAGTCTTTCAGCTACAGGTTTTAAGGAATACTTCGGGTTTGGTTTACCTTTTGGTCTTCCTAGATGAGACATTAAAATTAATTTTCCACCGTCATTAATTACTTTTTGTATCGATGGTAATGAAGCACGTATTCTCGTATCGTCTGTCACATTTTGATTTTCGTCCAGGGGGACATTAAAGTCAACTCTCATTAAAACTTTTTTGCCTTTAAGTTCAATTTGATCTATAGTTAGTTTATTCATATCACTTTAAAACCTTTAATTGTTTTACAAATTTACTAAAATTTTATGATTAATTTTTGGCGATATAAATTAAGATGAAAGAAGGTCGAAAAATTTTATTATTATTTATCAATTTATTTTGTTGAGTTGAGTAGTCAATTGCCACTCGAAGCTCTTATTAATAATCAAAGACTGTCATATTAATTCATTGTGATGACCATATTTCAATTAAGTTTGAAATTAAACATTGATTTGTTTGTCGAAAGATATGTTAATAATTATTTGAACTTAATTGAAATTAAAAATTCACCAATTGTTTATAGACAATATCATCAGCAATTTCTTCAACGAGTTTGAATTCTTCATTGAGAGTTGTTTCTGTGTTTCTGAAGATGTTCTCTGCGTCATCAAGTTGTTGTGTTCTTAAGGCAAGTCTTGTTGATAATACAGAAAGCCTTTTAACAGTGATTGTATCACCCAGTTCTTTGTCAACCAATCCTTCTATAAAATATGGACCCATAGATAATGTTAAATGTGCATATTTTTCGTATTCTCTTGGAAAAATAACAGCTTCAAAAGTTCCAGTTAAATCTTCAAGAGAAAGAAATTTCATTATATCTCCTTTTCGTGTTCGAATTCGTTTTGATGTCATTAACCAACCAATTGCCTTGACTTTTTCTCCTTTTTTAAGTGGTAGTTTTTCAGCTGGGATGATTTCAGGATCCTTTAAGAATTTATAATAAAATTCAAGAGGATGTCGACTTACCATATAACCAAAAGTTTCATATTCAATTTTGCAGATCTGTGCGATAGAATATCTTCTGATGTTGTTTTGACCGATTAATCTAAGCATATGATCAAGATACTTATCATTTTCAAACAAATTGATTGTATCGTCGTTGATAATTTTTCTATGATGTAATTCAATATCCAGCATTCGCATAAGCAAAGGTCTTAGATATGATACAAAAGAATTTTCGTTGAGATAGTTTTCGTTTATCAGATTATCAGGATACATTTCGGAGATTTTATTCAAAATTTTTTGTCCTTCTTGTTGATCAAGATTTTTAAATCTTGTCCAGATTTGTGGCGCAAAACAATCCAATGCACCACACTTAATGAGTATTGAACACTCAGCATAGCCAATCTTTGTCCTTCTCAAGAAATCTCTAAGCGATTTATATTTGCCATTTTTATTTCGTTCATCTATGATTTTTTCCATTGTTGCACGAGAAAGATTTTTAATTGCCATTAATCCTATTCTTATCCAGTTATCTTTCCCAGTGTATTCAATTTCACTTTCATTAATATCGGGTAAAAGAATTTTGAGTCCTAATCGTTTTGCTTCCTGAATGTAAACGGCAGCAGAATAGTATCCCCCTTGATTTGTTAAAATTGATGACATAAACTCTGCAGGGTAATGGGCTTTGAGATAAGCATTTTGAAAAGATAATAATGCAAAAGAGGCGCTATGAGCTTTACAAAAAGCATAACCAGCGAAAGATTCAATCTGTCGCCATAATTCGGCAGTTATATCTTCGGAATATTTTTTCAGACAGTGTTCAAAAAATTTGTCTTTAATTTTTTTCATAGCTTCGTGAGAACGCATTTTGCCACTCATTGCTCTTCGCAATAAATCTGCTTCTTCGAGTGAAAGTCCAGCAACATAATGAGCAACTTTAATCACATCTTCCTGGTAAATCATTACACCGTATGTTTCTTTGAGCAATGGTTCTAATTCAGGCACTAAATATTTTCGTCTTAATGGGTCGTGATGTCTCGCAATAAACTCAGCCATCATGCCGCTTTCAGCAACACCAGGTCGTATTACAGAACTTATAGCAGTTAACATTTCAAATGAATCGGAGTTCATTTTTTTGAGGAGGGAACGCATTCCAGGGGACTCAATGTAAAAACATCCAATAGTCTTACCTTCACGAATTATTCGTTTAGTTTCTTCATCGTTAAAAATTTTGTTGAAATTGTAAATATCAAAATCTTTGGTCTTAGCTATCGCTGGGAAAATCGGGAAAATTTTTGGTTTTTTTTGTTTCATTTTATTTTTTCTGATTATATTATTCTTAAAGATACGTTTGTAATAATCTTAATTTATTTTTTTGAAAAATCAAAATGATAGCTGTAAGATCATGGAGGAATTTTCAATAAGTGATTTTTGTGGGTTGAGGTAGCTAAAATTATCTGGTAACGTTCAGACTATTTTGATTTCAATTCTTCGATTGCATTTATTTTTGAAATATGTGATAGATACTATTGAGTGTTACTGGATGGGTTAATTCAATAAGTGGATCATGAGAATAACTTGATATATTCCGATAGGTAGGATTCATAATGTATGTTTTATCAAAAGATACCTACTATCCATCCAAATAATATATTAACAATCAATTAACATTCATCAATTGTACTAACTCATATGGCAGCTGAATTTCGGGGGAGATTTTATAAACCTTCATAACTAAATTTTTTGCTGCTTCTTTCTTCCCAAATTTTAATTCATATAAAGCTCTATTAATATGTGCAGAAACAATTAAATTTTTTAATGTTTCAGTATAATAACTTTGGTCGTTTCTGAAATTGATTTTATAATCACTTGATTTGAGAGGTTGATAATTTGTGTCTCTTACAATCTTAAAAAGAAATAAATCAGGGACAATTTGGAGTGAATCTGGAATTACAAGCCAGCCATTTCTAATTTCATTTTGTACCATTTCGGGTGTTAAATAAATTGTATGATCATGAATATTTCTTAAAATGAAACTTAGAATTATATCTTTATAAAATTTTTCTAGCACATGCGAATTATAATTTTGATTTCTCTCAAACTTTATTAATTCTGGTATAAATCCTTTGATCAAATCTTCGGAGCGATAATAAATTTCAGGGTAATTGGTTTTAATCTGATTAAAGTACCAGCTTCGTCTAACAAGTTCTTTGTCAATTACAATTACATCTTTTCTCTTATTCTCAACAAACTGTAGATAATATGAAGGGGATATGAAAAAATCCCACAAATAAGAAATTATGATTGAATTTTTTTCCGCTGTGTCTAATACTGACTGAGTATATTCTTGAAATTGACTATTATCACTTTGGTTAGTTTTTTCAAAATTCATTACCAGGAGAAGTAAAGGCACAAGCGTCAATAAATATATAGAATGTTTCAAAAACTTTTCTGCGATAAAATAAAAACCAAAAGTCATAATAAAACCAGATGAAATAAAAGCTAACAAGAAATACGAATCAATATCATTTATATCGTAGTTTATTGAATAAAGAAGACATGTAATGAAAAGTAAGATTGTAAATAGAAATATTTTTTTATTTGTTTTGAATAATTTAAAAAGTCCAGATAAAATGAAAATCAAACCTATGTAGGCAAACTCAATAGGATAAATTGATAGAAAATATTTGAATTGTTTAGATGCAGATTCAGTTGAGGAAAAAATCCAGCTCTGATATTGCCATCCCATCACATGCCTTTTGAATTTTTCCCAATCGATAGGATTTCCCCAGTTAATTGGCGGGTTGTTCGATGCCGAAATAGGTAAATAGAGGTATAGACTTAGTGCTAAAAAGAAAGGAATGAGCATTATCAAAATATTTTTCAAAGAAAATTTTTTAAAACCAAATTTATCGAAATACAAATATGCCATTGCAGGTAAAACAAGAATAGTTGTCATATGATTTGTGAACGAAAGTCCGAGAAAAAATGCAAATAATAGCCATGGCTTTAAGTTAACTTTTACTAATGTATGCTCTCGATTGGCTGTATCAATGAAGTAAGCTTTAAGAAAAAAATACAATGTTGCAGTAATCAATAAAATATGAAGTGAGTATACTTCAACTGAAGTTGATTGTAACCAGAATGTTTTTGAAAATGCAAGGGTGAGTGCTGAAATAATTGCAATTAATTTAATTTCATTATCATCAAAGGATTTTGCAACCGAAGATTTTTTCTTTCCTTTTTTTTCAACGGGTCTTTCATTAATAATATTTTTTAGTAATAATTTGTTTATGCCATATATGAAAAAGAATCCACCAAGTGTGTAAAGATTTGAAAGAAAGTTAAGTGCGTAAATTTTTGATGTAAAGAAAAAAAGCTTTGTGAAGATAAAACCAATTAATGTAAAGAGTGGGTAACCTGTTGGATGAGCAATTCCTGGAAGAGAGGCAACAGCTGCTAATTCACCTGAGTCAATTTGAATAATTCCAGGTGCCATTGTAATCAGGTAAACTACAAAAACAATAATTCCTGACACTGGTAAGTATATTTTCGTGATTTGACTCATCAATGCTTCTCCGATTTATTTAAGGATTTCAAAATTTTAAATGATAAATTTTTCATTCAAATTTGAAACTTTGTCATTTAATCTAAAAATTTTCGAATACCTATTTAAATATTTTTTGTGGTAAAAGATTTATTTTTCTTGATCAACTTTTTTAATGGTTATAGATGGTTAATAAAAAATACATTGAATGACCCTGAGATTTCCAATATAATAACTAAAAAGAAAAGGTGTCCTTTCGGGACACCTTTTCTTATTTACCTTGCACGATTATTGATTTTGATTGAACTATTTCTGCAAGATCATCTTGCGAGTAGCAGTGTAAGATTCTGTTTGAAGTTTATAGATGTATACACCTGAGCTTAAGTTTGAAGCATCGAATCTTACAGAATAATTACCTGGGTTTTTCATTTCGTTGACCAATGTAGCAACTTCCTGACCAAGAATGTTATATACTTTCAACGTGACGAATTCTGGATTAACAATTGAGAATTCAATCATAGTTGAAGGATTAAATGGATTAGGATAGTTTTGAGTTAACTTATATTCAACTGGTACTTCGCTTTCAGATGATTTCTTACCGCTATTCTTGCTGACAAATGCAATGTTCTTAATCTCTACTTCATATTGTGACATATTCATATTATCACGCTTCTCGTAAACCAAAGATATTTTTCTTATTCTTGATGGATCAAGTTCTGTTGAGATTCCTTCCCTTTGTTTGAATTCAGAGAATGGAATTACATATGTTCTCTCTTTATTATCGAGGACTAATTTCTTCATATGGAAGTTAAAGTTTTGTACACCGTCCTGCTCTATCCTTAACCAGACAACTCCGTTACCACTAATTGTAAACATAATTCCCTCATAATCACTCAAGTCTACTGGTGCGGTGTTTGCAGTTAATGATCTAAATATTGTAACCCAATCTTCAAGTTTACCTTGCATCTTAACTCCACCAGAAAGAACCAGTGAACCCTCGGGATAATCATTTACATTTTGAACTGGATAAGATCTTGTATCAAAGTAGTCAACTGTAGATTTATTCCCGTTTAAGTAAGTATATGCACCACCGCTTACAAATATTTCGTCTTTGAATCCGTTTGAAGATGTGATGTAAACATTTGCATCACTAATTATTCCAGTGCTTATAGCTATTGAATTCAATCCAGGATTAAGTGAATATGTGTAAGCCTTTTCGATTCTATCGCCACCTTGAGTTGCTCTGGATTTTACAAGTACAGTTATGTTTTCTGAAGATTTGCTTTCATTCTTCAACACTACTTCAACTTTACCATTGTGTAGGTATTTACCTTTCACAGCGTATGTCATTGCTATTGGTAACTGAGCTCTGTTCAAGAAATCAACTTCACCTTTGAGCTTAAATTGTTCTATTATTTGATTAACCAAGAAGATGGCGTTCTTGAAACTGCTACCCCAAACCTGGAAGTTATAGATATTGGTTGTACCTTGTGGAACTTGATATTCTTCAATTAACCATCTAGAATCAACCAAATATTTATTACCTATTTCGTATACACTGAAGTGAATTTCATAATCGAGTACACCTTCTTCAACCTTATTTATAATTGAAGCAAAATAGTAGTTTTCACCAATTTTAATTTGAGTCAATGAATTCAGTTCAGCGTTTACTAATCTATCGCATATTGCTTTGGTATGTTCATAGATATAAGGTGGATTTGTAGTAGTTGCAAAGACTCCAGCAACTCTGGTTTCACCTTTTGCGAGTTTCAGTTTATAATCAACTGCATAAGCTGAAGTTGCATTTGATATTCCAAGTATATCAAACGGAGTTGCTTCTTGAGCAATTGAACCCATAGGACCATAATTAGGAACTAATTCAAATAATCCAAGAGAAGCTGTGAATGGAGTTTTTGGATTTCTGAGAATTTTTGTTGTCATACCATATTCAATCTTTGTGATTCTTCTGAGCAGTAGGTCTGCAAGATTAGCATTTGATTCAACACCTGCATCAAATCCACTGCCAGTAGAATCTGGTGGTAATGGACATGTTAGGAAGCCATAGTTGCAATCGCATGCAAAGTTATAGTTGATCATCGATACTACATCATTCAATATTTGAATTGAGAATGGAGTAGTGCCACCACCTAAAGCAATATTAGCAAGTAACAGAACTTCAGAAACTTTATAATCTTTCATCGGACCAGATGCAACTACAAGATTTGCTAATTTAGTTGTAGCTGTAGAACCAAGTAAACCAGCTTCGTTAAATGCAACGTTTAATGTAAGAGCGGCAACATTACCTGCAAATGAACCAGCTGAAGTTGTGGTTGGATTAACATAGTTTGTGTTAAATTGACCTAAAGTACCAATTTGTGGTAAGAAGTTACGAACAGCTATGGCATTTGTGAAGATAGCTGAGTACGGAGATCCTTGATTTCCAATTTCCATACCTGACGGAAATACTGTAGCAAAGTTATTTTCAAGTAATGATTTGGCTGGTTCAAGGCACCACTGATCTTGAGTATAAGTCTTATACAAAGTTAGATTGCAAGGTTCAGGAGCTGGTTTAAGTTTGTCTCCGAATTTTATGTTGCATACATCTTGATTTGTTACAAAAATATTATAAGAATTTGGTGTTGTAGATATATATCCATAAGGATCAATTTCCTGGACGTGATATTCACCTTCAGGAACATTCAAGAATTCAAATTTTCCAAGAGCATTGGTAATAGTTTGAGCTATTAAATTACCAGAAGTTCCCCATAATTTAATTACAACGTTCTCTATACCTACTTCGCCGTTATCAAGTAAACCATTACCATTTGCATCATTAAATACCATGCCGCAAACTTTATAACCAACAACACATTCTTTCAAACCAGCATCAATACTCAAGTTATTTTCACCAGCGGCAAGCGTGAAGCAAACCGTTGTACCTGTGATAGGATCAGCATCTGAATCTAACTCATCATCTGAACCAGCATCTTTAATTGTAAACAGATATCCTGTCGGAGCCTGGAATTTAACATAATAGTTTCCTGGTAATAGATCCGTAAACTTATAATATCCACTTGAGTTTGTTGTTGTAACACTGATTAAATTATCATTGCAATCATATAATTTCACAGTTATACCGGATAAACCAGATTCATTATTATCTTGAATACCATTCCCGTTTGCATCGAACCAAACGAAATTACCGATTGAACCTTTTAATTTATAAATTCCAGCATCCCATTTAGTTGAGTTACTATCGCAATTTGGTGGTTCAATTGGGAAGCATGTGGTCATACCGGTTAATGGATCAACATCAGAATCAAGTAAATCATTCATTCCAGCATCTTTTAATGTGAATGCATATCCTGAGGGTAATACAAAACGTAGTTTATAAACGCCCTGGGTTATGTTTGTAAAGTGGTAGTAACCATTTTCATCTGTTTGAGTTGTAGATAGAACCTGTCCATCGCAATCAAGTAACTTAACAGTTACATAACCAACCCCACTTTCACCATAGTCCTGTATACCATTTTTGTTCAAATCTTCCCAAACTTTATCTCCAATTACACAAGTTGGTGCTGGAGGTGTTGGATACAATCCAATGTCCCATTTTACATCATTCGCACCACAATCTGGAGGATTTAAGTTTATACAAATCGATTCACCGTTTAATGGATCAACATCTGAATCGAGTAAGTCATTATTTCCTTGGTCCTTCGGTGAAATAGAGAATCCATCGGGCACGATAACTTTAATCTTATAAGTCCCTGCAACTAAACTGTCAAATGAGTAATAACCATTTGCATTTGTAAATGCAGAATCTAGTAAGTTATTGTTGCAGTCGAATAGTTTAATCTTAATATTTTGTATTCCGTTTTCATCTGGATCCTGTATACCATTTGCGTTTACATCAAACCAAACCCTATCACCAATTGAACAAACTGGTGGTGGTGGGATTAAGTGTATTCCGGCATCTAAATCAACATAATTTTCACCAAAGTTAATAGAAATACATTCACTCATTCCGGTTGAGGGATTAATATCAGAATCTTTTGCTTCATCTGAACCTTGATTCATCAAACTAAATTCATATCCATTGGGTAAGACAACAGATATTTTGTAATAACCTGCTAATAAGTTTTCAAAGTGATAGTATCCCATTGAGTCTGTAACTGTTTGTGCGAGTAAGTTACCGTTGCAATCATAGAGTTTTACAAGCACACCAGCCACTCCTGCTTCATCGGGATCTTGAATCCCATTCATATTGTAGTCGAACCATATGAAATCTCCAATTGAACCAAAGTTATAGACAAGTCCTGCGTCTAAAGAAAGATTAGTTTCGCCATTATTTAATGTAAAGCATGTAGTTGAACCATTTAAGGGATCAGCGTCAGAATCATATTCATCATTTGGACCGGAATCTTTGAATGTAAATTTTAAAGAATCAGGTGGATAAAATTTTACATAATAATTTCCGGGTATAACATTATTAAAGAAATACAGACCTGAGGAATTGGTAAATGTGGAATCAATTAAATGATCATTACAGTCAAATAATTTAACCAAAACATTTGAAATTCCTGGTTCACCATTGTCCTGGATTCCGTTTCCATTTAAATCAAACCAAACAAAATCACCAATTTTTCCAAAAACATTTTCAGGACAATCAAGAAATCCATTGTTGACATAACCATTGTCAAAATTCTCATTTATTGCTTTTGCTGCATCATTTATTTGTGAATATGTAAAACCATTTAGTGAACCGCCACCCAGGACTTGTTCAGCAAAAGCTAAAAAGCTATTTACTGTCCAGCCTGTAAACGGTCCTGATGTTATAACTAAATTACCTAGTGGAAAAGGATTTGAACCCAGGTAACCGGCTTGATTAAAGTATACGTTTAGTTTCAAAGCAACGATTTGCCCGGCTAAAACTCCAGCACTTGTTGATAACGGATCAACATAATTTTGTGTCAGAGCTCCAGGTGTCCCACCTTGAGGAAGGAAATTCATAACGGCAAATGCATTACTCAGAGTTAATGTGTAATTACCACCAACTACCAATCCAGATGGAAAAACAGATGAAAAGTACATGTCTCTTATTTTTCCAGGAACGCTAACGGAGGGACTGCCCCAACCACCTTGAGTATAAGTTACATAACCTGTAAGATCACAGGATTGGGGTATGTACCAACTAACAGTATCCTGAACTTGTTTTGTATCAATAGCTGGAGTTGCCAGAACAAGTTTTTGTTTGCCATCAGGATTTGTCTTATGAACATAACGAGTTCCTTGTGGAATTGTTAAAACAGAAGTTGCGGAAATTATTGATGTACCAACTCCCGAATAATTTAAGAATACCGGTCCGCCTTTTCCATCGCTATCGGTTATAACAGAGTCAACACTTAAATTTCCAAGTGAGGCAGAAAGATAAATTACTGCATTTTGAACTGGATTCCCGTTTATATCAAATGCAAAAACATAAAATTCTACAGGTGTATTAACAGGATAAGATTGTGATGTTTTTACAATAAGCAGTGTATTTATTGGTTTTACATTATTGTGATTTGCTATAGCATCTGCTATTATTTGTAAAGCTCTTGTTTTAACTGTATTGTTGTTTGTAATAGTATTTACATCTACACTATCACTGAAATGCCAGATTGCCATCTGAATAGCAGCAGCTTCATAATTTATGTTTGTGAGTTGTCCAGGATATGAAGTCTTGTATGGATAATAGTTGTTTAATATATAAGTAATTTCAGAAGATGTTGTCCCTTCATCCCAATAATCTTTGTTAAATTCAAGCAAATGCTGAATATCGATACAATAAAATTTTGTAGGTTGGGAGTTTAGTGTCCCATTAAAAGTCCCTGCAAAATAAGTAACAGTTGAATCAAGATATGGATCTGTGAATTTAATACTGGTACCTTCTGCTGTACCGGTAATCTTTGCAATGCTTGTATAATCCTGAGGTTTATCAGGAAATTTTTTTTGAGCAAATAAATTAATATTTAATATGATTGAAATTAGTAAAGCAAAAACAACTATTCTTTTGCTTGTTAATTTTGTATTAACCTGTTTCATTTCCAGCCTCATTTATTTTTGATAATGTTATTAGCATAAAATCTGCCAGAGTACAAAACTTGAAAATTTGAATAAAATTTAAGGTTGGTTTTTTAGTAGGTGTTTTATTTTGAGATTTGTTTCAAATTAATTCAGCAAAAAAATAGAATTCTTATTTATTGTTTTCAGTTCAAATATTGGCAAATGAATTTTTATTTAGCGGTTTAGAGGACTTAATTTTGTTTGTTGAATTTGATTTTTTTTGGTTGATTATTCCTTCCATAAAAAAATTCAGTTATGATTCCGTAAAGATTTGGAGTGACTTATTGGGTGATACTTTAGTGTCCTTATTTGGCAATTGAATTTTTTTATTAAATGCTTAAGTTTAAAGAAATTTGATTAAAAGGTTCCGTTTCTCGGGTAAGATGGATTATTCTTAAGTAAAGATTAATTGAATTTGATCTTTTAGGTTGTTGCACAGCTATATCCGTCCTTAATCTTTTTTGAATTGTTTTCATTTATATAGATTTGAAAAAAATACTCTGAACTGCTTAAGAAATTCTAACGATGATTTAATTATTTTTATTGATAATCTTCTTTATTTAAAATACTTTTCATTTCAATTTTTCATTAAAAAGTTTAACTTAGAATTAAAAACATCATGCTATTAATAGAAATTAAACCGGATAAGTGTGATTTTTGTGGGGTTTGTGTGGGAGTTTGTCCAGAGGACGCAATTGAATTAAAAGAGGCAACTATTAAAATTAGTGAAGAGCTTTGTACCAATTGTGCTAAATGTGTCTGGTGCTGCCCTATTGAAGTCTTAGTTTTTAGAAAAGATAAAATTCAACAATTGAAGGCAAGTACATTTAAATGATCGAAAAATTTTATGATGTAATTGTTGTTGGTGCTGGTCCTGCAGGAACAACTGCAGCTCGTTTTGCAGCCGAACAGGGAGTTTCTGTCCTTATTCTAGAAAAGGATAGGGATATTGGTTATCCAGTTAGATGTGGTGAAGCTGTTAGTAAGGATGGTATCGAACCTTTTATTAAACCAGATTCAAAATGGATAGCATCAACAATCAATAGTTTTGTTTTAATTTCACCTGATGGAACTGAAGTAAAAATAAATTTTAATCGCACTGGTTACATCCTTGAAAGAAGAATATTTGATTATGAACTTGGTAAACTTGCTGCAAAAGCGGGAGCACATATTTTAACTAAAGCTTATGTATATGACTTGTTAAGAGAAGATGGTAAAATTACAGGTGTGAAGTTTGAGCATAATGGAGAGAAAAAAGAAGTAAAAGGGAAGATCATTATTGGTGCAGATGGAGTGGAATCACGCATTGGTCGATTTGCAGGAATTAAAACTCACATTAAAATTTCCGATATGGAATGCTGTGTCCAGTTTACTGTTTCGAATATCAATGTCGATGCAAGTACATGTTACTTTTACTTTGGTGAAAATTATGCACCTGGAGGATATTTGTGGATTTTTCCGAAGGGCAATAATTCGGCAAATGTAGGTTTGGGGATTGGTGGTGATAAAGCAAAAATAAAATCACCAATTTCATATATAAATAATTTTCTTGAGAATAAATTCCCGAATGTACCTAAATTAACAATGATTTCAGGGGGTGTGCCCTGTAGTTTAACACTTAGTGAAATTGTAAAAGAAAATGTTCTATTAGTTGGAGATGCAGCAAGACAGGTAAATCCATTGTCTGGTGGGGGAATTACAAGTGGTATGATTGGAGGAAGTATTGCTGGTGAACTTGCTGGTAAGGCTATTAAGGAAAATAATTTTAAATTGTTGATGGACTATCCCAAAATCTGGCATAGTAGAGTCGGAAGAAGACATGAAATGTATTACAAAGTAAAAAATGCTATTTATAATTTCCGTGATGAAACATTAAATAGTATTGCTCATTCTGCAATTAAAATTCCTGAGTCAGAAAGAACTTTACTTTCCATATTTAAAATTGCATTACTTGATAAACCGTCTTTACTATTTGAGTTTGCAAAAATCTTTTTTTATTGAAAGGAGGCTTTATGGGTTCAAAAATTATTCACCTCTTAATAATAACTTTTGTTTTAATTCAAGCGTGTGCGAAAAAATCTAATTTAACTGAAAATAAATCTGGAGAAACAAAAGTCACAACTATTAAAGAAAATATTTCTTATGTGACCGCTCAGATTCTTAATAAACAAAAGCAATCTGATACTCTTTACACATTGAAAATTTTAATTTTACAATCGAATTCTGATGAGAATATGCCAAGTTTTGCAACTGATAATGAAGAAATCGAAGCACGACCAAATTTTGTTTTGAATGAATCAGGAATTATTGATATGGCAGATTCGAGAAATCAGAACCTAATTGAATTATCGAAAATGAACAAAGGTGACACGGTTAATCTCACACTTACTCTGAGTCTCCAAAAAGGATGGTTGATCATTAATTATAATAAATGACGAATAAGGGGGAGAATAAAAAATGAAAAACATAATTTTCTTAATGGCTTTCTTTGCAGGTTTTATATTGACAATAAAAGATCACGATGTAAATGAAAAACGCAATTCCTTCTTAGCTTACAAGATTCAAAAGAAAAAAGAATCTCCAAAATACGATAAACCTATGGAAGCAATACGCTTCTGGTATGAACAAAGAGCTTTTCCACTCGGATATATTCCAGAAAACTGGCGAAGTGAAGCATTAAAACACATTGAAAAGAATAACCTGATTGATCCTTTAAAACAGTCAACTTTATCATGGGTACATCTGGGACCAACGAATATCGCAGGGCGGGTAAGATCATTTCTAATCGATCCCGTTAACCCTTCCATTTTATATGCTGGTTCAGTTAGTGGTGGTGTATGGAAATCGACCAATGAAGGTCAGAGCTGGTTTGCTCTTAATGATAATATGGAAAATTTAGCTATTGGTTCATTAGCTATGGATCCATCCAATCGCAATATAATTTACGCCGGTACTGGTGAAGGCTTCTTTAATATCGATGCGATAAGAGGAAATGGTATTTTCAAAACAACCGATGGTGGTGTTACATGGAGTCAACTTTCATCTACGAATAATTCAAATTTTAATTATGTGAACGATCTTGTAATTGATAAAAATAATGGAAGAATTTTTGCGGCAACTCATGCCGGTTTATTTTATTCCACCAATGGAGGTTCGAGCTGGAATCTTGTTAATGGCGCACCTTCTGGAAATGTTTATTGTCTTGATCTTGAAATTGCAAATACAAATCCCTCGAAAATTTTTGCAAGCTTCGGGCATTTTTCACAATCAAAAATTTACAGAAGTACAGACGGAGGAAATTCCTTTACTCAAATTCACACTGTAGCAAATCAAGGTCGTGCTGAAATTGCTATTTCCCCTTCAAATCCTAATGTGATTTATGTTTCTTTTCACGATCTACAGACCAATGAAGTTACAAAGTTTCAAAAATCAACCAATGGGGGCAGTACATTTTTTGATATTACAGTTCCCGGACCATCAATAACTCACCAATCTTATACAGGACCACAGGCCTGGTATAATAATATAGTGGTTGTTCATCCACAAAATTCTGATATTGTTTATGCTGGCGGTGTTGATTTGTTCAGATCAACTGATGGTGGTCAAAGCTGGTCTCAAATCACTAATTGGTATCCTTATCTTACTTATCCTTATGTTCATGCCGATTTTCATGTAATTGAATTTCATCCCACAAATTACAATATCATTTATGTTGGGACAGATGGTGGTATTTTTAGAACAACTAATGGAGGTCTTTCATGGAGTTCCAGAAACAATGGAATGTCAACAACACAATTTTATTCAGGGGCTTATCATCCATCTCAAAATGTTTATTATGGTGGTACACAGGATAATGGGACTTTGAAAAGCTCAATTGGAACTAATTGGTCAGAAATTTTTGGAGGTGATGGTGGTGCAACTGAAGTTGATTTTAACAATCCAAATACAATTTATACTGAATATGTTAATCTTGCCATTTTCAAATCTACAAATGCAGGTGCAACATGGAATAAAGTAATGAACGGAATACCTGCAGGTCCTAATTATTATGATGGTACAACAGATAGGGTCCTATTTATTGCACCATATAAAATGGATCCTAATAACCCAAATATTTTAGTTGCTGGAACATACAGAGTTTTCAGGACGACAAATGGGGGAAATAATTGGACAGCAATTAGTGGTGATTTAACCGGAGATGGAACAGGTTCTTCTGGCGCTAAAATTTCTTCACTGGCAATTGCAAAAGGTAACTCTAATTTGATCTACGCTGGTTGTACTAATGGAAGATTACAAAAAACTACAAATGCTGGATTGAGCTGGACAAATGTATCGTCAGGATTACCAACTCTCTACATTACTGATGTAGAAATATCACGAACAAATAATTCAAATGTATATGTGACTTTTTCAGGCTTCAGTTCTTCAAATAAAGTATTTAAAACAACAAATGGTGGACAAAACTGGGTAAATATTTCATCTAATCTTCCAAATATTCCGGTAAACTGTATTTTTGTTAATCCCTATAATGAATTAAATTTATTAATTGGAACTGATCTTGGAATATTTGAAACAACCAATGGTGGAACAAGCTGGTATAAAACTTCAAGCGCTTTGCCAAATGTAGCTGTTGTTGATATGGATTTTAGAGATAATGATAATACACTCATTGCCGCAACTCATGGAAGGGGAATGTGGAAAACTACAATCACAACAGGAGTTGAAAATGATAATGGTAAAATGGTTGTTGACGAATTTAAGTTATATCAAAATTTCCCGAATCCATTTAATTCAAATACCACAATAAGATATTCAATTAAAAGAGAATCGCTAGTTGAAATAAAATTATTTGATTTATCAGGTAAAGAAATCGCCACATTGTTGAATGAAATTAAGACACCAGGAGAGTATTCATTGAAACTTGATGCGAGTGATTTCAATTTGAGTAGTGGAGTATATTTATATCAAATGAAAACTGGTGAGTTTAAATTTTCAAGAAAATTGGTCTATTTGAAATAAATTTCTTCTATAATCTTAAAGTTCATTTGCTGGACCCTTTTTCAAACTTTTTGGGACAGAGTTTATTGTTTAGAATTTGTGTTGAAATGTTGATAAAAAAAATTGAACCTGAATTTCATTTTTCATCGACAATAGATCATCTATTTGTGTTTAAGATTTTATATCAATCAAATCTTACATCTTTAAGAAAAAGTTTAGACTAATTTTTTCTTGAAGGATACACAATTATATGATTACGAGTGTTTTGTTCATATATCCAATTAAGATAAAGAAATTGCAAAAAAATGTTTGAATAAAAATTAAATCTGTCAGACATAATCTTATAAATTACCTTGAATCAATTAAATTATTTTCACATCTTATAATAGGATGAAGAGAAAATTTTTAAGACAAATAATTTTTAGTTTAATAATCATTTCCTATTTGGGAATATTTTTCGCCAATGTATACCATTTTCACAATTACACTTTTTCAATAAATTTTTTAGCAGAACTTGAAAATGGACAAAGTAAAACAAATAAAATTTGGCATTCTTTTGAGCTTTGTCCTGTTAGTTTAGTATTTAATTCCATTCATCATTTTTTAGGGAAGATTCACAATTTAAATTTTCAAGATGTTAAGTTAGAAAAGTTACTAATCCTAGAATCAACAAACTTAAAAAGATTTGATTATTTAGTATCCCAAAATTTTAGAGCCCCACCTGAAAATCACTCCTGAGCTCACAAATTTAGTTGTAAAATCATTACTTGAAATAATCATTAAAAACAAAAGGAGTGACAAATGAAATTCAGAAGTTTTTTATTCGTAAGATTTTTACCCATACTATTATTAGTTTTTACAATAATTTCATGCTCTAAAGATGAACCATTAGCACCTGAAGAAGAACATTTTGAAGCAGAAGGTATGGTATTTTATGAATCAGGAATTAAAATTGTCGAAATTTTTCGTGGTGTTACCCGAGATACTTTTTTTGTCCCATTAAATCAAATGACCTCAGGAATTGAAATAAAATTTTTAAATCCAGAAAAAAAAGAAATCGATCCACCGGATTATAAAAAGAAACCTTTGGGCTGGTCAATTTCGGATACATCAATTGTTTCGGTCTGGCAACATAAAGGTGAAGAAGGTAATTATGAGTTCCATCTTTTCGGTAAAAAACCTGGAATTACTTTAATTGAGTTCTTTGTATTACATGAAGGACATCCTGATTTTAGAAGTGGAAAAATTCCTGTGAAAGTACAGTAAAATGAAAAATTTAACTCGAAAAAATTTCTTAACTAAATTAAACTCTTGCTTTGAGAATCGCCATTACCTTTTGGCGATTCTCTTGATTTTATTTAATCTTAAAGCCAATTCATCGGAAATTCCTTTTTATATAAATGGAAGGATTTTAAGTGCTGAAAACTCAGAACCGATTTCTAATGCTGTCATTGAAATAGTTGAACAAAAAATTTATACCACATCAAAAAATGATGGTACTTTTACAATTGGCCCAATTAATTTTAAGAAGTTCAGAATTAAAGTAACACATCTGGCATTTCAGGAAAAATTAATTGACATTGAAATTAAATCAGAATCAAATAAAAACGTTGTGATTTATTTAATTCCAAGAATACTTGATCTTTCACCGTTAATTATCTCGGATAAAAAGACAACTGATTTTTTAGATGAGCTTCAAGAGTATAATGCAAAACTTTCTGGTAAATCACTTCATCAAAAACTGGGACAAACAATTGCACAAACATTGAAAAATGAAACTGGCATTTCTGTTCGTTCAATGGGTCCTGCACCTTCTCGACCAATATTTAGAGGACTTGGTCAGGATAGAATTGTTATCACCGAAGATGGGATGAAATCTATTGATTTATCTGCCACTTCACCTGATCATGCTGTAACTATTGAACCATTTGTTTCTGAGAGAATCGAAGTTTTGCGAGGACCAAAGATTTTAACTCAAACTTCAACAACCATTGGTGGATTGATTAATGTTGTTCAAGAGAACATTCCATCTGTAATACATAATACACCGCATTTTACTTTTGGAAGTTATTTCGAATCTGCCAATCATGGTATGCTTGGTTCGATTAAAACTGGAATACCTTTAAATCCTTTTCAAATCAAATTTGATTTGGTGAAAAGAAAGACATCAGACTTAACAACTCCAATTGGTAAATTAAAAAATTCATCGTCAGAAAATTTTAATGGCTCAGCAGGAATTAGTTACATAAAAGATTTCGGTTTTATCGGTGGTTCGTTAAAAACTTATGAGTTGAATTACGGTATCCCTGGTGGGTTTATTGGTGCTCATCCTTTGGGAGTGAATATCAAAATTTTTAAAAAACAATATGCACTTTCGTCAAGAATTAAAACAAATAATTCAGAGAATTTCTTCAATATTGATTTCAGGAATGATTATTATCGTCATAAAGAATTTGAACATAGCGGTTTAATCGGAAGTGAATTCAAGATCATTACTAATTCATTGAAAATTATTTATGAACACGAAAATGGTAAAATCTTAAAATCGGGTGAATTTGGTTTATCCATCGAACATCGGGATTTTGATATTGGTGGATATGTTTTTACACCACCAACTCAATCTGCTAATGTTTCTTTATTTCTATATGAAGATTTTCATCTTAAAGATATTAATCTCGAAACTGCTTTAAGATTAAGTTATGATGTTGTAAATCCAAGTGTCAAAAAATTAAGTTCGAGAATCGGTCAAATAAGAAAGAGAGAATTTTTTAATATTTCAGCTGCCGCATCTTTGATTTACCAAATTAGTAATGTTGTTTTTATCGGTGCAAATCTAAGTCGTTCAACTCGAGTTCCTACGATAGAGGAATTGTTTTCAGAAGGACCACATCTTGCCGCATATTCTTTTGAGGTCGGGAATCCAGATTTGAATTCAGAGAGAGGATGGGGAACGGAAATTTTTGTTTACCATAAATTTGAGAATTTGGATTTTAACCTGAATGCATTTTATAACTTTTTGAATTCTTATATAATTCCTAGAAATACTGGCGATACTAACTATCAAACATTTTTGCCTATCTATAAAACTTTTGGAGAAAATGTAACAATCTATGGTTTTGAAGGTTCAATTAAAATTAAATTAATGCGAGATGTTTTTTTACAGTCTTCAATCAGTCACACTACAGGTAAGTTCAGAAATTCGAAAAAACCCTTGCCACAAATTCCACCAACAAAAGGTTTAAATCAAATTTACTTTAATAATGAAAAATTAACATTTGGAATTTCCAATGAATGGGCATTAGCACAAAACAGGGTGGATATTTTTGAACAACCCACAGCTGGTTATGGAATATTTAGCTTTTATGGACAAACAATCTTTGCCTTGGGCAAATTTGTATCAAGTATTTCAATTAATATTGAAAATATTTTTAACAAAGAATATAGAAATCACCTTTCACGGATTAAATCAATTTATCCTGAAGCAGGGAGAAATTTTAGAATTACCTTTAAGTTGTTTGTGTGATTAATTACTTAAAATTTAATCTGAGCGATATTCTATTTATATTTTGTTTTTGATATCATGGTTCTGTTTAACCATATTTTAAGATTTTATTACTCAAATTGATTTTTAGTTTAATAGATTTTTTTGCGTTAGTTTGGACAAGTATTATAATAAAAATACATCATTGTGTTTGTAATTAATTTTGTTTTATTGGTTATTAGAAGGATTGATAATTTTAATGCACTTCCACAATGAAAAATAAATTAAGTTGTTTTTTTATTACTTATTGAAAAAATGTTACAGTAGAATTTATTTGATTCGAAAAGCAAAGTACTTAGAACAATAATGATAATTTTAATAGATAAAATGATATTTATTGAAATTACTAATATTGACCCTTATTGAAAAATTAGAGTAAATATTTTATATTTTCTTAAGTTCTTTAGATAAATTTAATTTGGAAAATTATTATGAATTTTACTTTTAGTCCTATCAATAACAAACTTATTCTCCGAACAATTTTTATTATAATGAATTTAGCCATATTCCTGTTAAATTCTTGTGGTCGGAGTTCTAAAAGTGACAACTGGTATTATTCTATTAATGATATTATTGAAAATCCAACTGAAAAAATTAGTGAGTCAACAAAAATTCATTTGTTCTTAGATGCTACAACTTCAATGAAGGGATTTATTAAAAACAACAACAGTATTTATAATTCTTTTATTGATGAATTTGAGGCAGCAATTCAAACTGGCTGGGGTTCCGTTGATATAAGATTTTTTAAGTTTGGGACTACATTCAGAGAAATAAATAGGGCGCAATATAGAATGGCAAAAATCAATACTTTTTATGAAGAACAGGGTATTTTTGATAAGACTAATATTGATTCCGTGATTAATTTTATTGGGGGAAATTTTGCTTCTTCACACCTTTATATCATCGTAACAGATTTATTTCAAAACGAATCAGACATAAATTCAATTATTACAAAGATAAAAGATAATATTTTCAAAAATAATATAGCATTAGGAATACTTGGTATTAAATGTGATTTTAATGGTATGATATATGACGCTAAAGTTCCACCATTCTTTTTCAAGTCTAAAATTGATGATATTTCTACTTACAGAAATCTT
>CALDZP010000083.1 GCA_937944105.1 uncultured Ignavibacteria bacterium
ACAAATTTTTTTCTGATCAATTAACATGCTGCATCAGTCAAATAATCTTTTATCAAGTTTTTTATGTAAAGGATTGTACCACTCTACAAGTTGGAAGCTCAATAAAAATTTGATATGGAAATTATTAAATATCAATTGACCGGAAAAATTCTACTATTTTTTTTCTAACAAACTATAAATTTTAACAAGCAAAATGTTATAAATTTTAGCAAGTAAATAACCGATTAAAATTCCAATTAACGCCCCACCAACAACATCAGAGGGATAATGAACCCCAACAAAAATTCTTGACAACGCCATGAGAGTTGCAACACTAAACAAAATCCATTTAAGATGTCTATAAAAAATTGTAAAAAACATGGCAGCAGCAAAATTATTCACTGCGTGTGATGAAGGGAATGAAAAAGAATCAGTACAGGTTACGAGCAAATGAACATTTTCAAGGACTTTACACGGTCGAGGTCGATCAAAAAGATTTTTTAATAGATTGCTACTTATCTGATCAGAACAAATTACTAAAATTATCATTCCAATTGCCAGACCAATTCTGTATTTACCACCTTTAAATAAAATAATAAACCACAGCATTACATAAACCAGATACCAGTGAGTTACATCGGTAATGAAAGGCATCAGTTTATCAGTGATCGGATTTGCCAGACCACTGTTGATGAATCTAAAAATTGCTACATCAACTGAATAAAGAAAATCTATCATAAATTGAAATGAATTTGTTCAGCAAGTTCTAAAAGTTCAATCATTTTATTGTGGATTTGTCCATTTGAAGCAAGTATTTGAGGATTGAAGATGTCGCTATCTTCACCTTTAAAGTTAGTAACTTTACCACCAGCTTCATTTACAAGTAAAAGTCCTGCTGCAATATCCCATGGGTTCAATTTAACTTCCCAGAAACCATCAAAAATTCCGGCTGCCACATAAGCAAAGTCTAATGCTGCAGAACCAAGTCTCCTGACAGCTCGACTATTCTGAGTCATAATTACAAATCTTTCAAAACAGAAATCCGGATTTTCTTCGACATTATAAGGGAATCCAGTGACGAGCAAAGATTTTTTAATATCCTTGGTTTTTGATACAGAAATTCTCTTTCCATTTAAAAAAGCACCTTTACCTTTTTCTGCAGAAAAAAGTTGATCTCGAGTTGGGTCATAAACAACCCCTGCAATTACTTCATTTCCTTTAATTAGACCAATTGAAACTGAAAAGATAGGTAAACCATGAGTAAAATTTGTTGTGCCATCGAGTGGATCAATTACCCACATAAATTCAGAGTTCTTGGTTGACGATGCTCCGCTTTCTTCTGCAAGAATATCGAAATCGGGAAAATCTTTTTGAAGGGTTTCTATTATTATTTCTTCAGATTTTTTGTCAACTTCTGTAACAAGATTTGATTGCTGAGACTTGAAAGAGACTTGTTTTACTTTTCCAAGATTTGAGAGAATGTACTTTCCTGCCTCTCGAGCTGCTAACTCTGCTGATTGCAGATAGTCCATATTTTTTAATAAACCTCATTTTGTTCATAATTTCTCTGTCATAATTTATGAAATAAAAGATATCTCTACAAAATTTGTTTAAATTATCGTTTATAAATTTTAATAATCTAATTAAGATTTGCTCATCTTTAAAATTTCTTCATATTCTTCTTTAGTTATTGGAAGAATTGAGAGACGATTACCTTTCCGAATTAATCTCATATTTTTTAAGCGAGAATTTTTCTTCATTTCTTCTAATGTCACCGGCTTTTTAAGTTTCTTCAAAAATTTAATATCTACCATAAACCATGTAGGATTTTCTTTTTTGCTTCTGGGATCAAAGTGTTTATTTGATGAATCAAATTGAGTAAAATCGGGATAACCTTCTTTTATTACTTCACAAATTCCATATACACCAGGCTCTTCACAATTACTGTGATAGAAAAGAACAATATCACCTTTTTTTACTTTATCTCTTAAAAAATTTCGAGCTTCATAATTTCTTACTCCATCCCAGTATGTCCATTGATCTCTTTTTATATCATCAATTGAATAAACTTCAGGTTCAGATTTGAAAATCCAATAGTTTGGCATTATTAAAAACCTTTTTTCTTAAAATAATTATTTGGAAAAAATCTAAAAAGAAATTGATGTTATTCTTCGTTATTAAAAATTAAAAGACTCTTTAAATTTTCAGTTATGCATTTGTTAAGTTTCTTTTATTATGATTTTGTCGTCCTTTCAATTCTGATGAGTAGTCTATAAAGTTGAGAAGAAGAAATGTTGTAGATTCCTATTTTATCGGGATCTAAGAAATTCCTTACTCATCAGGCAGTCATTACTAGAAGTGAAACAATGAAGCATCCTTCACAAAAAAACAAATTGGCAAAATGAAAATTTATCCTTCAACCTCAAAAGATTGCTTCCCCGCCTTTGGCGGGTCGCAATGACTGTTCCATTTAGCAGTCATTGCGAGGAGTGAAACGACGAAGCAATCTT
This sequence comes from uncultured Ignavibacteria bacterium, assembly GCA_937944105.1. Lineage (GTDB taxonomy): Bacteria > Bacteroidota > Ignavibacteria > Ch128b > Ch128b > Ch128b. Next base: position 2,490 of record CALDZP010000083.1, read on the forward strand.
TCACAATAGAACATAATTTTGCATTCTGTGAAATTGTTGGATCAACCAGGAAAGATTGCTTCGCTACGCTCGCAATGACTGGTATAGGAGAAAAGATTGCTTCACCGCCTTTGGCGGGTCGCAATGAC
>CALDZP010000084.1 GCA_937944105.1 uncultured Ignavibacteria bacterium
AAGGATTTCTTTGTTTCATAAGCAATAACTGTTTCACTCAGTAGTCATTGCGAGTCCTGATCCAAATCGGGACGAAGCAATCCTTCTAAAAAAACTTAAATGAATTTTTGAAATTGTTAGCTTAACCACGAAAGTTGTCTTTACCGATTTTCTTCAGAATTCGCAATGACTGGCATAAGAGAAAAAATTGCTTCCCCGAATTTATCGTCACTCTCGATTACTTTTGATTTAAAAACCCAATTTATCTTAATTGAAAAATTTAAAAGTTTCTTTCCTTAATTTAGAGCCGAAAAATAAAATTTTTCATCAATAAAATTGTTCTAAAACAAATTATTTTAATGATCGTGAAAAATACAAATCCTAAGAAAATCGTTGAAGTTGTTTTTCCTATTCCAACTGAAAATTCATTTTTCTATTCAGTTCCAGATGAATTAATTGATATTGCTCAGGTTGGTGTAAGAGCTGTTGCTCCAATTGGCAAGAGAATTTTAACTGGTTTTATAGTAAATGTTTTCGATAAACAGCAATTCGGAAAAGAACTCGAGAAAATTTCCATAAAAGAATTAAAAGAAATTGAAGACATCCTTGATCCAATTCCATTTTATGATGAAAAATATCTATCATTTACAAAATGGATTGCTGAATATTACTTTTCTTCATTGGGGGAAGTATTGGAAGCAGCAGTTCCAGCAGGTACAGATGTGGAATCCAAAAAAATTATTGTTGTTGATCCAGATCAAATAATAGAAGAAATTAGAATTACCAACTTAAAAAAAACAAACTATCTTAAACTTCTTCGTATTCTCTCTGAAAAAAAAGAACATACTTTTTCTGAACTAAAAAAGAAACTTAAAAAAGAAGGGGTTAATACAAATATTAATTATTACCTGAGTAAACTTGAAAAGAAAGGATTAGCATCAATCTTTCTTGAAAAAAGAAAACCTGTTGTCAAAGTTAAAAAAGAAAAAATTGTTGAACTTGGTGATTTAAGTTTTGAAGAATTTTCAGAATTAATTAGCAAATTAGAGAAGAAATCAATCAAACAGGTAAATGTTCTTGTTACTCTTTTCGCTTCAAAAGATAAAAAAATGAAGCAAAGTGAATTAATCAAAAAAACCAAAGCTTCATCACAAATCATTAAAACTCTTGCAAAAAAGAAATTCATAAAAATAACAGAAGTCGAAGTCAAGCGTGAATATGTTGAACTTTATCAGGAAGAACAAAAACAAATCAATTTGACAGATGAACAAAAAAAGGCTATCGACATAATCTCAAGCTCAATTGATAAAAACAAATTCGATATTTTCTTAATTCATGGAGTAACCGGGAGTGGAAAAACTCAAATTTATCTTGAACTAATAGATAAAATCATAAATCAAAATAAAACCGCTCTATTTCTTGTCCCTGAGATTTCTTTAACTCCTCAAATAATTCGACGTATCAAAAATCGATTTGGTAATTTAGTTGGTGTGCTTCATAGTAAACTTTCACCAGGTGAACGTTTTGATGAATGGCGTTCTGTTATCAAACAGGAATATAAAATTGTTGTCGGACCAAGATCAGCGGTCTTTGCTCCATTAAAAAACATTGGACTGATAATAGTAGATGAAGAACACGATTCTTCATATAAGCAAACTGAGAATGCACCATATTATCATGGAAGAGATACGGCAATTATAAGAGGAAAGATTGAAAATGCTGTAGTAGTTTTAGGATCAGCAACTCCCTCGATAGAAACGTACTTCAATGCGCTAAGTGGGAAATATCATTTGATCGAATTAAAGAAAAGAATTGATAACGCTACAATGCCAAAAATTTCTTTAATTGACTTAAAAAAGGAAAAAGAAGAAAATAGATTAATTGGTTCTTTCTCACAAACGATGATTGATAAAATTAAATCAACTATTGAAAAAAACCAGAAAGTTATCATACTACAAAATAGAAGAGGCTTTGCAACTTATGTGATGTGTCCCGATTGTGGTTATGTAGAACAATGTAAAAATTGTTCCGTTACTCTCACCTATCATCTCGTTAAAAAAGAATATATCTGTCATTATTGCAATTATTCAAAAAAAGAATTTAATGTCTGTCCAGTATGTGGTAGTTCAGAAATTAGATACAAAGGAATTGGTACTCAAAGAGTTGAAGATGAACTTGAGCAAATAATTTCTGGTTCTAGGATTGCCCGTATGGATTTGGATACAACTCAAAAGAAATATTCATTTAGCAGAATATTAAATGATTTTAGTGAAGGGAAATATAATATTCTAATTGGTACGCAGATGGTTTCAAAGGGGCTTGATTTTCCAGATGTAACTTTTGTAGGAGTTATCTCAGCAGAATCTACAATGCTAATTCCCGATTTTCGTTCATCCGAAAAAACTTTTCAATTGCTTTCGCAGGTTGCAGGTCGATCAGGTAGAAGCAATCTTCAAGGTGAAGTTGCAATTCAAACATATAAACCTGAAAGTCACACTTTACAATTCGTCCAGCAAAATGACTATACTGGGTTTTATCAAAAAGAAATCATTGAAAGAGAGCAAGCGAAATATCCACCTTTTTATAAATTAGCTTTAATTGAATTTAAAAGCCCAAATATCAATCAAGTTAAAAGAGCATCAGGTGAATTCTATAAATTTCTAAAATATGACAAAAAAATTATCACAGTACTTGGACCAGCACCTGCTTATATTTCTAAAATTTCTGGCAGATATCGATACCACATAATTATTAAAAGTGATCGTGCTTATGATCCAAATGGTATTTATCTTCACAGAATTATAAAAAATGCATTAAATGAATTTCAAAAAAAAGTAAAAAAAATATCGGGCGTTAAATTAATCATTGATATTGATCCAGTATCGACTATTTGAGTATAAATTTGCATCATGTGAAACAAAGACTCAGATTGGTTGATGTTCCGGACAATCAATTCTCAAATCTTCATATTTTAATTTTACTTCAAGTAAATTACAATAAAGTTCATCGTTCTCCCGGTGCAAATAAGAACATGTAAAACACATTCTTCGTGTAAACAAAATCCCTTTCTGATTTAGTTTAAAAATAATTTCCAGTAAAGTAGCAAGAAATATTTCTTTTTTATTTTGATCAATTTCTTTAATAATTTCAATTAATGAATCAACAAATGTATGGGAAAAATTTACCATCTTTTCACCGATTCTCGTAACTTTCAAAAATTGATATCTTAAATCTTCAGAGCTTCTTATTCTTTTAACCAGTTTTTTTCGTTCCAGGATTTTAACTGCATCACTTATAGTTGGTGGTGTCATATTAAACTCGGCCGCAAGAGAACTTACCGTACAATCTTTCAAATCATGATATTTGAGATAGATCAAAATCAAAATTTGAATTGGACTTAGCTTAATTTTTTTACTTTTATCCCATAATAAAACTCTAAAAACTTCTGAAATTCGTTCAAGTGCAGCAACAATTTTAGCGTCAGTATTTTTATTTTGAATTTCAGGATTAAAAGGTGTGTTCATATTATTATCCTACTTGATTAAACTATATATTCATTCAATAATTTCTTACAGTTTAAAATAAAAACGGTGGCAAAATATTATAGCCACCGCAAAAACTTTTAGTTTTCGATAATTAATCCATTAATTCATAAACTAAAACACCACCACCAGCTGTAGGAGGAAGCTTTACTTGAGTTTTTAATAATAATTTATTTTCAACATCATACCAGAGCGTTTGTTTTACTTCATTCTCTTGATATGAGAATAATTCAACCTTAAAAGTCTCATATTCTTTTTTCCCAACCTTTACCTTTTCTTTACCTTTAACATCAACTAAATATTCTTGAACAGCACCTGTCATAAAGTCAAATTGTTTAATCTGAGTTTTTAATCCTTCTACAAGAGGTAATGTTGCGATTGCTAATTCAGAACCAGCCCCGCCAGAAAGAACCGGTTCATCAATTTTTGTGTTGATAGGCATTTCCTGAGGACCAAATTTGATTAAACCAGTTACTCTATCTTTTTCAAATTTTAAAGATATCGAGCCTGCTCCTTGAACTAAATAACGACGAATTGGGTAAAGTGTATTAACATCCAAATCTAATGTATCATACGCACTCATGATTCCTTCGGTTTGTTCAATAATTCTGATTACATCTTGATTATCATGTTTTGCTTTTTCAATTCTTCTATTTATTTCAAGATGATATTTAGTCCCCATCAATTCGAAATCAGATTGATAATTGAGTTCACCAAGAAAAATCTTTTCCGAGTTGAATACAGCTTTCTGTATTTCAGATTCAGTTGAAGTGAGAATTTTTGGTGATTCAACCTTCGAAATATCTACTGTAAGTTCATTGAGTTTTTTCTGGATTTCTTCACGAACATCTTCCTGGACTCGTCCTTTAAGATGTTTATAGAAAAATTTTTCCATCGCAGTATACATAGCTAATCGATTCATTTCATTTATAAATCCATGACCTTCATCTGGAGCCAGCATATATTCAACATCTCTTCCAAGATCTCTTAAAGCAGCGACAATTTGATCCGATTCAGCTTTTTTTACTCGTGGATCGTTTGCACCTTGAACAACAAAAAGTGGAGATTTGATATTTGTTGCAGAATTTAATGGTGATTGAGCCTCTAACATTTTTCGTTCTTCGGGATTATCTTTATCCCCAACTCTAAGTGTAAAAATTTTTTGAATTGGTTTCCAGTAAGGAGGTATTGAATTTAATAAAGTAATTATGTTTGAAGGTCCAACTATGTCAAATCCACAAGCATAAAGGTCTGGAGTAAACGCAAGTCCTGCAAGAGTTGCATATCCCCCATACGAACCACCAGCTATTGCAATTCTTTTTGGATCCGCAATTCCTTCATTAATTAAGTAATAGGCTGCATCAGTAATATCATGTTGCATCGAACCAGTTCCCCATTGCTTATTTCCTGCGTTCAAATACTTTTTACCATAACCAGTAGAACCTCTAAAGTTAGGTTGGAACACAGCATAACCCCGATTTGCAAGGAATTGAACAATTGCATTATATCCCCAGATATCTCTTGCCCATGGACCACCATGAATAAGCAAAACAACGGGAAGATTTTTCTTCTCAAGACCTTTTGGAATAGTTAAATATCCATAAATTGTCATACCATCACGAGCTTTGTATTTTACTGGCTTCATTTCAGATAACCATTCACTCGGCAAATTCGGTCTGGATTTATAGACAAATTGCGCTTTTCCAATTCTTCGATCGAACAAATAAACTGAACCAGGATCAACATCACTTGAAACAGAAACAAGCCATAAATTTTCATCTTCACTAATTGACAAAAATCCAATATTGCCGGTTGGGATTTGCTTTACTAATGTTTCGAAATCTTTTTTGAATTTTTTTTCTTTTGGATAGATTCTAAGTTTTTCACCAATGTAGTAAGTAGCCAGTAGTTCATTTTTTAAATCTGAAAAAATAGCACCAGCCAGATCAACTTCATCCAATGGATCTTTATCGATTAGTTTCGATTTTCTGGTTTTAAGATTAAAGAGTTCAAGCTGTATTTTGTCTCTTTGTTTCCCTTTATTCGTCATTAAATAAAAGGAATTTCCATCACTGGAAAATCTGATTGGAGATGCTGTTTCTTCAAACCCAACTTCATAAATTTTAGTAAGCTTCTTGTCAAGTTCTATTTTTAAAATTTCCATTCCTCCATCTTCAGTTTGACGAATAGCAAGTCTAAGATTACCTTCATTATCTGTCGACCAACCCGCAATATTTTCATTATTTTCATAAAGTAAATTCATATGACCTGTAACAATATTCAATCGATAAACATCGTGTAATGATTGATCACGATTGTTTAAACCGATGATTATTTCATTGGGAGTCTTTTTTGGTACATCAATAATTATTGCACGGACATTTTCGTAAGGCGTCAAATTTTTGGCTGGTGGAACTGGATCACCAGATTCAAATGGATTTACTACATAAACTCTATAATTTTCATCTCCATCTTTATCCTGAACATAAATCACATGCTTTGAATCATTACTCCAGAAATAATTAGTAACGGGCCTTTTCGTATCTGCTGTAATTGGTTTTGCATTTTCAAATGGTTCATCAATTTTTTTAATCCATATATTTCTGACTTTGTTAAATTGTTTTAAGAAAGTTAAATACTTTCCATCAGGCGAGATTTGGGCACCAGATATTTCAGGATCACCGAAGAAAAGTTCTCTATCAATTATAGTCGGTTGTTGTGAATATAAATTATTTAGCATAACATACACCAACAGTATTATTTTAATTAAATACTTCATCTGGATGAATCCTCTATTATTAATTAGATAATGCAATTTAATTATTACTTTACTGAATAAGAAAAAAAATTTGGGGAGTTGCAAGTGAAATTTTTTTTAGATTTAGAGAAATACTTATTGAAGTTTTTTTATTAATAATAAACTTAGATGCTCCTAATTCTCAATATTCGTTTTTTGATTGAAGGATGACTATAAAAAATAAATTCAATAAATGGATTTGGATTTTCATCAGACAAGTTAATTTTTGATAATTTATTAAGAGCGGCTATAAAAGATTCTTTATCATTAGTAGTTTTCACAGCGAATTCATCTGCTTCATATTCAAATTTTCTTAAAATAAAATTTGTAACAGGCATAAATACAATTGATAAAACTGAAAGTATTAGAAATAAAAGTGGAAGTGCCGAAATCTGAGATATTGATTGAAAGTTAAATTTATATAAAAGTAATTCGTAAAAATGTGCTGCTAAATAAAAGTTCAAAAATGTACTAACAAATCCAATCAAAATATTTTTCATTATATGTCCTTTTTTATAATGACCAAGTTCATGAGCGAATACAGTTAGTATCTCATCATCAGTAAAATTTTCAATTAATGTATCGCTAAGTATAATTCTTTTAGATTTTGAGATACCTGTAAAACCAGCATTAGCCTTTTTAGTTGATTTACTCAAATCAAAAGAATAAACCCCCTTAAATGGAATTTCAAGCTTCTGACATAGTTGCGTGAGCTTAATTTTCAAATTTTCATTATCGAGTTCTTTGAATTTATAAAAGATTGGAAATATTAAAGTAGGTGCAATTCTTGCAAGAAGAATAGTAAAAGTAAATACAATCAGTGTTAGAATTAACCACCAGTATTCGTAATTTTTTATCAAATAGTAAAACACAAAAGCAATTGGAAAAATTATTATTGATGAAACAATAAGTTCCTTTAGGTTTTCAATTATCCAATCCGAAAACTTTTGATTAGATAAATTAAAACGATGCTCAACTAGATATGAAGAATAAAAATCAAGTGGAAGACTTAATAGTAAACTTATAAATCCTATAATTGTCAGAAAAATTATAAAAGCAACATAATCATTCGATGTATATGAGTAAATCTGCTGTTCAATTATTCGAGATAATGATGTGAAAACAAGTACGATTAAGAGAAGAAAATTCAAAATTAAACTGATAATTTTTACGGTTATCTTAATTTTATTGTATTTTTTGCTTTTATCCATTATTCTCTCAAAGTATATTGTATATCAAACCTAATTGAAGTGCTTCTTTGATTTGAGTCTTATGAGATTGTTTTTTTTCATAAACTACCAGAATGTTAAAATTAACATTAATATAATCATTAACTTTTGCAGTGATCAGGTTATCCCATCTGACATCCCACACTTTCATATTTTCAAAACGAGAAAATAAACGAAGCAAACCTTTATAGAAAATATTCTCCATTACGCTAAAATCACTACTAATAACACTTTCAATTCCAGTTTCTAACTTAAATGCTTCAATTCTATCTTTTGTATCAGGATTATCAGTATACTTTCTCTGTCTATTAGTAAAAATTTCTTGAAGTGCTACACCAAGTCGTGATTTTACTCCATTAATTCTATCATAAGTAAAACCAAGAGTTTGAGTAACATATCCCGGATCAAAGAAATCAGCAATGCGTTCGGGTGTTTTTGTTTTATAAGAATATCCAGTTGTTATTGGACTCCTAATAGAATTACTAAAAAAAGGATCAACAGCCCAGCCAACATTTCGAGAAATTACAGTTTCAATAAAGAACTCATTATCGTTTGTTCTGAAATCTTGCGCACCAAGTTTTGTTCTGCCAAATGTAAATTTAAGTGAGTTTCTTGTAGTCCAAATTTTTGATTTAGTTGTTATGCTAAAATTTCCCAATAAAGTCCATGTAAATGAATTTTCACCACCTTGTGCCCAATTTGTAAAAGAAATTTGACTGATATTAAATCCAGTATTTGCTTTCTTTGTAATAACAACACTTGTTGTATCCTCTGCAAATAAATAATTAGTAAAAATTAATAATAAAAAAAGTAGCCTCATTTATCTTTCCTCATTAATTCTTTTCTATAACTTTTACAAAATTAACCAAATTGAGTAATTTACTTATTCATGAGAAATAGGATTTAAGTTCGAACTTAGTTAATAATTCTATTCCCATTAACAAACTTTTGATAATTTGTCTTATGATTGATTTAAATAAATTTTTTTTTAGAAACAGTCTTGACCAAAAATCAATTGGTTATAATGGATGTATATTTGATGACCCCAAACACTCGAAACAAATTTAAGGATTTGTCTATATCTTTAGTATTTTCTCACATTCAAATTCAGTGTAAAGTTTCTGAAATAAGTACATTGGTTGATGATACATTTTGAAAATTATTTATTAAGGCTTTTTTGTTGGTAACCCTAACCATTCTAATGGTATTTCATTAAATTTATAATGACAATTAACACTCTGGAAATAATCAAGTACATCTTTATATTCAGGCTTTTTAAACCATTCACTTAAAACATAAACATATTCAACTCTTAAACCTAAAGGAGTAACTAACTTTAAATACTATTTTCTCTTGAAATCACAGGTCTGTAACTTTTCATCAACCGAACCAGCTACCTGCTGATATTTGACTTCTATTATAAATAGTGTATCCCTAACTATGACAAGCATTGCATCATCAGGCAAAAGCTTCCTCGAAATTATTTTTTTCCAATTAACATTATTTTCCTCAAGAAACTTATAAAATTCATGTTTCCTAAAACATCGTGCTACTAATTTTTTTTCAAAATAGACATCAATCCCTGCTCTTTCATTTGATTTTTTTAGATTATATCCCGGAATTTTTTCTAATAATTTATACAGATCAACTTTTTCTTCAAAATTTAATCCGGTTAATGTCGTTGAACCACCTTTCCCCCCTTTTCTCATAATAATACCTCAAAAAGATTAGGATTATTTTTTTTATCCTCAATATTTGCCCTTAATCTTTTTATTGATAAAGAGATATATTCATCTTCAAGTTCACAACCAACAAAAAATCTATTTAATTTTATTGCAGATATACCTGTAGTTGAACTACCAGTAAAAGGATCAAAAATTAAATCACCTACTTTAGTGCTTGCTAAAACTATCCTTTCAAGAAGCTTAAGAGGTTTTTGAGTAGGATGTTTGCCAAATTCTTTTTCTTCTCCATTTGGCGATGGAATAGTCCATACTGTTTTCATCTGTTTACCACTATTTAATTTTCTCATTTCATCATAATTAAAATAATGTTTAGAGTTTTTATTCTTTGCAGCCCAAATTAATGTCTCAGTTGAATGTGTAAAGTATCTACATGAAAGATTTGGAGGAGGATTTGGCTTTTCCCAAGCAATATCATTAAGGATTTTCATGCCGAGTTGTTGCATGGCAAACCCCACAGAATAAATGACATGATGTGTACCAGATACCCAAATAGTACCATTAGGTTTTAGTAATTTCTGACATTTTGATAGCCATGAAAGATTAAATTCATGATTTTCATCAACCCCCTTTGATTTATCCCACTCCCCTTTGTCTACCTTTGCCATCTTACCCGCATGGCAAGTTATACCACCGTTAGATAAAAAATAAGGGGGATCAGCAAAAACCATGTCAAAAACACCTTCAGGATATTTCTTTATTAAAATATCCATTAATTCAAGACAATCTGCTTGATAAAGTAAGATACCTTTCTCCGCATCTTTAAAAACACAATTATCTTGAGGAAAATTATCAATAAAAGACATGTTTATATCCATTTCATTTTACCCCTACGATTAAAACTTTGCATAAAAATACTTCTTTTTTTTCATTATTTAAAACTAAAATCTAATTATCATAATAGTCAGTTTTTTGCGCCTAACGGAAAAGTATTTATGAAGAAGGGAAATTAAAAAGCCCAAATGTTTAATAAACCACAAAAGCCACTTAAAAGCACCTTAGCCCAAATTTAGCACTTTTGCCCCTTTTTCATAAATACAATGTTGTGTGCTGTTTTTTCTTTTCGCACTCTGTTAAGGTGTTGGGCTATTTG
>CALDZP010000085.1 GCA_937944105.1 uncultured Ignavibacteria bacterium
AGGTCGGGGGTTCGACTCCCCCTGGCTCCACAAGGTAACAAGATAAAATTAGGGGCAAATGGGAGATAAAAGATACTTCACATACATTTTGTATTCTCGAAGATTGAATAAGTATTATGTAGGACATACGAATAATTTGGAGAGGAGACTATTATATCATAATAGTGGATATAATAAATCGACAAAATCAGGTTTTCCATGGGAATTAGTATAATAAAGAGGAATATGAGATTAAGGAAGAAATATTTCAAATGTGAATGGTAATTAATTTTTTTACTTCAAAAATTAAATAAATATTAGGAAATAATAGTATCATATTTTAGGTTTTGATTAATTCGGAATTTATCATAATTGACATTTAAAAATTTTTTGCTAAGGACTTATTAATTTATATACTCAAGCCAAATAATTTATTTTCATTTCTTTGTTTTCTATATTTATAAAAAATTGGAGATACAATGGAAGTAATTCCAATTAAAGATTTGGAAAAACATCTTGAACAGATGAAACATTGGTTTATTGAAGGTAACTCAATTACAAAAAATTATGTTTTTCCAAATTTCAAAGAAGCTATTAGTTTTGTTAATAAAATTGCAGAAATTGCAGAAGAAAAAAATCATCATCCCGATTTAAAAATTTTTAATTACAGAAATGTTACAGTAAATTTAACCACCCATAGTGCGGGAGGTGTAACTCAAAAAGACCTTGAAATGGCTCATCTAATTGATTTACTTTATTGATATGGATAGAGAAAAGAAGTTAAATTTATTCAGAGAAATAGGTGCACTTCAAGAGGGACACTTTTTGTTAAGCTCAGGTCTTCATAGTAATATTTATTTCCAATGTGCTCTTGTTCTTCAATATCCAGACTTAGCAACTTTGTTTTGTCAAGAAATTGCGAACTATTTTTCAAACTTTGATTTTGAAACGGTTATTTCTCCAGCGCTTGGAGGAATAATTGTTGGTCAGGAAGTTGCAAGACTCTTAAGAAAAAGATCAATTTTTACAGAACGAACTGATAGTAAAATGACATTGAGAAGAGGATTTAAATTGAATCAAGGTGAGCGAGTATTAATTTGTGAGGATGTTGTAACAACTGCTAGGTCTACTAAGGAAGTCATAGAAATAGTTGAAAATTCTGGTGCAATCGTAATTGGACTTGGTTCAATTGTTGACAGAACCATAGAAAAAATTAATTTTAATTTTCCTTTTTTCAGCACAATTAAAATTTCTGCAGAAACATTTTACCCAGAAATTTGTCCTTTATGTAGACAAAATATTCCAATCATAAAACCTGGTAGTCGTAAGTGAGAATACTATCAATATATCAATTCTTAGAAAAAATCATTAAGGATTTAATACTGGTTGATGTAATTTTAGCAATTGTCATTATAATTTTTTCAATTTTATTTGGAAAAATAATTAACATTATCTCAAAATTAATACTTAAACCAATTTTCAAGCGTACCAAAACAACCCTTGACGATAGAATTCTTGAATTAATAATAAAATCGGATAATAGAATTTTTACTATTCTAGGCTTATATCTTGGTGTCAATTATCTTACTAACCGAATTAAAAGTGAAACTGGTTTAAAGAAGTTTCTGTCTTTAGAAACATATAACTTTTTGATTGGTGCTGCTGAAGTAATTTTTAATATTTTATTTATCGTAGCAGTAATCATAGGCATTTATATTTTTTATAAGATATTTAATATTGTTCTTGACTATTATTTAGAGAAGAAAAAGCTTGAAAATACTCGAGGTTCTTTACAAGATTTTATTCCATTATTGGAAAAACTCTTTTTAATTCTGCTGGTAATAATTGGTGCCTTAATAATATTAAATAAATTTAATGTAAATGTAAGTGGAATACTTGTCTCTCTTGGTGTTGGTTCATTAGCAATTGCTTTAGCTGCGCAAGAGACTCTTTCAAATATGATAGCTGGGTTTGTGATTCTAATTGATAGACCTTTCAGAGAAGGTGATAGAATAAAATTACCAAGTGGTGAAATGGGTGATGTTTTTGAAATTGGCATGAGAAGCACTAAAATACTAGATTTTGATAATAATTTAATAATTGTACCGAATTCTGAATTAGTAAAATCAAAGATTCAAAACATAACTTACCCTGATTATGTTTCAAGGGTAGTTGTTGATGTTGAGGTTTCATATGATTCAGATTTTGAACTTGCAAAGAAAATTTTAATTGATATAGCAAAATACCATCCGCTTTCCTTAAAAGAACATGAGCCCGCAGTTTTTTTTACTGGATTTACTTCAAATGGTGTTTCATTAAGATTGATTTCACGAACTAGTGATTATAGGAATGTGTATCAAATGCAAAGTGATTTCAGAGAAGCGATACTTCAAAAGTTCAATCAACATAAAATTGAAATTCCATATCAACAGGTTGTTGTTAGAAAACACATGAATTTGAATGACCTATAATATGTATTAATTCTCCCTAAAATTTTTCAATCATTTATTAATTTAATTTTTCAGAAATTTGAAATGATAAAACTTAATTGAATTTAATTAATACATTGAAATCAAAAATAATAGCCATTTTTTTTCTTTTATTTTACTCTTTTAGTTTCTATTAAATATTTTAGTCGGTATCAATGATTTTAGAAATCACTATAAATAATTTTTATGTTTTATTATGATTGGGAAAAAAAGATAAACTGTATAATTTATAATATGTTTTGGTGTTTGTTTAAAAGATTGATTGCATTTTTAATTAGATTTCTGAATGTGGTTTTTCTAAAAGTAGATAACTTTCATTCTAACTTAATAAGAATCATATTAGATTTTCAGAAAAATTTTGAATTTTCAAATTCAAAAAATTAAAGTTTGCATAATTAATAGTATAAATTAGAGGATTAAGAAATGAAAAAAATATTTTTTCTTTTTGTTTTATTTTTATCAAATCTTTTTGCACAGATTAACTTTGACGATTTCTTTCTTGAAAAGACAATGCGTTTTGATTACTATCATGTTGGAGATGTAAATTCACAATTTGTTGTTTTTGGTGAAATAAGAGAAGAACCATTCTGGGGAGGACCTAAGAAAAATTTAATTGATCCATTCAATTTTGGAAATTATAAATACGAAGTTTATGATAAAGAATCAGGAAAATTAATTTTTTCAAGGGGGTATTCCACACTTTTTGCTGAGTGGTTAACTACAGCTGAAGCTAAAAAAATGAAAAGAGCATTTCATGAGACACTTGTATTTCCTTATCCGAAAAAAGAAGTTATCCTTAAAATGTATTCTAGAGATAAAAAAAATAATTTTGTATCCATTTATGAACTTGAGATTAATCCTCAAGATCCATTCATTAAAAAAGATAAACCAAATAATTTCAGATACCTAAAAGTTCTAGATAACGGAAAATCCTCAGACAAGGTTGACATAGTTGTAATACCTGAAGGTTATACGAAAAATGAAATGGAAAAATTTAAAAAAGATCTTGAAAAATTTATCAACTCACTATTTGGTTCATCGCCATATAAAGAGAACAGAGATAAATTTAATATTTGGGCAATTGAAGCTCCATCTCAAGAAAGTGGAACTGATATACCAAGACAAAACGTCTGGCGAAATACGATTGTAAATACATCTTTCTATACATTTGATACTGAAAGGTATTTGATGACTGAAGATAATAAAACTTTAAGAGATCTGGCAGGAAATGTACCTTATGATATAATTTATATTATGGTCAATACTTCAAAATATGGAGGTGGAGCCATTTATAATCACTATTCCGTCTGCGCAAGTGATAATGAACATCTCGAGTATTTAATTATACATGAGTTTGGTCATGGGTTTGCGGGTTTAGGTGATGAATATTATACCTCTCAGGTTTCTTATGAAGAATTTTATCGTACAGATGTAGAGCCATGGGAAGCAAATCTAACAACACTTGTTAATTTTGATTCTAAATGGAAAAATTTAGTTGATGAAACTATACCGATTCCAACTCCCCCAACTGATGAATTTAAAGGTAGGGTTGGGGTTTTTGAGGGTGGTGGTTATGTTCCAAAAGGTGTATATCGACCTATGTTAGATTGTACAATGAAATCAAGAACGACTGATAATTTTTGTGTTGTTTGTAAGAATACAATACAGGCTATGATAAATTTTTATTGTGAAAGGTAATATGGATCAAAGAAAACTCTACAGAACGATTGAAAAGATTACAAATCAACCGGCGGATTCTGAAGAACAAATTTTAATTAATGTTTTGAAAGAAGTAGTTGCAAGTCCAGAATTTAATGTAAAAGGTGGTAGAATCTGGAAGCTAACTCCTTCACGAACAAAATATAAATTAATTGCACAAGAAGGAGCGGTTGATAAAATCCGTGAAGGGTTTACTATTAAAGTTGAAGATTACCCAATTTTCGAGCTTATTGCCAAAGAAAGAACAATTTTAGCTACCGAAACTAATGAATATTTAAGAAGGAAAGGAATATTTAAATATTCGGCAACAGGAGTAGGTGAAAAATTGAAAGGGGAGAAATTCCCACTTTACCAATATTTAATGGCGTTTTCAGCAGATGAAATTAATCAAGATTTATTTTATACATTAAATATCATTGGAACAGCGCTTACTGCAACATTGAGAAATAGAAAACTGGAGAAGAAATCTAAACAATTAATTGAAGATATTGATGATGCGGCAGAACTTCAGAAAAGAATTCTACCAGCCCATGACTTTAAATTCAGTAATTATGAAATGTTCGGTATTTCGATTCCAGATCGAATTGTGGGCGGTGATTTTTTTGATTATCTGGAAATTGGTGAGGATGGGGATCGAATTGCCGTAGTAGTTGCAGATGTTGCGAATAAAGGTTTTGCAGCTGCTGCAGAAGCTTTCTATGTTTCAGCGGCTTTAAGAATGGGGGTGGATTACCATACTCATATTTCATCTCTTATGAAAAAATTAAATAATTTAGTTTATAAGATTTTTCCAAATGATCGATTTGTATCACTTTTTTATATCGAATTGTTAAGTGATGGAAGTGGTTATTGTACATTTTGTAATGCAGGTCATAATAGTCCCATCTTATTCAGAGCTAAAAACAATAAAATTGAACTTCTTGAATCAACAGGCCCCTTAATTGGTCCAGCTTACAATTCAAAATTTCAAACTTCTATTATTAAATTCGAAAAAGATGATTTTCTTGTTATTTATACAGATGGAATTACAGAAGCAATGGATGAAAAAGAAAACTTTTACGGCGAAGAAAGATTAATTAAAATAATAAAAAACTTAAAGGGCAAATCAGCTAAAGAAATAACTCAATTGTTAATTGAGGATGTGCAAAAATTTAGTGCAAGGGCAATTTATTCAGATGATAAAACAATTGTAACAATTAAGAGAATCGGATGAATTATTTATTAATCAATCAAATATACCAGGTTATTTATAACAAGATTGAAGAAGCAGTACATTTATAACTAAATGGATTTTATCTATGTTATCACAAAAACTTAAACAAATGGGAGTTGTAGGTGCCGGTGGCGCAGGTTTTCCTACTTATGTGAAATCTCAAGCTAAAGTAGAATTTGTTATAGCAAATGGAGCAGAATGTGAACCACTTATACATAAAGATTTAGAATTAATGAAACATTTCCCTGATAGGATTATTCGGGGAATGAAATTGATGATGGAAGAAACCGGTGCGAGGAAAGGAAAATTTGGAATTAAAGAAAAACATCAAGACGCAATTGAACAGGTTTCGAAATATCTTAAGAATACTTCAATTGAGTTTACTTTTCTTGGTGATTTTTATCCTTCGGGTGATGAATATGAAGTTGTTTATGCTGCAACAGGAAGATTAATTCCACCAGGTGGAATTCCACTTCAGGTGGGATGTGTTGTTAATAATGTTGAGACGCTTTATAATATTGCTAATGCATCTGAGGATATTCCTGTTACAAAAAAACTTGTATCAATTTCAGGTGAAGTTAAAGATCCAAAAGCTTTCTGGATTCCTATTGGAACTAAATTTAAAGATCTGATTGAATTGGCAGGTGGAACTACAACGAAAAGTTATGCAATTATAGTTAGTGGTTTAATGATGGGTCAAATCACTTTTGATGAGAATGAAGTAGTAACCAAAACCACTGCCGGATTAATTATTCTTCCAGAAGAACATTTTCTTGTAACAAGAAAAACGCAACCTCCCGAAAATCAAAATCGAATTGGAAAATCGGCTTGCGATCAATGCAGTTATTGCACAGAATTCTGTCCAAGATATTTACTTGGTTATGAAGTTATGCCTCATAAAGTAATGAGGAGTTTAGGATTTACCCTTACAGGAGAAGCAATGTGGAATCAATGGGCTGAATTGTGTTGTGCTTGTGGCTTATGTACTTTATATGCATGTCCTGAAGATTTATTTCCTAAAGAAGCTTGTGACAAAGCAAAATATGATATGCGACAAGCAGGAATAAAGTTCACTCAAACAAGACCAGTTGTAGTTCATCCCATGAAAGAATCAAGACGTGTTCCTCAATCACAATTAAGAAAAAGATTAAAGGTTGATCAATATGATGTAGAAACACCTTTTGAAGAAATAAATTATATTCCTGATGAAGTTAAAATTAAGCTTCAACAACATATTGGTAAACCTGCAAGACCGACTGTTAGTGTTGGAGATTTTGTAAGATCAGGTGATATCATCGGTGAAATTGGAGAAAATGAACTTGGGGCTTTCGTTCATGCAAGTATCGATGGAAAAGTTATTGAAATAACAAATGAATTTATTCGGATTAAAAAATCATAAATGAGGGTTTTATGGAAAGAAATTCAATCGGATTAATTGAGTTAAGCAGTATAGCAGCTGGGTTTCAAGTAACTGATGCAATGTTGAAAGCAGCTGAAGTGGAATTAATTTTATCGAGAACAATATGTTCAGGTAAATACATGGTTCTGGTAAGAGGGGAAGTTGCTGCTGTTCAAAGTGCTGTTGATGCTGGAGCAGAAGCAGGAAACTTTTCAGTAATTGATACTTTTGTTATTCCAAATGTTCATGAGTCAATTTTTCCAGCTATTGCAGGAACAACAAAAGTAGAAATGCTTGAAGCACTTGGAATAATTGAATCATTTTCGGTAGCATCTCTGATTGAAGGAGCAGATGCTGCAGTAAAAGCTGCAAATGTAAAGTTAATTGAATTAAGATTAGCTATGGCACTTGGTGGCAAAGCATTTGTTACTTTGACAGGGGAAGTTGCCGCAGTACAAAGTGCTGTAGATGCTGGCGCTTATGTTATTGGTAAAAAAGGTTTACTTGTTAATAAAGTTGTTATTCCACAACCGAGAGAAGAATTATTGAATGAGATGATTTGAATTTTTTCGAAGTTATTTTGAAAGTTAATTTAAACTTGAACAATTTAATATTATTGGTTTTTGATTTAAATGTTTCAAAAATTCTCCTTTTTTAATCTTTTATTATTGCTCCTGCAATAATATTTGCAATAGCTCTTCTAAGAGATGCCACATTACCTTTTCCGTCAGGGTGAACTCTATTTGTTAGAATAATAATAAAAATATTCTCCTGAAAGGAAATATGAATTGATGTTCCAGTGAATCCTGTATGACCAAATGATCCTATTTCAAAAATATCACCTCGTTGCTGCATATAAGCTGAATTGATATCCCATCCGAGTCCTCTTCCAGCAAATTCAACTTTTGGAAAAACTGATGTCATCAATTCGATTGTTTTACTTCCAAGAATTCTTTTTCCTTTATATTCACCTTTATTCAAAATCATTTGTGCGAAAATAGCTAAATCATCACCTGTTGAGAAGAGCCCCGCATTACCAGAAATTCCTCCCTGAACATACGCAAGTGGGTCATGAACTTCACCACAAATCATTTTTCCATTTCGAAATTCTGTTGGTGCACATAATTTTTTTAATTCATCATTTGGATTGTAAGTAGTTTTATACATCCCAAGTGGTTTAAAGATATTTTCTGTTGAAAATTCTGCAATATTTTTCCCTGTTACCCTTTTAACAATTTCCGCTAATGTTATAAATCCAAGACAACTGTATTTAAATTCTTTACCAGGAGGTGCAAATCTGGGGAGATTACAAATTGTTTGTATTGTTCCATCAGGTGCAGGATATCCGTATTTTGATTTAATTGAATCTACATTAGTATAATCGGGTAAGCCTGAAGTATGTGTGAGCAAATGATAAATTTTTGCATGATATTCTTTGCCAGATTCATCGATGTATGGTTTAAATTCCGGGATGTATTTTCTTACCTCATCCTCGAGCGAGATATAACCTCTTTCAAGTAAAATCATTATTGAAGTGGCTGTTGCTACAGGTTTTGTTACAGAGGCTAAATCGAAAATAGTTTCAAGTTTCATAGGAATTTTTTCTGGTACCAACCATGAGTAACCATAGGCTTTTCTAAAAACTACTCCATTTTTTCCACCTACTATAACAACTGCACCAGGTAAATTCCCATCATTTATATTTTTATAAATGACCGTATCAATATAGTTCAATTTCTCAGACGAAAGTCCAATTGCTTCAGGGCTATTGAGTAATGGATGTTGAGCGAAAACGTATTCAAGAATTAAAGCAAAAAGAAAAAAATAATTTTTCATATTTATGCCTTTAATTTATTTTTCGATAAATATTTCCTATTTGATTAAAATCATTTTTTTTGTTAGTTCATTATTCTCTGAAATTAATCTATAAAAGTAAACACCACTTGTTACTTTCTGGTTTTGCGAATCTGTTCCATCCCAAATTATTTCATGCTGTCCAGGGGGCAATTCTTTTTCCAAAAGGGTTTTAATTAATTCACCATTGATATTTAATATTTGAAGTTTAATGTTTTCGCTCCTGAAGAGATTAAACCTTATTGCTGTAGATGGATTAAAAGGATTTGGAAAGTTTTGAAATAATTTAAAATTCTGGTTGTTATTATTATCAATTACTGAAGTACTAACATTTGTATTATAAACAAGTAACTTATATCTCCATGAATTATTCATGTCATATTCCGTAAAAATCATTTCAAGGATTCCATCGTTATCAATATCATAAATCACTGGTGCAGAGTAATAATAATTACTTGAATTTAATTCAAGAATGGTCGAATTATTTGTAATGTTTAAAATTTTGACTGATTGTCTCGGATAAGTTGAAGTTGAATATTGTCCCAGAACATAAAATTCCACAATGTTATCTCCAGTTAAATCAATTCCAAGTGAATAAATATATCCACCAGCCTTCATTTCGGGTTGTGTAAAATTATAAGTGTACTGAACTGAACCATTATAGTGGCTCGTGTAAATTTGAAATTTAGTAGAATCAAGATAATAGAGACGATATTCCCAGTTTGAACCAACTTTCTTAAATGGAATCCAACCAGCAAAACTATTGTAAGGGAAAATTTGACTTTGATATTCAAGTGTTAGTTGAGAAAAAAGTAAAACTGGTAGAAAAAACAAGTAAATTAAAAATAGTCTCATTTATAATCCTTACGTTTATTAATAAGTTATTTTGATCGATGCACAAAAATTGGTAAAATTTATTATTTCAAATAAATTGATTTTATCGTTTTATTAAACTTATTTGTCTCCAATCTGAAAAAATAAACACCGCTTGGTAGATTATAATTAAGTGATTTTGCATTAAAATATACTTCATGTTGTCCTTCGATCATTTCATTATCAATTAATGTCGTAATAAATTCACCCATAGAGTTATAAACTGAGATTTTAACTTTCCCGGAATAATTTATAATGAATCTTATTTTTGTAATTGAATTAAATGGATTAGGATAATTTTGATATAATTCAAAATTTTTGGAAAGAGGATTTAAATCTTCAACAAAAGTTATACCCCCATTTGTTGTTTTTAGAATTAATCCGAGATCACCAGAAATATAAGCAATTTGATTATTCACAATAAAAATAGACTTTAAATCATTTCTTGTAATTCTGGGCAGTTCAATCCAGTTTTCGCCTCCGTCTGTTGTTCTTAAGATAATTCCTTCTCTACCAACAGCAAAACCTAAATTTTCATCGTAAAAATTAATTGACATTAATTCTTTACTTGTCCCAGAAAATTGTTCAAACCAATATAAACCTGAATTAGTAGTTTTGAAAATTTTTCCTGCTTTACCACATGTCCAGCCCACATTTGGATTAACAAATTTTATCCAGTTAAGCCAATCACCGAAACCTAAAATATTTGGATCATAATATTGCCAAGAATCACCGCCATTGGTAGTGTATCTTAATACACCAGTTCTACAAGAAGCCCAGCCGTTGCTATAGTTTAACATTTGTATATGAAGTGGAACGGCAGCATAATATTGATCGCTTGGACGCCAGATGTGCCAGCTTTGTCCGCCATTAGTGGTTTTAAGGAAAACCGGTTGACTCCAATATCCACCGACAACCCAGCCATTCCATTGATCAAAAAAATGTAATCCAAATAAATCATCCATTCTATTTGAAGAATCATAATGATAAAATCTCCAATTTTCACCACCATCTGACGTCCAGCCGAAATAACCCGAATCACCGATAGCATAACCCTGTGATTCATTGAACATTTGAATTGCATTGATATCAGCAGTCATAAATTGATTCCATCTATTCCAGCATAAAACACGATACCAACTCAAACCACCATTTGTCGTTTTTAATATTGTGCCTTTTTCTCCAGCAACCCAACCAATATTTTCGTTTATGAAGAATGATTTATTTAAGTATTCATCACTTCCACGGTTAAGTTGAAGCCATCCATTGCCACCGTTTGTTGTTCGAAGAATTGTTCCCCAATCCCCAACAGCAACTCCTATTGTTGAAGAGAAGAAATATGAACTGTATAAAGTTCTCCAGGTAGGACTGTATTGAAATGTCCAGTTATTACCGCCATCAGAGGTATAAAAAATTCGAGATTCTTTACCAATAACAAAACCTCTTAAGTCATCGAGAAAGAATAAAGATTTTAGATCCGATTGGGTAACATCCTGTCCAATGATATGCCAGCTGATCCCACCATTTGTAGTTCGCAGGATTAAACCAGAATCACCAACAGCATATCCTCGAGTGGTAGATGTAAAAAGAATATCATTAATATTTTTTTTAATTTGTGGTAATGGATAAACTTGCCAATTATTACCTGCGTTGAAAGTTCTAAGTAAAACACCAGAGTCCCCAACTATAAAGCCGTTGTTTTCATCAATAAAATAAACTGAATTAAGATTAAATTGAACAGGGGAATTTTGAGAAACAAATGAATAGCCATTGGATGCATAAAGAATAGTCCCTTTTTCACCAACAATCCAGGCTTTATCCCATCTTAGGGCAAAAACTTTTCTTAAATGATTGTAAGTTGGGGAGGATTGAATTTGCCAGCTTTGAGTTCCATCGAAAGTTCTGATTATTAAACCATAAGTGCCACAGATCCATCCATTATTTTCATCCGTAAAATCTATGGAGTATAAATCGTTTTCAAGTCCAAGGAATCTATGAGAAATATTCCATGTTTTTCCATAATCTGAAGATGTTAGAATAGTTCCAAGATCGCCAACAGCATATAAAATTGAATTATTAAAATAACCAATATCTCGAAGTGTGTTATTTTGTATCGAAGGATTGCTCCAGAAAAATTGAGCAAGAACATTCTGGTTTAAAAGCAGCAAAAAGAAGAGAATAACTCTCATTTTCATTTTCTTTTTATCTAAAATAATCGGTTTTTTCTTTAAATTTATGATAAAATTTTTGATATGATGAAATTTAATTCAAAGTTATTAAAGATTTTTAATAAATGTAAAATTCTAAAACGGAATATCAAAAACTTACAGGTTGAAATATCAAAAAACATCACGAAAAATGTTAGATAATAAGTTGTTTGATTTTATCTCAACTCATTTATTTAATAACTTAATTAAAAAATTTTTCTATCCATTTTTAATTTTGTAATTTTCGATATGAAAATTTTAATGATAATAATTAGTTATCTTTTAGGTTCAATTCCAACAGCTTTTATAGTAATGAAGCTAGTGAAGGGAATTGACATACGAAAAGCAGGTTCAGGTAATGTTGGCGGAATGAACACTTACGAAGTAAGTGGTTCTAAATTGCTCGGGTTTATTGTTTTTGTTGTAGATTTTCTTAAAGGACTTTTTTCAGTTCTACTTGCGAAAAAATTTTTCCCTGAAGATTTTTTAATGATAGGACTTTCAACTTTTTTTGTTGTTCTTGGTCACTGCTTTTCTATCTGGATAGGATTTAAGGGGGGTAGAGGATTGGCTACAGCATTTGGTTCTACAATTACTTTTGTACCAGCAGCATTCTTTATATGGGCTCTTATATGGTTAGCTGTGTATATTAGATCAAAGAACATTCATCTTGGTAATATCTGGGCTACACTATCAGCATTTATATTATTGGTTTTTAATTTCAATTTTTTTAAAAAATTTCTCTATCCCTCCACTGAAAATTTTTATGAATACTTTTTAGTTGTTTTAATTGTTCTTGGATTAATTTTTATTAAACACATAGAACCTTTAAAGGAAATTTTAAGTAAAACACGACTAAAAAAAGAGGTATGACGATGAGAAGAAAATATTTTTATGTAATTGGTTTAATAGTGATTTTATCTGTTCTAATTAATCTCGGTATAGAAGGTTTACTTTCTAAAAGTGATTCAAAAATTTTTGTTGAATCAAGTGATACCAAATTAATTCCTGCTAATTATCTGCAAAAAGAAACTGCAAATCAAGAGATTTCAAATTCAAGAGAAACAGCTATAACTCGAACTGTACGAAAAGTCAGTCCAGCGGTTGTCGGTATAAATGTAACTGAAATTAGAGAATATAGAGATCCTTTCTTTTCATTTTTTGATGATCCATTTTTCCGCGATGATCCATTCTTTAGAAGATTTTTTGGTGATAGAACTTATAAAAAAGAGGTACATAGTTTGGGAAGTGGTTTTATAATTTCACCTGATGGTTATATTGTTACAAATGATCATGTTGCTGGTAATGCAAAAAAAATAGTTGTAACTTTAACGAATGGTGAAAGATACGATGCAGAAATTGTTGGAAGTGATCCACAAAGTGATATATGTCTTTTAAAAATTAATGGTAAAAATTTACCTTATGTAGTTCTTGGAAACTCTGATGATGTAATAATTGGGGAATGGGTTATTGCTCTTGGTAATCCCTTTGGGCTATTTGATATTAATAATAAACCTACAGTTACCGTAGGAGTTGTTAGTTCAGTTGATTTGACACTACAACCAGTTAACAATCGTTACTATAGAAAAATGATTCAAACAGATGCTCCAATCAATGGCGGAAATAGTGGGGGTCCACTTGTAAACAGTGTAGGTGAAGTAATTGGAATGAATACTCTAATTTATACTGGTAATACATATTCATCAGGAAATATTGGAATTGGTTTTGCTATCCCAATAAATAAAATTAAAAAAGTTGTTGAAGAACTAAAAAGAAATTCTAAAATTGATAGAGATTTCTGGACTGGCTTATCAATTCAAAATCTTGATGAGCGAATTGCTAAATATTACGGATTAAAAAGTACCAAAGGTGTAGTCGTTACACAAGTTCAATCTGGAAGTCCTGCCGACAAAGCTAAAATTCGAGTTGGTGATGTTATTTTAGAAGTTGAAGGTGAACCTATTAACGATGAAAATGATATTAAATCTATCTTCAATGAATTTCGAACTGGCCAAACAATAACTCTTAAAGTTTTACACGATGATAAAATAGTCGAAAGAAAAATGAAACTTGAAAAAAGATGATTGAAAGATATTCACGAAAAGAAATTTCCGAAGTCTGGTCAGAAGAAAATAAATTTAAAATCTGGCTTGATATTGAGCTTGCTGCACTGGAGGCAAGAGTTCATTTGAAAGAAATTCCAAAAGCTGTTTTCAACCAGATAAAACAAAAAGCTCATTTTAATATTAATAGAATTAAACAGATTGAAGAAAAAGTTCATCATGATGTAATTGCTTTTATTACTGAAGTTTCGAAAAATGTTGGGGAGGTAGGAAAATTTATCCACTATGGAATGACCTCATCGGATGTGCTCGATACTTGCCTTGCTATTCAAATAAAGCAGGCGAGTAAAATTTTATTAAAAGATTTAGAAATTTTAAAGTCAACTCTTAAAAAATTGGCTAATGAACATAAATATCTGGTTTGCATTGGAAGAACTCACGGAGTTCATGCTGAATTAACTACTTACGGGCTAAAATTTGCTTTATGGTATGATGAAGTTAATCGAAATATTGAAAGATTAAAAAAAGCAACTGAAGATGCGGCAGTTGGAAAAATTTCGGGAGCTGTAGGAACTTATGAACATTTATCTCCTCAAGTGGAAGAATTTGTTTGTCAAAAACTTGGATTAAAGCCAGCAAGAATTTCAACTCAAATAATTCAAAGGGATATTCATGCTGAATTTCTACTCACCCTTGCATTGATTGCATCATCGCTTGAAAAGTTTGCCACCGAAGTTCGTCACCTGCAAAAGACTGAAGTAAGAGAAGTTGAAGAACCCTTTTTGGAAGGTCAAAAGGGTTCATCAGCAATGCCACACAAAAGAAATCCAATAATCTGTGAAAGAATTGCAGGTCTTGCAAGATTAATTAGAACGAATGCCTTTGCCTCTCTTGAAAATATTAATCTCTGGCATGAAAGAGATATTTCTCATTCATCTGTTGAGAGAATAATTTTGCCTGATAGTACAATTTTACTCGATTATATTCTGGATAAAATGAATTTTGTCCTTGCCAATTTGAAAATTAACAAAGAAAATATTGAAAGGAATATTAATTTAACTCGTGGATTAATTCATTCACAAAAAGTTTTATTGTTACTTATTGATAAAGGATTATCAAGAGATGAAGCTTATAAAATTGTTCAATCGTCAGCCATGAAAGTCTGGGATAGTGAAAGTGATTTTCTTACTGAATTGTTAAATAATCCAAAAGTTAATAAGATTGTTGATGTAAATGAATTAAAGGAACTTTTCGGTTCATCAAAACTTCTGGAGAGAGTTGATTATATTTTTAATAGACTGGGTTTGTAAAAATTAAACTTAAAAAACTTATATCGCAATTTTATAATTCTTAAATTCAATTAATAGATTTTCAAAATTTAAATATTGAATTGCATTCCACCCTGATTTAATTGCTGCATCAACATACTCTTTTATGTCATCAATGTAGACTAATTCATCTGGTTTGATATTAATATTTTTAATTACAAATTCATAAATCTCTTTTTCTGGTTTAACATATCCTATTTCATAAGAAAGGAATAATCGATCAAAATTTTTAAGGAATGAATAGTTGTTCCATCCATATTTTCGATGAATAGAATTTGTGTTTGATAGTAAATACAACTTGTATTGTTTTTTTAATTGGGGGAGTAAACTGGTTAGTTCATTATTTTCCCAGAAAATTTCAGAATAAATCTTAGCAAGTAAATTTTTGTCTAAATTTGAATTAACAGCAGATCTAACTTTATTAAGGAAAAAATCATCACTTATTTTACCACATTCGAGACTATGAATTAATTCTCTATTCTCTTTTAAGAATTTAGTTGTTTTGTCGCCCAGTTCAGGTTGCAATTCATTTAATCTATTTTGTGCAATTTTCCAATCGAAAAAAATTAAGACATTACCAAGATCGAAAACTAAAGCTTTGATTATTTTCACTGGAATTTTAATTTTATTTTTATTGTTTTTTAGTTGATTTAACACAAATTTAAGGAGATCATATGAAAATTTATTTAATAGCAGTTCTCTTGATTATGGTAATTTTTTTATCAGGATTTTTTTTGAAAGGTAGTGAATTGAAAGTTGGCGATAAAGCACCAGATTTTAAGTTATCTGATGCTTTTGGTAATTTTTATTCGTTATCTGACTATATGGGCAAAAAGCCGGTAGTTCTTTATTTTTATCCAAAAGCAGATACACCTGGTTGCACAAAACAAGCCTGCGGAATTAGAGACGATTGGTCAAAATTTGAAGAGAATGGAATACAGGTTTTTGGAATTAGTGTTGACTCACAAAAATCTTTGAAGAAATTTTCTGAAAAGTATAAACTTAATTTTCCTTTATTATCAGACGAGGACAAAACAGTTTGTAGAAAGTATGGTGTCTTAAATTTTCTTGGCTTTGCAAATCGTGTAACCTTTATAGTTGATAAGGAAGGTAAAATTGCGCACATTATTGATAAAGTAAATATTGAAACCCATGCAAGAGATGTTTTTGAACTGGCAGTAAAACTTAGGTGATGTTGAGATATATTTTAATAAATTTTTAATTCTTGAAATTATTCATTTCCAAGTTCTTATTTAAAAAAAACCGTCACGAATTGTTGCGTGACGGTTATAAATTTAAATGTTAACTAAGATCTTTAGAAAATTACTCACCAATTTCAAATTTAATTCCTTGAGCTAAAGGTAAATCTGTACCGAAGTTTATTGTATTTGTTTGTCTTCTCATATAGGCTTTCCATGCGTCTGAACCTGATTCTCTTCCACCACCAGTTTCTTTTTCACCACCGAATGCCCCACCAATTTCGGCACCACTTGTACCGATATTCACATTTGCAATACCACAATCACTACCCCATGCAGAAAGGAAAGTTTCAGCCTCTCTTAAATTATTAGTAAATATTGATGAGGAAAGTCCCTGTGGAACATTGTTTTGAAGTTCTATTGCATTTTCGACTGAACCAGAATATTTGATTAAATATAAAATTGGAGCGAATGTTTCTTCTTGAACAATTTTATAATGATTTTCTGCTTCAACTAATGCTGGTTTAACATAACAACCTGATTCATAGCCGGGACCAGTTAAAACTTCACCGCCGTAAATTATTTTACCACCTTCTTTCTTAACTTCTTCCAGAGCTCTTACAAATAATTCGACTGCTGCTTTATCTATTAATGGACCCATATGATTTTTTTCATCAAGCGGATTTCCAATTCTTAAACTCTGGTAAGCTTTAATTAATGATTCTTTTACTTTATCATAAACATTTTCATGAATGATTAATCGTCTCGTTGTAGTGCATCTCTGACCTGCTGTACCAACAGCACCAAATACAACTGCAGGGATTGCTAATTTCAAATCAGCATTTTCTGTTATTATAATTGCATTATTTCCACCAAGTTCAAGTATTGTTCTTCCTAATCTTTTAGCAACAACTTGAGCTGCATGGCGTCCTACTTCAACTGATCCTGTAATAGAAATCAAAGGAACTCTCTTATCTTCCAGCATTCTTTCTCCAACTGTAGCACCACGGCCTATGATTAAAGAAAAAATTCCTTCAGGGAGATTATTTTCTTTCAATACTTCTGAGATAATTTTTTGTGTAGCTATTGCAGATAAGGGAGTTTTAGAACTTGGTTTCCATAAACAGACATCACCACAAACTGCGGCTATCATTGCATTCCACGACCAAACAGCTACAGGGAAATTAAAAGCAGTAACTATTCCCACTATTCCAAGAGGATGGTATTGTTCATACATACGATGTTTTGGTCTTTCAGAATGCATAGTGAAACCATAAAGCATTCGTGACTGTCCGACAGCAAAATCACAAATATCAATCATTTCTTGAACTTCACCCCATCCTTCTTGAAGAGATTTTCCCATTTCATATGATACTAATCTTCCAAGAGCATCTTTATATTCTCTAAGTCGTAATCCAATTTGGCGAACGATTTCTCCGCGTTTGGGTGCAGGAACTGTTCTCCAGAATTTAAAAGCTTCGGTAGCTTGTTGTATTATTTTTTCGTAATCATTTTGAGAAGCTTGATAAACTGAACCAACTAATTTTCCATCGACTGGAGAATAAATTTTTAACTCACCTTCAGAGGTAGTTTCAAACCAATTTTGACCTGTTGAGGCACCAAAGTTTTTTTCTTCGATGCCAAGTTTTTTCAAAAAATCCATATTGACCTCTTTTTTTTACAAAGATAAGAAAATTGAAAGTTGTAATTTTTAATGCACTTTTTGTGAATATTTAATTAATGCCTTAAAATTAAACTAAATGATGTTGATTTACACAAACACCTCTTTTTAATCATAAGTAATGAAATATAAAAATCAATCAATAAATTATTGAGTAGTATTAAAATTAGTGTAATGATGAGGTAGTAAGAATTAAATAAGATTTTTAATTATGTTAAAGGTAAATAAATGATATTTCAGGTTTTGTTTTCATTGAGATTAGGTTATGATTTTTTTGTATTAAAATTATAAATAAATTTTGCAGGGGATAAAAATGCAAGAATAATATAGTACAAAAATTTAATTAATTGATGGAGCTACATAAGAAAATTAACAACTTCATCAACTTCTTAGTATTGATCCTTTTGTTTTATATCATTAATAATTTTACACCACTTTTTGGTAGCGTTAATGATCAAATCAAACAAGATAAAAGTTATTTCCTAAAAGAAGCTACTTCTTACATTAAAGGCTTTGAGCCCAATCTTGGACAGATAGGAAATCTGGAGGGTGAAAAGGTTAAAGATGTTCTTTTCTCTACATCACATAATGGGATTGACCTATTTGTAAGAAAGGAAGGTGTGAGTTATGTGATAAAAGATAGAAGAATTATCAAAGATAAAAAGGTAGAAAAACCTTATGAGAGAAAAATTCACATAAATGAAGAAGATTACCAGATCAATTGGGCAAGAATAGATGTAGATCTTTTAAGTGCAAATTTGGTTAGGGAAAAAATTGAATATGAAGAGCAATTGCCAGGTTACACAAATTATTACTTAAGTCATTGTCCGGAGGGAGTTTTGTTTGTACCAAGTTATAAAGTTGCAAGAATAAAAGATGTTTATCCGAATATTGATTGGGTATGGAGGATTGGGGACGATGGGCTTTTGCATCACGAGTTTAAGATTAGAGAAGGTGGAGAGATTTCAAATATAAAACTTGAAGTAAAATGGGCTGATGTAAAATTAAGTGATAATGGCAAGAGTTTAATATTATCAACACCAGTTGGGGAGATTAAAGATGGCGAGATTCTGGCATTTTATGATGGAGGTAAAGTTGATTTAAAATATGCTGTTGAAGAAGGCAAGTACATTGCATTTAATGTTGACGGTAAATATAAAGGTCCACTTACAATTGACCCACCACTTTCCAGATTATGGGCTACTTATTATGGGGGAAGTGATAACGATGGTGGTTCTTCCATCACAACAGATGCTGATAATAATGTATATGTGACAGGGAGCACTTGGTCAACCAATTTTCCAACTTATAATCCAGGTGGTAGGGCTTATTTTCAGGGAAATAAAAAAGGAGGGTATTCTGATGCTTTTATCCTAAAATTTTCCAGTTCAGGGAAAAGATTATGGGCTACATATTATGGGGGAAGTGAAAGGGATTATGGTGAGTCCATCACAACAGATGTTGATAAT
>CALDZP010000086.1 GCA_937944105.1 uncultured Ignavibacteria bacterium
CAATTTCTTCTTTTGTAACAATCTTGCTTATGCCTTCTTCTTCTATGAAGTTCAGATAAATTTCAGAAATTTTTTGTATTGACGAATCGGGTATAAAATTTTTAGGTCTTCCTTTTTCATAAAGTTTTGAAGCATTGATGAGAAGGATTTTTGATTGTCGATTTTTGTCGGTTGGTTTGTTTTTATTGATTACAAGTATGATTCCTGCTGAGGTGGTATTGTAAAATAAATTTTCGGGTAAAAGAATAACCGCTTCAATATAATCGTTTTCTACAAATGCTTTTCGTATATCTCTTTCTCGGTTTGAACCTTCATTACCTGAACCACGAGAAACGGCTCCCGTATCCAGCACTACAGCCATTTTGCCTTTTTCTTTGAGCGATGCAAACATGTGTTGAATCCAGCCCCAGTCGGCACTACTTGATGGTGGATAACCAAAAGTAAAACGATTGAAAGGATCGTTTTCATAAACCGATTGAGAAAAATTTTGATTCCACATTGGGTTAGCAGTCACCAGATCAAATTTTCTTAATGAACCATCTTCTAAAAATGCAGGTCTATTCATCGTATCACCAAGTGCAATTTCAGCGTCAATATCATGAATGAAAGCATTCATCTTAGCCATAGCAAAGGTGGAGGGTAAAATTTCCTGACCAAAACATTTAATCGGCGCAATTCTAGGATCTGTTCCAAATTTTTCTTTGAATCGCAGATGAGTTTTTATAAGTAAGCCACCAGAACCGCAATTAGGATCATAAACTTCATCGCCAGGTTGTGGATCAAGAATGTAAGACATCAAAATAGCTACTTCTTTAGGAGTGTAAAATTCCCCTGCCGATTGTCCAGAGCCTTCTGAAAATTTTCTGAGAAGATATTCATAAGCTCGTCCAATAATATCTGGTTCAACATCTTTTAATCCGAGACGATAGCGCCCGAGAACTTGAATAAGTTCTTTGAGTTTTTCTTCACTTATGATTCTTTGTCCTGCAGCTGTGGCATTAAAATCCACAATATCAATTACACCTTGAAGTTTTGGATTTTCTCTTGCAATGGTTCGAACAACATCGGTAAGATATTCACCAACATTATTAGATTGTCTTGCTATTTCAGACCATGTTGCTTTTTCTGGAAGATAAAAACGAACAAAGCTATGGTCTTTCTTAATCATTTCTTTTGCCAGTTCTAAATCATTAAATTCTTCAGCCAGTTTATTCAGTTCATCTTCAAAAACATCCGAAAGTCTTTTTAAGAAAATGAGAGGCAGGATGTAGTCTTTGTATTTAGGTGCATCAATTTCGCCTCTTATTTTACATGCAGCTTCCCAAAGCCAGTTTTCGAGAGTGCTAATTTCCATGAAAGTGAATCCTTTTTTAAGCTATATTATAAAAATTTCAAATAACTTTTTTGTTTTCCGATTGAGTTTTTGCTCTTTAATTCTTCTTTAAATCCTCAAATGAATGATGTCTTTATTTGAATAAGTGAACTCTGAGGAATTTTTAATTAAGATTTTATGATTGAGTGAATTTAGATGAACGATAAACTCTATCTGCGGAATGATTCTGCAAAATTTTGTAAGGTCATTTTTGATTAAAAGCTGAATATAAAGTTTTATTGAATTTACTTCTTTATCAGTGATATCTATTAATTCGGAATTGACTATAAAATCATTCTGAATTAATTCAGAGTTAATCTAAGATTTATTTTTTTTCAATTTTTTACTATCCATCAAGGGTCAAAAAAAAGTAAACCAAAATTATATTTAATGAAAGTTTTTCGTGAATCTAATTCATTCCAAAAATTTGTCTCTGCCATAATCTTTATCCTGTTTCCAAATGAAGCATCAATCATAAAAAATCTGAAAATCTCCTAATACTATTTGGTAATTGGAATTGCAAATTAGAGGCACTAATTGAAAAACTTTGAAAAAATATTACCCAACTATTGACAAATGCAATAACAATTGATACAGACGAATGATTAATTAATTAGATTTATCTGTTAGAAAAAATTTTTTCAAAAAGTCCCGAAAGTTCTATCCCCTGCGTCTCCAAGACCGGGGAGAATGTAACCTCGGTCGTTCAATGTTCGATCGAGAGCAATTGAGTAAATCTTAACATCTTTATGTTCGCTATAAACTTTTGTAACACCTTCAGGTGCAGCAACAAGACAAACAAGAGTGATATCTTTTGCGCCTCTTTCTTTTAGAAAAGTAATTGCGGCAGTAGCACTTCCACCAGTTGCAAGCATTGGATCTATGATCAATACTTTTGCTCTTTTAATATTTTTCGGAAGTTTCAAGTAGTAATCAACAGGTTTTAAAGTTTCTTCATCTCGATATAATCCAATATGACCAACACTTGCATCAGGAATCATTTCAAGGAAAGGATCAACAAGGGTTAAGCCAGCTCTTAAAATTGGAACAATTACAACTTCGTGATTTAACTTGTAACCAGTTGTTTTTTCTAAGGGAGTTTGAACTTTTATTTCTTTAAGTTCAAAATTTTTTGTAACAGCAGTAATCAAAACTGAAGAAATCCTTTTAATTGCATTTCTAAATTCAAGTGGAGTTGTATTTTTATCACGAAGTATTGTTAAATCTCTCTTTGCCAGAGGATGATCGACAATTATTAGATTTTTTATTTTCATATCACTCACCAGATTTTTTTCCTAAGATAGATAGAGTTTCAATGAAAGGTGAAAGAGTTGGTGTGTAGATAAAATCTATCTCTTGAAACCTGTCAATAGAAATGTTCGACTTAATTGCAAATGAAATCAAATTTGCTTTGCCGATTATATCATCGCCACCAACCAAATTTGCAGAAATTATTTTTTTATCTTCACTCTTAAATTTAATTTTAACAAAATGTTTCAATCCACCAGGCATAATTTTAATTCGAGAATTTCCAATAGTGAAAACTTCTCTAAATTTAATTTGATTCATTTCAATTTCATCGGTGGTCAATCCAACCATTGCAACACTCAAGTCAAAAAACCTAAAAGCAATATTTCTAACAACAGGTCTAAAAGTAGCAGGTTCGCCTGACGCATTTGCTCCCGCCACATGACCTTGATTATGAGCAAATGAAGCCAGAGGAATCCATCTTGTTTTTTTGGTAATAAATTCCTTCACACCACAACAATCACCAGCTGCATAAATGTTATCATCAGAAGTTTTTTGTTTTTCGTCAACTTTAATAGAACCACATGGTGAATTGAGAGAAAGATTGGCAATCTTTGCAAGAGAATTATTCGGCTCGAATCCAATAGTAATTAAAACAAAATCTACATCAATTTGTTCATTGTTAATTGTTACTCTGGTAACTTTATTATCCTTTTCAAGAGGTTTCAAATTAATTGCGTTGCTAATAAAACTTATATTTTTTTCCTTTATTTTATCAAGAATAATTTTACGAACTTCGTAATCATATCCAGGAAGTGGTAAATCGACAATATCAATTAAATAAATTTCCTTTGCTATATTTTTTACAAACTCAAGCGATTCAAGCCCTGTATAACCTGCTCCAATCACAAGAGCAGAATTAATTTTATTTTGAGTTATATAATTTTGAATTGACTTAACATCGTCGACTGTTTTTAAGTAAAAAACATTTTCTAATCCACTTCTAAATTGAGGATGTGTTTTCTTAATCGAACCTGTGCATAAAATTAATTTATCGTAATTATCTTCAAAAACTTTTTGTGTTTTCAAATCACGGACAAAAATTTTCTTCTTATGTTTATCGATAAATTCGACTCGATGATTGATTTTAGTTTTTACTCCTTTTTCTTTCTCAAAAGTTTCAGGTGTAAAGAAAATTAATTTTTCAACGCTATCTATTTCTCCAGTTAACACATAAGGGATTTCACAAGTACCAATTGAAATATAATTTCCGGCTTCGTAAAGGATTACCTCATTTTTCGGATTTACTCTTCTGGCTTTAGCAGCAGCTGCTGGACCTGCGGCACTTCCACCAATTACGATAATTTTTCTTTTCAAACTCATTTTTTCTTAAAAACTAAAGTTAAAGGTACACCTTCAAAATCAAATTCTTCTCTTAATTTATTTTCTATGAATTTTCGTGTGTGATCCTGAATATACTTTGGTTCGTTTGTAAAAAAAGCAAAAACAGGAGGAGCGGTTTTAAGCTGTGTCCCATACTTGATTTTGATCTCTTTGCCCGTTGGTGTAGAAGGTAAAGAATAATTTCGAAATGTTTTTTCAAGAAATTCATTCAATTGAGATGTTGAAATTTTTTTATTCCATTCATCAAGAATTTTAAGTGCTAAATCAATTACTTTGTAAATTCTCTGACGATTTAATGCTGAGATAAAAACTATTGGAATATAATTAAACTCACCTAATATTTCTTTTAATGCAAGTTCAAATTTGTGAGCAGTTTTTGAATCCTTTTCAATTAGGTCCCATTTATTTACTGCAATAATAACGCCTCTTTTTCTTTTGATTGCTTCGTTAATAATACGCATATCCTGTTTTTCAATTCCCTGCGTTGCATCAATTAATACGATTGCCACATTACAGCGGTCAAGAGCTTTTAATGTTCGAACAACACTAAAGAATTCAATGCTTTCAACAATTCTGCTTCTTCTCCTCAATCCTGCAGTGTCAATTAAAACTATTTCTTTACCGTAATATTTGAATTTTGTATCAATGGCATCACGAGTTGTTCCTGGAATTTCGGTGACAATATGTTTATCATAACCGAGAATTGCATTTACAAAAGATGATTTACCAACATTAGGTTTTCCAACAACAGCAAATTTTGGCGATTTAGAATTTTCTTCAATAAGATTTTTATTTTCTGGGAAATCTTTTGTTAATTCATCAAGAAAATCTCCAATGTTTCTACCAAGTTGAGCTGAAATTGTATAAAGTTTATCAAAACCAAGTTCATAAAAATCAGCTGATAGATTTTCTTTTTCTGCATTATCAACTTTGTTAATAACGATATAGACTGGTTTATTAGATTTGCGAAGTAAATTGGCAATCATTCTATCGACGGGTGTAATTCCATCATTTGCATCCAGAAGGAAAATTATTGCATCACTTTCCTGAAGAGCTGCATTAATTTGTTCA
Organism: uncultured Ignavibacteria bacterium; assembly: GCA_937944105.1. GTDB lineage: Bacteria > Bacteroidota > Ignavibacteria > Ch128b > Ch128b > Ch128b. The sequence goes on from CALDZP010000086.1 coordinate 5,096, forward strand.
GCAATTGCTCTTTCAAATATATTATCTGAATTAGGTACAAATCCGCCGGTATCGATTAAATTAAAAACTTTTCCAGCCCATTCAACTTCGCCATAATTTCTATCACGGGTAACTCCCGAAGTCGAATCAACAATAGCTTCTCTTTTACCGACTAATCGATTAAACAAAGTGGATTTGCCTACATTAGGTCTTCCAACTATAACAACTACTGGTATTCGCATAGTTATTCAAATTTATGAAAAAAGATTAAA
>CALDZP010000087.1 GCA_937944105.1 uncultured Ignavibacteria bacterium
GATAATAAATCAATTTTAACTAATCCTAAATCTTCAATTGGATACATATCAGGTTGTGTGATAATTAATCCGAGCCCTTTATTTTCGGCGTATTCAAGTGCGGTAAAATTTGTAATTGGTTCTGGCGAAATAACAATTCCACCTGGATGAATGCTTAAATGATGCGGGAACCCTGCGAATCTTTGAGCTATTTTTACAATTGTTTTTAAGGGCTCACTTTCAAATTTAAGCTTTTTTGCCTCAGGAAATTTTTCTGATAAGACGGGAAGATTTTCGGCACTCGTCCAGGGAATATATTGGGAATATTCTGAAATCTCAGAATTACTTAAACCAAAAACTTTTGCGACTTCTCTAAAAGCAGAACGAGCTCTGAAAGTCACTGTAGTTGAAATCATTGCAACTCTATCCTCCCCATATTTATCAAAAACATATTTAACAATTGCATCTCTTTCTTTCCATGAAAAGTCAAGATCAATATCTGGTGGTGAGGCACGACCAAGATTGAGAAATCTTTCAAAAAAAAGATTATGTTTAAGTGGATCGATTTGAGTTAGACCAAGACAATAGGCTACAATACTATTAGCAGCTGAACCTCTACCAAGCATCATCATATTCATTCGTTTTGCCTGTTGAGCAATATCCCAGACAATCAAGAAATAATCCGCAAAACCGAGCTGTTCTATTACACTCAATTCCTCTTGAAGTCGATTAATTGCTTCTTGTGTAATCGGCTTATATTTTTCTTCAAGTCCACGAAACGCAATTTTCCACAAATATGAAAAAGAAGTCTCCCCTTCAGGTAAGGGAAATTTTGGATGTTTATATTTTCCCAATTCAAGATCAACATTACATTCTTCAGCGATCTTCTTTGTATTTTCAATTGCTTCGGGGATTGATTTCCATAGTTTCATCATCTCCTCTGAAGATTTAAAGTAGTTTTCTTCAGTCGCCAGTGAACTCAAAATCTTTTTGCCAACATCATTTAAAATTAAATATTTATCATTTTGCCCTCTTAGTTTCTTATCTGATATTTGATTTGTTTCCTCGAAACTGAAATTTTTGTGAATTAAATACTCAATATGCGAAAGTGTTGTATTGTATTTGATCGCAAGAAGCACTTTGTGAAGTAAAAAATCTTCCTTCTTCAAAAAATATACTGGATTGGTTGCAACAAAAGGAAGATTATTTTCAACAGCAAACTCATAAAGTTTTTTTGTATTTATTCTTATTTTTGATAGTTCTGATTTTTTTTGAGAAACTGAGAAAAGTTCGACATAAAAATTAAGAAAATTGATATTGCCAATTTCGTTTTTTAATTGAACTAAAAAATCTAACGAAGAATTTAGAAAGATTAAATTTTGAGCTCCGTAAATCAAATAATTTTTTAAGGTCTCAATCAGCGAAAAATTTTCATTCACCTGTCTTTCAGTAATTATTTTACAAAGCTCTGAATAACCTTGACGATTCTTAGCAAGAAGAACAACTTTGAAATCCAGGTTATTTGGGTCATCTATGGTTGCACCTAAAATTGGTTTAATTCCCTCTTCCACAGCAAGTTTAGCAAAATCAATCAGTCCATACATGCCGTTTAAATCAGTAAGTGCAATAGCTGGCATTTTAAATTTTTTTGCTTGAGCAACTAATTCTTCAATTCTAGTCGCACCAATCAAAAATGAATAATTTGAATGTGTGTGAAGATGTATAAACATAAAAAAAGTGCAAACTTATTATGACTTATTTGGAAAATCAGTTGCTTATACTTCTAATATCAATATAAAAGTAAAAATTAATTCTTCTTGAGTAAATTTTTAATTTCAGAGTCCTTCAAAAATCTAAATTTACCTTTTTGTAATTCACCTAATTTTAATTGCCCAATCGAAACTCTTACAAGTCTTAAAATTTCAATTCCAAGTGTTTCAAAAATTCTTCTGATGTGCCGATTCTTTCCTTCATCTAGAATTATCTCTAACCAGCAAGTTTTTTGCCCTTCTCTCAAAATTCTAATTGATTTGATTGTCAACAAATCTCCATCATTTGTTTTAATACCAGACTTGATTTTATTAAGCAATTCGTCATTTATTTTTTTATTGATTTTAACATGATACGTTTTTTCAATATGATTTTCTGGATCAAGAATGTAATTTGCAAAACTTGTGTCATTTGTAAATAAAAGTAAACCTTCACTTGCCTTATCCAATCTTCCAACTGGAAAAATGTATGGCAAATTATAACCTTCGAAACATTTGTATACAGTATCTCGTCCTTTTTCATCTTTAGTTGTTGTTATAAGTCCTTTTGGTTTATTTAATAAAATGTAGATAAAGTTTTGTGGTTTTAAGATTTTATCATCGACTTCAATTTTATCTTTTGAAAGGTTAATTCTTTGTTCAGGGTTATAACTAATTAATGAATTCACGCGGACTCTCCCTTCACTAATTAATTTAATTGCCATTTTTCTTGAGCAAAAGCCGAGTTTAGATAGAGCACGCGGAAGTGAAACTATTTGAGATTTATTTTTCACGGTAATAATTAATCATTAAAAAATGAAAAAGATCCCTAACTCCGTTCATTAAATATGATATAAAAATTAAATATCCTCAGCCGTTGGAAATGATAGAATTACGATTGTTCCAATCACAGCAAAACCCACAATAATTAACTTAATTAACAAACTTACCTTAAGTAAAAAGACCGAGATTAAAACCATAATCCACATAGCTGATATTGAATGAATTTTCCCGCGCAAAGGAATTGTTTTAGTCTCCATAAAATGTTTGACTTTATGCCCAAAGATTTTGTTTTCAATCACCCAATTATAAAGTTTTGGCGAAGTGCGAAGAAAACAATAAGCAGCCAGTATCATAAATATTGTAGTTGGTAAACCAGGAATAAAAACCCCTATGATACCAAGTGTAACAAAAGAAAGTCCAAGTGAAATTAATAATATTTTTTTAAAGCCTGTCATTTATAATTATTAAAGTCAAAATTTTTATCAAGGTAATAGTTTCAATTGTCATAAATAGAATACAAAAATAGAAAATAATTTGGGATCACTTTCTATCTACTTTAATGAAATTGTTTTTTCTCAGTTATGTGGTCAAAATTTTATGAGAAAAATAAATGATTTATTCGGTTAACTAATCATAAATCCACAATTAAGATGTATGAACTTCTACTAACAACTTATCACTTAAATTTTTATTAAACTTTACACTATCAAATTAGAAAAAATTTTAATTGACTTCTAAATGGTCACAACTTTAAATTAGTTTCAATTCAATTTTTAGCTAACGATAGTAGGAATTATTTCTCATTTTTTTCCTACAGGAATTATGTAAAGCGGTTCTTCATCTTTTTGTAATCCAAGAACCACTTTCACCTTTTCGTCATAAAAAGCACCTATAGGTACAGCACCTAAACCGAGAGCTGTTACTTGCAAAAGTAAATTTTGTGCCGCATGTCCAGCTTCAAGCCATACATATCTTTCAGCTCTGCTACCATATTTTTTTGCTGTTCTTTGAAATACTGCTGTAATAACAATATTCGCAGGCGCTTGAATTATAGATTCTTGCTGCAGCGCTGCATTAAATATTTCTTTACGTTTATCACCATTTAGTATCTTTTTTAGAGAATGATTTTGTGGAGAATATTTATAAATTCCTGATTCTAAATTTATTACATTACCAACAACTATGTAAATTTCAAGTGGATATAATGCACCCGCTGATGGTGATGTTCTTAATCCCCAACCTTCATCAGTTATCCCTTGCATGGACCATAATAATTGTGAAACTTCCTGTAAAGTTAAAGGCTCGTTTTTGTAATTTCTTATTGATCTTCTTTTATATAAGGACTCTTCCAGTGATGTCGTTCCAGAAAATTTTGGTTTTGGAAGGTTAATTTCTTGATTAGTGATTATCATTGTCTCTACCTCCCCATTAACTTTTATTGAATATGTTATGAAAAGAAAAATTAAAACGAATGAAATCAAATAAATGAAACGAGATAAATTGATTTTTGCCTTCATTTTCCACCTCCCTAAATATGTTTTAATAGATCAAATTTTTATCTAAACTAAAAAATTAAATTTTTTCCACCTACATTAACATGACTATAAATGGTCACGCTTATCAAAAAAATCCCGCTAAAGCGGGATGTTATTTTTCGGCATTTTTCACATCACCTGAGCAATTTAGACCTATCAACGCTATTCGCATGACCATGAATGACAATACTCAGCAACAACAAATCTTCACTTTCATATATTCTATTAACACATTTTAATTTTTCCATTACGCCACTCCATATCGAATTATTCCTTCCCCAAATTTTGA
>CALDZP010000088.1 GCA_937944105.1 uncultured Ignavibacteria bacterium
AAATTAATAAGGTTTTCATTTTAAACCCCTCCTTTCTTAAATTATTTATGAACTATCTATATTATATCACAAAATATTATTTTGAAAAGAGTTTAAAACTCGAATGCTTTATTAAAGAATCACTTGACGCCCTTAACCATCCCAAAAAATTATTTGAACAACTCCATCCCTTAATTGATTTAATATTTCTCAAATCAACAATAATTTCATTGGAATTAATTTCTGTCGTTCTCCCCATTTCGTAGAATTACCTATTAAATTCTAACTAAACTTATCATTTCCATTTAACAATGTCAAGTCTTATTTGAATATTTTCATTTTATAATTCCAAAAAAATTTTTCTTGCTTTTGATATTCTCATATAAATAAATTGAAGGGACTTTAATTAATCGTCTAATAAAAATTTTGTTATCAAGTTATTTCTGCGGGGGATGAGAATCAACTTTTTTAATTGAACTAATCTTTTCAATAATAATTTTTTTTTAATGCATTTTCTAAAATTGTCATTCCGACCAATAAACTAAAACAATCAAATTAGATCAGTATGCCAGACTATAATTTTTTTAGTATCTAAAAGTTCTCAAAGCAACATCAAGAATTTTTTTCGGAATATAAAAACTCTCAAAGTGTCATACTGAACTTGTTTTAAGATACAAAGTCGAAGAGTCATTTTGAATTTGTTTCAAAATCTAATTCATATACAACTCTTTCGGAGATAGTTTTTTTTGCATTACTTATAAAAACAAATCTAACATGTTTTAACTACCTCCTTCTCAAAAGCTTAATTGTTTTGCTTCATACTTTCTGGTGAAATATTTCTTTGATTTCTTAGTAAGCACATTAAAACTCATTTCCGTTTCCTTAGCGAATTTGAGACAATAGATATTTTTAGGTAGAATGATTGTTAATTGAGAACACAGGTCATCTCGACTCCGCTCGATGACCTTATCAATCGGATTTCGAGCTTAGCCGAGGCAAGGTTACCGAGCGAAGTCGAGGTATGGTTGTCGAGCGAAGTCGAGGTAAAAGTTTTTGTAATAATAAAGAAAAAGGTCTCCTTAACTATGCTAAGTAAACTTAAAAAATTGAATAATCTGGCTATTTAGAGAAGAATTTCTTTGATCAAATCAGGGACTGCTTCTGGGAAAAATTGATTAAAGAGTGAAAAATTATTTTTTTTAATGTTGATTTTTGTAGAAACATTTGAATGTAATTAAAATTACTATTTAAGATTCACCCCTAATTGATTGTTATTGTAACTTTTAATTAATAAAACCGAGAGCGGGCGACGGGATTCGAACCCGCGACCCTCAGCTTGGGAAGCTGACGCTCTACCAACTGAGCTACGCCCGCAAAAACTTAAAGAACTATTACAATCTTAAAAAATTTTCTAACCTTTCTCAATTATGTACTTCATTTCTTTTTATTTTTCAAAAAAGGTTTTATTAAATCAATCGGAATCGGGAAAATTGTTGTAGAGTTTTTCTCGCTTGCTACTTCACTCAAAGTTTGTAGAAATCTTAATTGAACTGCAACAGGATGATCTTCGATTATTTGAGCAGCTTCTTTTAATTTTTGACTCGCTTGAAATTCACCTTCAGCATGAATAATTTTTGCCCTTCTTTCTCTCTCAGCTTCAGCCTGTCTTGCCATTGCTCTTTGCATTTCTATTGGTAAGTCTACATGTTTAATCTCAACATTCGATACTTTAATTCCCCATGGCTCAGTTTGAAGATCAATAATCCTCTGTAATTCTCGGTTAATTTTCTCTCTTTCAGCAAGAATTTCATCAAGTTGTGATTGGCCCAGAATACTCCTTAGAGTTGTTTGGGATAATTGTGAAGTTGCAAGCAAATAATCCTCTACCTCTACGATTGCCTTTTCCGCTTGAATTACACGAAAATAGACAACGGCATTTACTTTAAGCGATACATTATCTTTCGTTATAACATCCTGTGGTGGCACATCCATAACTATGGTTCGCAAACTTACTCTAACCATTCGATCAACAAGTGGTATTAAGATAATAAGCCCGGGACCTTTAGCTCCGATTAATCTTCCAAGTCTAAAAACTACACCTCTTTCGTATTCTCTGAGAATTTTAATAGCACTCGAAAGAATTAGAATCACAAAAAAAAGAATTGTAAATAAAATAGGTGATATCATATTAACCTCACTGAATTTTTCTAACTTTAAGTGTCAGATTTTGAAAATCAACAACTTCAACTTTTGTAGACGGCTCAATTATTCGATTGTCAATTGAAATAGCGTTCCATATTTCACCATGAACTTTAATTTGTCCATACGGATTTAATTCCGTAATAGCTTCACCAATTTCGCCAATCATTCCCTCCAGACCAGTCTGGGTTTTCTTTTTTTGAGCTCTTAATCCAAGTCCAATCGCAAATGAGAAAAATAGAAATGTTAGAATTGCCAGAACAATTATTATTTGGTAAGAAACTTTAAATACTTCAAGTGCTGATTCAGTTTTTATTAACATAAGTGAACCTAATATAAATGACACAAGTCCTCCTATTGTTAAAAGTCCATGACTTACAATTTGTGTTTCAAGGACAAAAAGTATTATCCCTACAACTATGAGTGCAATTCCTGCAAAATTTACTGGCAAAGTATGAAGAGCGTAGAAAGCAAGAATCAAAGAAATTATACCAATCACACCAGGGAAAATTGAACCAGGATTATAAAGTTCAAAAAGTAAGCCATAAAGACCAATCATAAGTAATATGTATGCAATGTTTGGATCACTTATCAATCGCAATAGTTTTTGACCAATTGACATTTCAAATTCAGTAATCTCAGCATCTTTAGTTCGAAGAACTTTCTCACCAAAATTACCTGATACTTTCATTGAATCAACTTTCCTCAAAAGATCTTTCAAATCAGAAGCAATTAAATCAATAACTTTTAATTTTAAAGCTTCTGTTTCAGTAATGGATAAACTTTTTCGGACTGCATCTTCTGCCCACTTCACATTGCGATTCCTTTTTTCCGAAATAGTACGAATGAAAGCTGCGGCATCATTAGTTGCTTTTTCGATCATTACTGTATCTGTCTTCTCAATAGAAACTGGATGAGCCGCTCCAATGTTTGTTCCTGGTGTCATTGCAGCTATATGTGCAGCCAGAGTAATAAAAACCCCTGCCGAAGCAGCCTGCGCACCAGATGGCGTTACATAGACAATAATTGGAATATTTGATTCTAAAATATCTGAAACAATAACTCTTGTTGATTTAAGTAACCCACCTGGCGTGTTTAATTTAATTATTAAACATTCAGCATTCTCTTCAAGTGCTTGTTTAATTCCATCATGAATATATTCTGAAATTGGTGGAGAGATTGCATCATCAATTTTCAGGACAAAAACCTTACCCGATTGTGTATATAAATATTGAGCAATAAAGGTGAGAATTAAAATATTTTTGATTAAAGCTCTCATTGTTGTTCATTTTTCTAAATCAAATTATTCAAAATATCTGTTTGAAGCAAGTAATAGAAGAAGTCAATAGATGATTAAAAGTCTTAATCTGCTTTTAAAAACCTGGTAAAACATTTTTCACTTAAAAGGTTAATTAAAAAATTCTTGGTGGGATTACAAAACATATAATACAAATCAAAATTAACTAATCTTCTCAGTCAATTAATTTAATTTTGAAGTCCAAATTTAGATTCTTGTTTATGACAATTACAATTGAATTTTTAGTATAAAAATAGCTTTTAAATTACTGGCAAAAAATTTAACAAGATAAACTTGATTTATTCCTTCTCCTTTACATAACTCAAAAGAATCATACCGACTGTAAAAAATAAACCCGTTGTAAGAATTGCTAATCTTTGACTGCCAGTTTGCCAGGATACGAAACCAAATACAAGAGGGCCAAAAATAGCTGAAGATTTTCCAAAGAATGAATAGAAACCAAAGAATTCCGTTTTTTTATCGTCAGGGGTGAGTTTACTCATCAAACTTCTACTAACAGATTGTGTAGAACCCATTCCAAGTCCAGCAATAATACCAATTATAAAAAATCCAGTTTTCGATTGAACAATTGAAGCAGAAAAAATCACTAAGAACCAGATTACAAGAGTTAAATAAATTGTTTTCTTCTGCCCAATGGAATCAGCAACAACACCGAAAATAATGGAACCTAAAACAGCTGTCGTCTGAGCGATCATAAAAAATATTGTCAATTCACTAAAATTAAAATTCAAAGTCGATTTAGCATAAATACCAGAGAAATAAATCGCCGTATTAATACCTTCTATGTAGAAGAAAAATGCAAGTAAAAATAGAGCAAGATTTTTATAATTCTTCAAATTAGAAATAGTAAATGTAATTCTCTCGATCCCTATCGAAAAATAGCTTTTTTCTCTTTTGACATTTTGCTTTGTATCTGGCAGGAATAGAAAGAGAGGAATTGAAAAAATCAGAAAAAAAATAGCTGCTGCTGGAAAAGATAATTTTACCAAATCATTTAAGACAAGAGGATAAACTATCATAAGTGAGGCAAAAGAACCTATATAGCCCATTGCAAAACCAAAACCTGATGTTCTTCCAAAATTTTTTTCTTCAGAAATTTCAGGTAAAAATGCATCGTAGAATACAAGTCCCGCTTCAAAACCAATGTTAGCAAGAATAAATAAAATCAATCCTTCAATAATTTTACCTTCAGAGATAAAATAAAGTAATGCTGTGGATATAATGCAAAGTAAAGTAAAGAAAAGAAGAAATCTTTTTTTACCAGCAGAGTGATCAGCAATTGCACCAAGAAATGGTGAAATTAACGCAACAATAAACATCGAAATTCCAGTCCCTAAGCTCCAGTAAAAATCTCCAATCGGTTGACCGCTTGCCACAGTTTCTTTAAAATACACAGCATAAACAAAAGTGACTATTGTAATTGAAAAAGAAGTATTGGCGAAATCAAAAAGAGACCAATAAAAAACTCTTCTGTATTTTTCAGATAGGAATTTCTTCCAGTTAATTTGCACCAGTGTACCTTAAGCTGATTTAATTTTCTATTAAACCACGACCACGCTTGTTAATTCGATTTTCTGCTTTTAGTTTTTTAAGGATAGCATCAAGAACACCATTTATAAATTTATCACTCTGCTCAGTAGAATACCTTTTAGCTATTTCTATTACCTCATTGATTGAGACTTTTGGTGGGATTTCAGGAAAGTGGAGCATTTCGCAAGTTGCCATACGAATTAGTAATCTATCAATAATAGCGATTCGTTCAATCTCCCAATTTTTCACAACCTGCTTTATCATCTCATCATATTCTTCTCGATGTTTAATTGTTAGAAGTGTAAGCGACTTAACGAATTCCTTCGATTCTTCATCCGAAACTTCTTGAAGTAATTCATCAAACATCAGATCCAATGAATTGTTTGAAAGTTCATAAGCATAAAGAATTTGAAGAACTTTTTCTCTTAATCGTCTACGTGAGATTATCATTTCCATAAAAATTAAATTTTAATACAAAGTTAAAAAATTGAATCTGCATCTTAAAACAAATATTATTTTTTGTAAAATTATCATTAATCTTGAGCTGAATTAAAATTTTAAAAATAAAAAAGCTGTTCAGCCAATATGACTGAACAGCTTAGTGAATTAATCAATTTATTTATTGCATTCAGCTTTGCTGAGATACTTTTTCTTTAATCCATTGTGTTGTAACTGATTTAGGTCTAACTATAGGCATACCAATTGCTCTTGCAATTACTGTTTGAGCGGTCACTCCAAGAGTTCTCGAAACTGCAAAGAGCACAGTGTAATAATCAAATTCTTTCATTCCATAATGCCAGAGTAACGCACCACTTCCAGCATCAACATTGGGCCACGGATCTTTTGCTTTCCCCTGTTCCATCAGAACTTTAGGAACAACATTAAATATTTTCTCCACAATCTGGAAGATTTGATCATTAGCACAATAAGTTTGACCAAATTTTAAGAATGCATCAAATCTTGGATCGGTAATTCTTAATACAGCATGACCATATCCAGGAATTACTTTACCACTGTTCAACCAATCCCACGCAAATTCTCTGAGTTGTTCATCTGTTGGTACACCTTTGAAATGCTTCTTGAGATCCAAAACGAATTTCAAGCATTCTTGATTTGCAAGTCCATGAAGTGGACCAGCCAATCCATTCAATCCTGCAGAAAGTGCATAATAAAGATCCGATAAAGCAGAAGCTACAGTTTGCACAGTTGCTGCGCTAACATTACCACTTTCATGATCTGAATGAAGGACAAGATACAAACGCATTAATTTAACAAATTCACCTTTCGGATCTTTAATACCAAGCATTTTTGCAAAATCAGCACCCATATCAAGTTTAGGATCGCTTGGAATTCGAGGACCTTTGTTGTATTTCATTCTGTAAATTCCAGCTGCAATAATAGGAACTCGTGCTACAAGATTTAATGCATCCTCGAGTGTATAAATCCAGTAATCCTCTTTTTTCAAACCTTTATCATATTGTTTTTTGAAGACTGATTCTTTCTCCATCACAAGTATAGCAGTATTCAACATGCACATTGGATGAGAATCTTTAGGCATAGCTTTCAAAACTTTCCACACATAATCTGGAACTTTTCTTCTTTTCTTTAAATCTTGCATTAAAAGCTTAAGTGATTCTTCATCAGGTAATTCACCAGTCAAAAGAAGATAAAAAATTTCTTCTGGGAGTTTATCGGCTAATTCAATTACTGGAATTCCACGAATCAATAATCCTCTTTCAGGTGGAACTGATGATGTATCACATACCAGTGATTTAACTCCTCGCAGCCCACCAAATATCTGGGCGACGGTTATTTTATCAACTTCTTTATCGCCGTGTTGTTTAACAAGATCTTTTACCTCTTCTCGTAATGCAGGAATTTGTTCGGCGAGTTTTTCTTTTAATGTGGGCATTTAATCCTCCCTTGTTTTAGTTTATGTTTGATAGATTTAATATTTTAAATTATGAACTATCTTTCATTTCAAACTTAAATATTCTTTATCTCTAATTCAATGAATCGGAGAGATTTATGAAAAGATTCATTAAAACTTTTTTACTTTTAATCATTTCATTTTTTTTATTTCATTTTAATATTTCTGCTCAAATCTTAAAATCCTATGATTTTCAACGATTTTTTGAAAATTCTGAAATACATGAAGACACTTTGCTTAACAAAATCATAAAAGATTTCAGCTATCCAATTGGAGTAGCTTTCAAAGATTTAAAGTCTGGGGATACTTTTCTCTTTAACGAAAAAGAAATTTTCCCCACTGCAAGTGCAATTAAGATTGAAATATTAATTCATCTGCTGAAGGAATTTGAAAAAGGAAAAATTAATTTATATGAAAATATTCCAGTGAATTACAAGGTTGGTGGGAGTGGACTTCTTCAATACTTTGATCAAAGTAATTTACAATTGAATTATTATAACCTTGCCCTTTTAATGATTCAACAGAGTGATAATACTGCAACAAATATCTTAATTGACAGATTAGGGATGGAGAATATCAACAAAACAATACAATCTTTGGAACTTAAAAATACAAAACTTCAACGCAAAATGATGGATTTCGAAGCAAGAAAAGTTGGAAAAGAAAATTTATCTTCGCCAGAAGATAAATTAAAACTTTTAGAGTCAATATACAGATATCAAATCCTACCAGATTCTTTGACAAATGAAGCAATTAAAATATTAAGCATTCCCAAGCAAACACCTTTATTAGATGATATCAATGAAGAAATAACTCTCGCAAGTAAAGGTGGTGAGTTAGATGATGTTCGTTGTGAAATGGGCATCTTCTTTTGTGAAAACTTTAATTACATCCTAGTGATTATGACAAAAGACTTGCCACAATCAAGAATTGGTGATGAGGTAATCAAAAAAATCAGTAAAAGGGTTTTTGATTATATGCAGACAAAATATAGCAGATAAATTTTTTGAAATGACTATTAAAAATTTTTGCTTGAAATAAATATTAACTATTTATCAGTTTATTGAGTATAATTTTTTTCTCAAATAAATTAATCTGACCTGATTAATAAAATAAATTGATTTGAAATTTTCTATTGATATTGATTTAAGTATTGCTTAACCTGTCAATCTCATCAGCGACCATTCTACCACTAATTACTGCACTTTCAATCGTAGACGGATAACCTGTATTAACATAATCACCAGCGAGAAAAAGATTATTGAATTTTGTAGAAATTAAGGGTCGGTTTTTTAAAGAATTCAACTCAGAAATAAATGTTGCTCTTTTTTCTTTAATCAGTCTAAAATTATTGGGATCATTCTTGATCTGGATTAATTTTTCACTTAGATCAGGAAAAATTAAAACCAATTCATTCAAAAAAATTTCAACAATTTCTTTATTAGAAAACTTAAGTAGATTATCAGCTGAACTCTTCACAACTGTTAAATGATTCTTATGAAAAAAAACCCAGTGGATGATAGAATCCCATATTGCGAAAAATTTATTCTCATATTTTTTACTTGATAATTTTATATGAAGATTGATTATTGTCTGATATTCAAGCTGAAATTTATATTCATTAATTAACTTTTGAATATTAGCTGGATGAACAGCTAAAACATAATAATCCGCAAAGTGAACATTTCCATATTTATCTAAAGCTCCTTTTATCATATTATTTTCAATTAAAATTTTTTCAATTCCACATGCTTTTAGAATTTTAATTTTTTTCTCTTGAAGATACTTTTCAGCAGGAACAATTAATGATTCATGAAATGAATATTTAGGAATAATCAAGCTTGAATTTGTTATATCTTCAATAAACATTTTTTCTAAGACGAATAAAAAAATTTGACCAGAAGTTTTTTCAATGGGTGTGTTAAGTGCAGACTCAATCAATAACTTCCAGAAGTTATTAATAAGATTTTTACTTTGTTTATTTCTTTCTAATAACTCCAGTGCAGTTTCATTTTCTAAACTTTCGTGTTTTAGATTTTTAATTGACATAAAAAATTTTAACAGGGAAATCTTTTCGGATAAATTCAAATTTTTAAGTCGTAAAAAATCGATTACCGTTTTTACTGATTTCGAAATTGAGAATTGCCATTCATTTGACTTTTTGTCTAAAAATGTAATCGAAAAATTTTCTTTGTAAAAAAAATTACCCCCGGCTCTGAATTTCTTTAATAATTCCAGTGTATTCTTATAACCCTTAATTAAAATGTGTTGACCATTATCGAGATAACAGTTAAAACCGGAGTCAAAAAATGATTTTGTTCGGCCACCGAGTGCTGGGCTACTTTCAATTAAAGTTACTTCATAATTTTTCTCTTTCAAATAAACTGCAGCTGTAATACCAGCTAATCCTCCACCAATTACAATTACTTTTTTCATTTCGATAGAAGATTATATCTGAAGTAATTTTTAATCGTTATCAAAATTCTTGTTAGCTTATTAACATTATTTTGCTTTCTAAAAACATCGTAATTATTCTTTTTAATGTTTTTAAGAATTTTGTAATAAATTTCTTCCATTGCTTTACCCATTGCAAGAACTTTATAATCTTCAGGATGAAAAAATTTATTTGCCTTTTTATAAAAATTTTCTACTCTATCCACTTCAAATTTCATAAGGTTAATGAAAGATGAATTATAAACTGAATTAATTAAATCCTCTTCGCTGTAATTAAACTTTTTCAAATCTTCTTGTGGGATATAAATTCTATTCTGTTGTGCGTCAATCTTCAAGTCTCTCAATATATTTGTTAACTGCATTGCAATTCCAAGATTGTATGCATATTGACGACTTGCGGGGTTTTTATAGCCAAAAAGTTCAATTGACATCAAACCAATTGTAGATGCTACACGATAACAATATAACTTTAGTTCATCAAAGGTATCATATCTTTTTTTAATTAAATCCATTCTAACCCCTTCAATCAATTCGAAAAATGGCTCAACCGACATTTTCAATTCTCGAATAACTGATGCAAGAGAGTTCAATAAATTATATCTTGATTTGCTATTCAATGCTAATTTAAGTTCCTTTTCCCACTCCTCTAATTTTTTCTGTTTCTCTTCCTCTGGTTCATCAATCGCATCTGCAATATCATCAGTAATTCTACAAAATGCATAAACTACATGCATTGCTCTCTTTTGATGTTCAGGTAGCAAAAGGAATGTATAATAAAAACTACTATTACTTTGTCTGGTTATATTTTCTTCAATTGTTCTGCTCATTTGTAAAGACTACCAAGTAGTAATTTAATCCAGTCAAACTTTTTTAGGGTGGGTCGACTCCTGAATGGATTGTAATTTAATTTTCTGATTTTACTTAAGATTTCTCTACCACCTAAAATTGTTAATTTAATTTCGAATTTGAATAAACCATTTAGGATTGGAATTAGTTTTTCACCTTTAGAGAAAAGATCATTGGTCAATTCAATCAAATGTTCCATTAATAATTTAAAGTTATCGTTAATAGTTTTTGATTCATAAAATGTTTTTAGTTCATCAATAGAAAGATTGAAACTTCTTAATAAATCTTGAGAAATATAAAATCTTTCTTTCGAAATATCTATACTTAAATCCTGATAAAAATTAGTAAGTTGCAAAGCTGTGCAAATGGAATCAGAATATTCAAAAGCTTCTTCACTTCTAATATCAAAAAGTTCAAGTAAAATTCTACCAACAGGATTAGCAGATTTTTTACAGTAATTCAAGACTTCGTCGAAAGTTTGATACTTATTTTTTAAGTTATCCTGAATAAAAGCTTCTATTAAATTGACAAAATTTTCATTACTAAGATTATTTTTTTCAATTGAATCATAAATAGCGGGTAAATTTGGAAACTCATCAGAGATCAATCCATTAATGAATAAATCTTTGTATTTGATCAATTTTGCAATTCTCGTCGCAGATGATAAATTCCCTTCATCAGCGATATCATCAGCAATTCTCGCAAATGCATAAACAGCTGCAATATATTTTCTTTTATTTTTAGGAATTAAAAGGGAAGCAACCGGGAAGTTTTCGTAATGATTTTTTGTTATGTCAAAACAATATCTATAAGAGCTCTCTAAGGTTTGATTATTCATTTTGGTAAAAGATTAGTGCCGAAGAGGGGACTCGAACCCCTACGGGATTACTCCCACATGACCCTGAATCATGCGCGTCTGCCAATTCCGCCACTTCGGCTCTAAGTAATATATTTTTTTCGCAATTTATCATTTGATTATCATTCGAACAAACTAAACACTTAATTACTAAAATTTGACTTTAAGTTACTTACACTGGCTTATTCAATTCAATTGTATTGGTAAATTTATTTCTCAAATCTATAAAAAAATTAAAAACTTACTCCTAAAGTTAAATAATGAACATTTTTTAATCTCCCAAAATCTTGATAAGCATAGTCAAATTTTAATGTCACTAAATCCACCATACGATAATTAATACCAAGTCCTAATGTTAAACCCTGTTCAGAATCTCTTTCGAATAAAGATTTATAACCTGCTCGTAAGAAAATTCTCTCATTCCATGAGTATTCCAAACCAGAATTTACATATTCAGTATTATCATTTGGATGAATTGCGTTCGTTTCAACCGTTAGTCTCATTTCATCAGTTTTAATTGCATCAATAGCAACACCAATTCTAAACATCAATGGTAAATCATACTCATCAACTTGATGCTCCGTATTAATAATGTTTGATCCACCTGGACCAGTATTAGTTAATACCAATAAATCTCTTCCTGAAAGTTTCATTTTTGTACCAAAGTTAGAAATGCTCGCACCGAGTCTTGTCTCATTCAAAAATTGAATGCGATAAAAAGTCCCAATATCTATTGCAAAACCCTGAGCAGATTCATGCCAGATATATTCGCGGATATATTTCGCATTAAATCCAATTGCAAAATTTTCAGTCAGATTTCTTGCATATGAGAGTCCGATAGTCATCGCACCGGCACCAAAATATTCACCAGTTCCTTCAGGTTTTTCAACAGTTCTTACGAGCATTTCACCCATCGACATTACTCCAACAAATGTACCTATTGTTCCAAAATCACCAAAGCTTATACCAAATGCAGCGTGATCAAAATTTACATCCATTAACCAATCAATATGGTTAAAAGAAGCTTCGCGATTTTGAATTAATGCCAATCCAGCTGGATTCCAATAAACAGCAGAAACATCAAAAGGAGAAGCAACAAACGCACCACCCATACCAAGAGCTCTTGAACCAACTCCAATTTTCAAAAATTGAGCTGCTGTCGTACCAGTTTTGGTTAAACTTGCCCCAATCTGACTAAAAGAGAATTGAACTAAAATCGAAATGAAGATTAAAATTGCAGAAAGTATTCTTCCTATCATATCAAACTCCTGATTGTAAATTATTTAATAATTGCAAATTTTAAGAGCTTTTCTCCAATACCTGGAGCTTCGATGTGCGCAAAATAAATTCCATAAGCAACGCTGAAACCGTCTCGATTTAATAAATTCCAAAATTCTCTACCATGTTCAATAGTTGATGAATGATGAATTGTTTGTACAAGCTCACCAGCTAAAGTATAAATTCTAATTGTACATTCAGGTGGAAGATTTTCAAAATAAATTCTTCGTTCCCCGCGATTTTGTCCGGGCAACTTGTTAGTTGGTTCAATATCATTTACAACTACATAAGGATTTGGAACAACAATGATATCATCCAATCTTGATTTTGCAACAGATGCATCAAATTTTGAGGCTTCCGTTTTGAAATAAAATACATCATTCGATTTGAATGGTCTTAAAGTTCTAATGTAGAATACATCCCCATCAGATGGTTGAATTGGTGTCTCATTAGCAGGTTTATAAAAAATCACTCCCCATGTTGTTGTATCAGTTGTTTTTCCTGTTGAGCCAGGTTTGAAGAAAATTATCTCTTCACCTGGAGTATAATTGGAATCTCTTGTAGCTGCATTCTCTTTCAAATAAGTTAAAATTGGTTTTGGGATACCTGTTGTTACATCTTTTACTGAGTACTTTACCGGGACTTTTACCAGTCTACCTGAAATCAAAATCATGGCTGAGTCTATAAAATTATCAGAAAAATGAATTTCATAATCTGCTTCATTTGGTATTATCTTTCCACCTATAGTAGCTTTATCAACCCGAAATGTATAATTACACCTACCTTTTATCCATTTTGTATTGATTGAGTCTATCTTTAATACTGGATAATCAATTACTTTTAACTTTAAACCATCAATAACAGGATTTCCATCTTCACCTTTAAGATATCGACTCTGGTAAACAGGATAATATCTATATTGAACTGTATATTTTTTGTTTAAGCTCATTGAACTTGCGGAAGTTCTTCTGATAATTCCTCTCTCAAAATCTATTACAAAATCTAAATCTTTATTATAAATATTTCCTTCCTGATCTTTGACTTGCAAATATGAATCATCACTAATAAATGAATGAGAGAGCCTAGTAAAATTGGTATCATAAAATGAAATATTTCTATCGATAACGGGTGTTAATTTCAAAACAGAATAATTTTTATCAGGAATCCATTGTTTATTTATGTACATGCTATCCCTGAAGAAAATTCTAAACTCCGAATTTTGTTCAAGGATTAAATCATTTAATACTTCCAGAGTCACCTCCCCATTACCAATTCCACTTTCATGGATCAAACTCTTTGTATTTGTTGGAGTAGCTATGTATCCACTTGACCTTGGACCAGGAATTACCATCACTGTATTGACATCAAATTGTAATTGATTTGTAATTGGATCAACAGTAATTTTTTTAGTTGTCTCAGTGGGTGGTATTCCAAGAGAATCACCATGATCATAAGCAACAACAGCATAATAATAAGTTTGACCATTAATTACATTGTTTGAGTCAACATAAGAGTGAACAAGTCCTCTATTATTACCAAGGAAATAATGAACACCTCTACCTTGATATGGGATTGGATGATAACCTTTCCAATAATCAGGTGCATTTTTATCCCACTGACCATTGCCATTCATATCAACATATGGTTCACCTACATCATATTTTAAATTTCCATTCAAATCAGTAAACGGTTCATCACGAAAAGCAACATCCCATTTACATTCATTTCCATAAATATCTTTCAATGGTTGATATAAAAATTTTGCTCCTTTTCCATCGGTTATAGTTTGAATATCATTGAAAGTTGGATCCGTACTTCTATAAATCACATAACCTTCAAAATCTTTACCAGTAATAGGATCAATACTTTCCTCAGCTTTTGTATCCCAATACAAAGTAACTTTTCTGTCACCAGGTACGGCAACTACATTTGGTTTTAAAGGTGGTCTGAAAAATCTATAATTGGCATTGTAAATTCTTTGGACCGTCTCAGCAGTTGTTAATAAATCATCAAGATTTTCGCCAAGTAATAATGCAATTGAAAATCTTTTAATTTCTCCTTTTGAAAGAACAATTGGACCACTACCATAAATAAATACAATGTCTTCAAGGTTATGAATCTCACTAAAATTTCCTGCTTGAATTCTATACCACATTGATTCATCATTTGCGACTTTATCTGTAGCCCATGTCCAGCTATTAAAACTTGTCAAACCAATCTGATCGGACTCATCAAGGTCAGTTAGTTCGAAATTTGGCTCACCAGGATAAAGTGGGTCAAGAGAACCATCTGGTAATCGTTTTCCAGCTGTAGGTATCCCATCTCCTTCTCCAAAATCACCGGTATTTGGAATACCATCAATACCAACATCATCAATTAGTGGATTCCAATCCTTATCGTTGTCAATTCCATCATCCTGTCTTTCATCTATCATTCCATCGCCGTCATCATCATAATTATTTTCTGCATTGCCAGGACTTTCAAGATATTTACAACCAAGATAACCAACTGGTAAACCCAAATGTCCTTTACCATCATTGTCCCACAAATACATCATACTTCTTGCGTAAACAGGAACAGAATAATCATGAGGACCAACAAAGAAACCCAAATCATCTCTAACTTCATCACCTGGATCTGCCGGTAAACCACCTCCTATATCTGGATCACCGTACATTCCAAAATAAACGGAATCAAGATTTTTATCACTAACATTTGCAATAGTGTAAACGAAGAAAATTGTATTCTCAGCAAGAGCATTACTCCATTGCAATGCTCGTCCATCGACTTGAATACCTAATCCTCTTCTTGTTGAATCATTAATAAATGGCCAGTAGGGAAATTCAGAATTATCTCTATCATCCATTGCCCAGAAAACTTCGAGGTCTGCATTAGTTGCATCCTGCGCTAAATAACCCGGCCAAACATATTTACCAAGTGTTGGATTATACCAGCTTCGAGGCCAGGAATCAGGTTTACCATCTCCATCTTTATCTTCTGCGGGATTTGATGCCATATATTCTTGATCAGGATCAGCATAACCAGGCAAAGGTTGCCATGCCCACAGTGTATCACCTGTTGGATTAACATCTCTCAAATTTGGATAATCCCACACACCATCGGATACAATATGTAATCTCTGTGTTGAATCATAACCACTCGGTACTGATGCAGCAACAAATGGACAAAAAGTAAATACATAAGAAACACCTCGCCATACAACATTATTAACATTTCTCAATAAACCATAGCCAGGAGCAATTCCACCAAAATTATAAACTTCTGTGCTTATCTTATTTCCATTCATAAAGTAGTGTTTTCTATCTGCATGAGCTTTAACCTTTTCTAATTTCTTAACAACCCCTTTTTGAAAATCGGATAAACTTGTAAATGTTTTTGAACCATTAGGTAATTGTAAATTCCTGCTAATTAAATTTCTTACTGCATCATGTTCTGGCTTTTTTGATGAATTATTTTGGGCAATTGATAGTCTAATAATCACAAAAAATGAGATTAAAAGTATTAAGTAATTATTTCTCATGTTGTACTCCTTCTCAATTAAAAATCAATTTCAAATCCAAGTCGAACTTCTCTTGGAGGTTGATAATAATGAGGTCGATTGAAATATTCTTCTGGAGAATGCACAAGCGGTATTCTTTTGGAAAGTTCCTCTACCGATTTCGTACCTCCACTGGTTTGTAATAATGTATAAGTTGCTCTTCCTGTATCATCATAAACAAGTCTCTCAATTAAATTATCAAACAAATTATAAACTTTAGCAAAAACGGAGAACTTATAACCAAAAATCTTTAATATTTTTTCGGCAAATAGATTGACAACGAATTGGGAAGGTCTTCTTCCGCTATTTGTTCTGACATACACTTGTTTACCAGTTATTTGAGGTGTATAAGGAAGCCCGGTGCCAATTCTATTTACAATAGTTATCGTCCAATCATCAATCTTACCGAAAGTCAAAGTTGTATTAAGTGTATGTGTTTGATCCCATGCTAAGAAAACAGGAATTTTTTCACTCTGTCTACCAGAAGATAAATCTAAAAAGAAAGCATCAGGATCTGTATCATTACCTTCAGCAACTTGAAAAGTATAATCGATAGTAACACCAAGTGGACTTCCCTGTGTTCTCTTTTTTACAACTGAAAGTGTAATGCCTTTAATGTTTCCATAATCTTTATTAACATATTTGAGATAAGTTCTATCACCACTTACTCTAATTGTTTGAAGAGCAAGAAGATCACGGACGTCTTTATAGTAACCAGTAACCGTCATTGCTAAATCGTCTAATAACAATTGTTGAAGTCCGATTTCATAGGTAACTGTTTTTTCAGGATTAAGATTAGCATCACCAAAAATAGGAGTACCAGTTGCATAACTTGACTTAAAATTAGGATTTGTATAAAGATATTGAAATGGTGGCATCTGAAAGAAATGTCCATAACTAAAATGTATAATTCCTCTATCGGTAATTGGAAATGAAATTCCAAATCTTGGGCTTAATTGATGTTTGGGAGTCGCATCAGAAAGAATAGAATTTTTATCAACATAAGTTGGTAATGATGGATCATTAGGAGATGGATAAATTGTATTTGTAGAATATTTTGATCTTGCGTTAAAATAATCATAACGTAACCCAATATTCATTATAAAATTTGCATATTCCATTTTATCTTGAATATATGCCGAAAATTGAACAGGCTTTTTAGAATATAAATCATGATCAGGTGTGGTAATATCTGGAATAGTCGGAACTAAATAACGAACAGTATCTCTCTTTATTACAAAACTTTCATAATCAAGTGTATGTATTCTATATTCCGAGCCAAATTTTATTTCATGTTCATTAGAAACCTGACTTGTGAGATCAAATTTTAATCCATAGGTTCTTGCTCTTTCATAACTGTGACCATTCCTCGTTCCGCCAAAATAAAAAGTGTATGAAACAGGTCGAGTGAGTTTTTCTGTTGGTTGATATCTTGGATCGGGCACTAAATTTTGTGTTCCCATTCCTGGATAATAATTTACAGCATTTCCATTTTGATCAAGTAATGGATAGAGATATTGTTTGTAATCATTAAAATTATACATGACTTTTAGCGAATAAAATGTACTTGCACTAAGAGCATGTCTAAAATCTATAGAATTTATGTAACCTTTTTCATAATAATTATAATCTGCTTCTGGATTGTACTTGAAATCGTGTGAATAAAATTTATAAAAATTGTTTGAATATAATAGATCATAATTGATTTTTATTGTTGATGTTGGTTTGATTGTTAATTTCAATGTTCCACTAAATTTTCTACTGGGATTCATTGGAACGATTGCATCATCCCCGGATTTTGCAATTCTTATATCATTTGGATTAGCTGGATTGATATAAACTGAATCCCATGGCATATGCTCTCGAACACCGAACAACCAGCCTTTATTATTTTCATTTCTTATTGAAATAAAAAAGAGTAAAAATTTTTTTACAAAAGGAAAAGGACCACTAAAAGTAAATTCGGTAACATTATTACTTAAAGGATTTACATCATCAACATTAAAAAATATATTTTTTCGATTGGAAAAATAATCACCAGAATAAAAAGACAGGTGAGCTCTGTAATTTTGAGTTCCTTCTTTTGTAATTGTATTTACTACACCACTTAATGCATTTCCATATTCTGCGTTAAATGTACCACTTACCACTGAAATTTCTTGCACAGCATTTGTTGCTATTTCAACCATTGGAGTATTATCAAACGGATTGGAGATCGCAACTCCATTAACCGTGTATGCAATTTCATTTGTTCGTCCTCCACGAATATGCAATTCTCCTCCAACACCCTGAGTAATTCCTGCCTGAAGTGCAAGAATTTGATGAACACTTTCGACAGGTAAAGCTTCAATTTGACCTGCATCAATTGTGGATTGTGTCGAGGTTAAATCTTCTCTTATCAGGGGAGATTGAGCTTCAACAACAATTTCTTGCAAAGTGACTGTTTCTTCATTTAATTCTACATTCAATCGTGTTGTAAAATCAACCGACACTTTAACATTTTTTATTATCTTCTTTTCATATCCAATAGCCGAGAAAACAACATTGTAAATTCCCGGTGGAACGTTATTAATGATATAAAAACCTTCAAGATTAGATGCTGTCCCATAATTTGTTCCTTCCAAAATAACATTAACAGACGGGAGCGGTTCTCTGGTTTTTGCGTCAATAATGCGACCAGCAATTTTACCTGTTGTTCCTGCAAATAAAAAATATGGAAAAAACAATAAGGTAGTTATTATTCGTTTCATAAAACCTCGCAAAATTTTTGATGAGTTATATATTTTGATTGCTGTTTCATCCTAACCGATTAATTTTTTTTCAATTTATTGATTCATTTTTTTCTAATCAAATGGTGATTGTTTATTTATAATTATTGCTTTCGAAAAAATTGATTTAAGCAAGCCAAATGTTATCCTTTAAAGTAATTAGTTCCTAAGTGAAGGATTTATTCTAATCTAATGTAATCGGAATCACACATTAAATGACCAAAATAAATAATCATTTCTAATGAAACGAGGTAATCTATTTTTGTTAAGCCAATTATTTTCATTCTTCATTTTTATTCTTTTGCAAATGATTGCTTTAGATTATATTGATTTTTTTCTAATAGGAACTTTAATGAACTTTAATTCCGAGCCGATGAAAATCTGGAAAGCAATCTTTTTTCTCTTGCCAGTCATTGCGAGTCCCGATGAAAATCGGGAAAGCAATCCTTTTTCTCTTACCAGTCATTGCGAGCGGAGCGAAGCAATCTTTTTCTCTCATTCCAGTCATTGCGACCCGCCAAAGGCGGGGAAGCAATCTTTTGTAGTTAAACCAACAATTTCCACCAATGCTACATGTTTTTCTTTTGTGAAGGATTGCTTCGAGCCAGCCAAAGGCTGTCTCTCGCAATGACAGCTAAGTGAGATAGTCATTGCGGGCGGAGCGAAGCAATACTTCATGGTTTAATTACCAATTCCAATTTTGTTCTTTTGTGAAGGATTGCGTCGTCGTTTCACTCCTCGCAATGACTGCTAAAAGAAACTGTCATTGCGAGCGAAGCAAAGCAATCTTTCCTGGTTGAATAACCAATTCCCATTTTGTTCTTTTGTGAAGGATTGCTTCGTCGTTTCACTCCTCGCAATGACTGCTAAAAGAAACCGTCATTTCGAGTGAAAA
>CALDZP010000089.1 GCA_937944105.1 uncultured Ignavibacteria bacterium
ACAAGTGGTACATATATTTATAGAATAACAGCTGGTAATTTTATACAGACGAAGAAGATGGTGTTGATTAAATAATCAACAAGTTTATATGTATTATTTAAACCCTCTGAGGAGAAATCTTCAGAGGGTTTTTTGTTTTAAATTTTAATGTTTTTAGTTTATTTCAATTTTTTATTCTTAATCATTGAATTGAATGGACGATTAGATTTATAGAAATTACTTTTGATGGTAAATGGAAACTTGAGATAAAAATTGGAATTAAAAGTCTTTCTGGAACCAATCTATTGTTATGATGAAGAAATCCATTACTTATTAAACATTCATTGAAGGGATTGTTAATAAAAAAATAATACAATAAAAAAATAAAATTTTTTTACTCCATAAATTCCCTATACAGAGAATAAATTCCTGAAGACTTTATAAAATCCATAAGAAATTTAATTAATGTCAAAGGATTAAAAAATTTAATTCTTAAATTTTATTTGAAAAATGATGAATTTTTAATATATTTGAACTGACCAGTCAGTCAGAATTATGATAAAAATTATACACTCATTAAATAATTTACTACCATTTCTATATGGATTTACATTCCTCTTTTATTTATTGAATTTCATCTATCCCAGGAAAGAACTTTCGACGACGAAAAGATTATTTTTATTCTTTACAATTCTAATTCATTTTTTTTATTTATTGCTTCGAACAATTCAATTTAATCATACTCCAATTACAACAGTTTTTGAAATCTTTACTTTACTTGCTTTTGCAATAACAGTTTCTTATTACATCATTGAGCTTGTTACAGAAATTAGAAATACTGGTGTTTTTATTTTATTACTACCTTTTATTTTTCAAATTACATCAACCTTAAATATTAAAGATTTAATTGAAGTCAAAGATATTTTAAGGAGCCCTTATTTAGGTGTACATGTATTTACTGCTTTAACTGGTTATGCTGGAATTACTTTTTCTGCAATTTATGGTTTACTTTATTTAATTTTATATCGTCAGATTAAATCTCAAAAATTTGGACTTCTTTTTAATAGATTACCGAATCTGGAAATTCTTGAATATCTAAGTTTAGTTTCAGCACTGGTAGGTTTTATTATGCTTTCTATTGCAATTGTAATAGGAATTATATGGTTACCGCAAGCATTCACGGAGCCAAAATATTTTGATCCAAAATTAATTGCGACAATTCTTGTTTGGTTGTTTTATGCTTTTGGAATTTCTGGTAAATGGTTATTTAGATGGACTGGAAGAAAGATAGTTTATTTATCAATGACTGGTTTTTTGCTTACACTTTTTTCGATGACATTTCTAAATCTTCTCTTCACGGGCTTCCATAAATTCTTTTAAGGTGGGAAAATGAACATAATTGCTGTTGCAATAAATCACCATACTGCACCAATTGAAATTCGGGAAGCCCTTTACCTTCAGGAAAATGAGATTCGACAGTTTATAAGAGAGTTGCAGAATGAATTAACATCTGAATCTTGTATAATATCAACATGCAATAGAACTGAGATTTATTGTATACCCAAAGCAAGTTCAATTACCTACAAGGAAATTCAAAATTTTCTACTTACACGAAAAAAAGTTAACAATATTTCTGATAGTAATTTTCGTAATTATTTTAGTTGTGGTGCAGTAAATCATCTATTTCATATTGCAGCAGGAATTGATTCACTTGTTATTGGTGATCAGCAAATTCTCGGTCAAGTTAAAGATGCTTATAGTATAGCTGCTGAGGAAAATTCTATTGCTAATTATCTACAGAGAGTTTTTCAAGCAGCATTAAAAGTTGGTAAAAGAGTAAAAACGGAGACTGAAGTTTTTGAAGGTCCCTCTTCAATAAGTGCTGCAGCAGTTCAACTTGCAGGGAAAATATTTTCTGATTTAAGGAAGAAAAAGGTTCTAATAATTGGCGCTGGTGAAACAAGTAGATTAACATTACAAAACTTAAAACAAAAAAATGTACAAGACATAACAATTACAAATAGAACACAGTCTAAAGCAGAACTACTTGCAAAGGAATTCAACGCATCGATTATTTCGTTTTTAGACTTCAAAGAAAAATTACATGAATTCGATATAATAATATCAGCAACAAGTTCACCTGAACCCCTAGTATTAAAATCGGATATGGAAAAAGTTATGAATTTAAGAAAGAATCAATCTTTATGCATTTTAGATATTGCTATTCCAAGAGATTTTGATCCATCAATTAAAGAAATTGATAATGTATTTTACAATGATATTGACGCACTTCAAATTATTGTTAATCAGAATTTAGAAAGAAGACAGGCTCAAATTCCAAAGATTAAAAAAATTATTATGGAGGAATTAATTGAGCTCTTCTCATGGTATAATTCATTGCAAATTTCTCCTATAATAAAGTCTTTGAGAGATCAGTTTGAACAAATTCGACAGCAAGAATATAATTTTTTCAAAAATAAATTTTCACCCGAACAGTTAGAAAATATTGAGCTTCTAACCAAAAGAATAATCAATAAAATTCTTCATAATCCTACAGTTTATTTAAGAAAAACTGCGGATTCCAGTGATTTGCAAGGAGATTTGAAGCTTCAACTTCATATAATTAAAGAAATGTTCCAACTAAAAGACATTAACGATGAAGAGAATAAATAAAATTGTAATAGGATCACGAGGTAGTGAGCTGGCTCTATGGCAAACTAACTTTGTAAAAGATTTAATTCTGCGAAAATTCCCAGAACTTGAAATTGAAATTAAAATAATTAAGACTAAAGGTGATAAAATTTTAGATGTTCCACTTGCTAAGATTGGTGATAAAGGTCTATTTACAAAGGAACTCGAATTAAAGTTGATCGATGGCGAAATAGATATAGCTGTTCATAGCCTTAAGGATCTGGAAACAGAGATTGATGAAAAACTAATTATAGGGGCTGTCACAAAACGACATAAAGTTAATGATGTTTTAATTGCAAGGGAAAAAGGAATCACATTAAATAAATTAAGTTCAAATGCAAAAATTGGTACTGGTTCATTAAGAAGGAAAGCTCAGCTTCTTCATACTTATCCTAATTTTCAAATATTTGATTTGAGAGGTAATGTACCAACTCGTATTCAAAAATTTTTAGATTCAAATTGGGATGCAATTATTCTTGCACAAGCGGGAGTAGAAAGGCTTAACCTGACTCATTATATTTCTTCAATTGTACCGATTAATATAATTTTACCTGCTGTTGGTCAGGGAGCACTGGCTATTGAATGTCGAAAAGATGATAAAAAGCTTCTAAAAATTTTGTCAACCATCAATCATAAAAAAACAGAAATTGAAATAAGAGCGGAAAGGTCTTTTCTTCGTTCGCTTGAAGGTGGTTGTCAGGTGCCAATTGGTTGTTTTGCAAAAGTTGTGAAAAATAAATTATTCATTGAAGGTAAGATTCTATCATTGGATGGGTCTGTTTGTTTTAATCAAAAGATTTATGGTAGTCCAGATAATCCAGAAAAATTGGGTGAACAATTAGCTAAAAATTTGCTTAAAGCTGGTGCGAAAGAAATAATTGACGAAATTTATTCAAAATGAAAAATAACGCCTCAAGAATAATTGATAAAGAACAGAAAAGAAATTTAATTATAGATGTAGCTGCTAAACTTTTCAGTGAGTACGGATTCCATGAAGTTAACATGGAAATGGTCGCTAAACGAGCTGAAGTTGCAAAGGGGACAATTTATAATTATTTCAAATCAAAAGACGATTTATATTCTGCAATAAATGAAACAAGGTTATCAAAATTAATTTCTGAGCTTGAAAAAAAATTTCGTGAAGAAGAAAATGTTCTCGATGATTTGAGAGGATTTGTTATTCATGTTTTTATGTTTTTATTGAAGTATAAAGATTTCTTTTTGATTTTTCAGCGAACAAGACTTAAGAAACAGCAATTAAACTCTAAAACTTTAGAGGAAAAAATTCAGAGATTAAAAAATTTGTTAATTAATATTTTACAGGAAGGTCTGGATAAAAATGTATTCAAAGAGATGAATATTTGTTTTACTGCGGATATTATTCTGGGGATGATCTATTCGGCAGTTTTAAGAAATATTAATCGAGATATTCATGATGAAAATGTTGTAGTTGAAAGAGAAGAATTATTCAAAATGGTTAGAGATTCTGTTTTAGCTCGCCTATTACAAAAACCTCAATTGAATGGTAAAACCATTCTTCTTACAAGATCACTGGGACAGTTGAATGATGAGGCAGGTAGATTAATGAAATTGGGCGCTGAAGTAATTAGTTTACCAACTTTAAAAATTGTTCCACCCTCCTCATGGATAAAATGTGATGAAGCAATCAAAAATTTCAATTTATTTGAATATGTGATTTTTACAAGTCAAAATGCGATTGAATGGTTTTTAAAGCGACTTGATTTATTAGAAAAAAGAAACGAATTGTATTCAAAAAAAATTATCGCAATTGGAACTAAAACAACAGAAAAATTAATGAGTCTTGGATTTAGTGTTTTCTTTAGACCAGAAAAATTTAATAGTAAATTTCTTACTGCCGAATTGAAAAATCTACTTAAGGCGGGGGATAGAGTCTTATTACCTAAATCTGAAATTGCTCAAGAAACAATTGAAAAAGAATTAATCAAATCTGGAATTTATGTTCAGAGTGTACCCGTTTATAATGTTGATATTCCCGATTTAGAAGACATAGTTGACCAGATAAAATTAATTAACGAAAAAGAAATTGACGTTTATGTTTTTTCAAGTCCCTCTACATTTAATAATTTTTTAAAATTAATGAGAATTGAAAATCCTGAATTGTTCTTTAAGGAAAAAACAATTGCTGTAATTGGCCCAACAACTAAAAACTACATCGAAAAATTTGGTATCAAAGTTCAAATTGAACCTATTCAATCGACTTATGATTCTTTAATAGAAAGTATAATAAAATATTTTCAATAATAATTATGAAACTCCATAATGATTTGATTTTGAGAGCTGCAAAAAAGAAGTCAGTAGAAAGAATTCCCATATGGATAATGCGTCAGGCTGGTAGATACTTACCAGAATATCGAATGGTAAGAGAAAAATTTTCGTTTCTAGAATTATGTAAAACACCTGAACTTGCTGCTGAAGTAACTGTTCAACCAGTTAATTTAATTGGACTCGATGCTGCAATTATTTTCTCGGATATTCTTGTAGTTCCAGAAGCAATGGGTATGAAACTTACAATTGATGAAGGGAAAGGGCCGATTATTCACAATCCAATTAATGATGTAAGCTCAATTAAGCAACTTAAAAATTTTGATCCTGAAATTGAATTGAAATACGTTCTCGATGCGATTAGGCTGACTAAGAAAGAATTAAATAATAGAGTGCCATTAATTGGTTTTAGTGGTGCACCATGGACATTGTTAACCTACATGGTCGAAGGAAAAACAAGTAAAAATTTTACTAAAGTTAAAAGTTTTATTTTTAATAATCGTGAATTAGCTCACCACACTTTGAATTTGATTACCGATTGCGTTATTGATTATTTACTGGCTCAAATAAAATCAGGTGTTGATTTGATTCAAATTTTTGACTCATGGGCTGGTGTTCTTTCTCCAAAACATTTTGAAGAATTTTCCTTTCATTATCTCAATAGAATAGTTGAGGAAATAAAACCAAAGTCAGATACACCAATTATACTATTTGCCAAAGGCGCTAATCATTCAATTGAAAAACTCGCTTATACTGGATGTGATGTTATTGGACTTGATTGGACGATTGATATCAAAGATGCTAAAGAAAAAATTGGTGACATTGTTGTTATTCAAGGGAATCTTGATCCATCGGTTCTTTATGGTTCCAATGACTTTATCAAAAGTGAAGTTGATACAATATTAAATACATTTCCGGATAACAAAGGTTTAATTTTTAATTTAGGTCACGGAATTTATCCTGATGTTGATCCAGCAAAATTGAAATTTTTAGTTGATTACATCAAAGAATCAACTTCAAAGAAAGAAACGAGGTTTTAAATGGAAATTAATTTAGAATTATTAAAAAAATATGATGTGCCTGGACCCAGATACACGAGTTATCCACCAGCTCCACATTTTCATGAAAAATTTACTCATGATGATTTTCTTAATGAAGTTGTTAGATCAAATTATGGTGAAAAACTTACAGACCTTTCTCTATATTTTCACATTCCCTATTGTGATACACTTTGTTATTTCTGTGGTTGTAACATGATAGTAACTCGCAATCATGATAGAATGAAAGAATATATCAAGTATCTTAAAAATGAAATTGATTTGCTTCGACAATACTTAAATCCTCAAAGAAAAGTTGCTCAACTTCATTGGGGGGGAGGTACACCTACTTCTTTGAATCCTGATGAAATTAGATCGCTTATAACTTACATAAATAATTCATTTGAATTTAGAGAAAATGCTGAATGTGGTTGCGAGATTGATCCAAGGGGATTAACTAAAGAACATCTTAT
Organism: uncultured Ignavibacteria bacterium; assembly: GCA_937944105.1. Classification (GTDB taxonomy): domain Bacteria; phylum Bacteroidota; class Ignavibacteria; order Ch128b; family Ch128b; genus Ch128b. The sequence continues at coordinate 6,485 of CALDZP010000089.1, forward strand.
AGCTTTAAAAGAAGGTGGTTTTAATCGTATTAGTATGGGCGTTCAAGATTTTAATGAGAAAGTTCAAAAGTATGTTAATCGAATTCAACCAGAAAATTTAACCCGACAAGTTGTTGACTGGGTGAGAGAAATTGGTTTCCAAAGCATAAATCTTGACTTAATGTATGGACTTCCTTTCCAGACAATCAAGTCCTTTGAAGAAACTTTAGATAAGATTATCGATATTTCTCCGGATAGGATTGCAGTCTTTAACTATGCTCATGTTCCTTGGATGAAAAAACATCAAGCCCTAATTCATCAAGAAGATTTACCTTCACCTGAAGAAAAGTTAAGTATTTTAAAACTTACAATTGAAAAATTAACTTCCAGCGGTTATATCTTCATTGGAATGGATCATTTTGCTAAACCTCAGGATGAAATGGCTATCGCTCTAAAAGAGAAAAAACTGTATAGAAATTTTCAAGGTTATTCCACGCATGCCGGATGTGATTTATATGCCTTTGGAGTTACTTCAATAAGTCAGCTTGAGTATGTTTACGCTCAGAACTTTAAAACAGAAAAAGAGTATTTTATGGCAATTGATAATGAAAGACTTCCAGTTTTTCGTGGTTATAAGTTGAATGAAGATGACCAAATTCGACGAACAACAATAATGAAATTAATGTGTGATTTTGAAGTGAATTTTGAAGACCTTAACAAAAAATTTGGGATTGACTTTCTTGATTACTTTAAAAATTCTCTATTGAATTTACATGAGATGATGAATGATGGATTAGTTCTGATAGATGATAAAAAAATTAAAGTTACTGAAATCGGTCGGCTTTTAATTAGAAATATTGCAATGAAATTTGACGGTTTTATTGAAAGACAACAAGATCAAATGAAATATTCGAGGACAATTTAATGTCTGAAAAAATTGCGGTCGTGCTTTTGAATCTTGGTGGTCCAGATTCTCTTGAAGCTGTCCAACCTTTTCTGGAAAATCTTTTCAGCGATCCCGATATATTTAAAATCCCGCTCATTCAAAAACCATTAGCCAGATTAATAGCAAAAAGAAGATCACCAAAAGTAATTGAAGAATACAAATTAATCGGTGGTAAATCTCCAATAGGATACTGGACTGAATTGCAAAGAAAATTACTTGAAGAAAAATTAAATATGAATGATAAGATGTTTCGAGTATTTATTGCTATGAGATATTGGCGACCTTTTACCTCTGATGTAATTTCACAAATCAAAAAAGAAAAATTTAATAAGATTATTTTGCTCCCGCTTTATCCTCAATATTCTATATCAACCACTGGTTCTTCTTTCAATGAATGGTCTCGTAATTTTAAGGGAACTGAAGAAGTCATTTATATTGAACATTATTATAAAAATGAAAAATATATTAGAGCAATTAATGAAAACATAAACCAATCCCTTCAGAATTTCAATGTTAATAAAAGTGAAATTTATTTTTTGTTTAGCGCTCATGGTATACCTGTAAGTTATATAAAAAAGGGGGACCCTTATCAAAAACAAATTGAAGAAACTGTTGAGCTAGTAATGTCTTTTCGAAATAATTCAAATCCTTTTTCGCTTGCTTACCAGAGTAAAGTTGGTCCAATGAAATGGCTTGAACCTTCTACTGAATTGGAAATAGAAAGGTTAATTAAAGAAGGTATAAAGAATATACTTATCATTCCAATTGCATTTGTTTCCGATCATATTGAAACACTTTATGAGCTTGATATCGAATATCGGAAAGTTGCGGAAAATCTTGGAGTTGAAAATTACGTTGTAATGAAGGGATTGAATGATTCACCACTATTCATTGAAGCATTAAAGGAGGAAATATGGAAGAGATTGTAATTGTTGGTTCAGGATTAACTGGATTAGCAACTGCCTATTGGTTGAAAAAAGATGGTTTTAAGATAAAAGTTATTGAATCAACAAGTGTCACTGGTGGAAATATTAAAACAGAAAAACATCAGAATTTTATTTTTGATACTGGACCTAATTCAGGGTTAGAAACAACTCCATTAATCAAAAAGCTAGTCGATGAATTACAATTGAATGAAGAATTTATTTATGCCAATAAATCTGCCAACAAAAGATATATACTCCGCAACAATGTTCTCCATCCTCTTCCATTAAATCCAGTCGATTTTATTTTTTCTAAACTATTTTCTACTAAAGGTAAATTTAGAATTTTGATGGAACCATTTATTGGTAAATCAAAAGATGGTTACTACCAGAGTGTGGCCGAATTTGTAAGAAGACGACTCGGTCAGGAATTTTTAGACTATGCAATTAATCCCTTTGTCTCTGGTGTTTTTGCTGGAGATCCAGAAAACCTCAGCGTTAAATCTGCTTTTCCAAAATTGTACCGACTTGAAGAATTATATGGTGGTTTGTTCAAAGGTATGATTAAAGGTGCAAAAGAAAGAAAACGCAGAGCAGAAAAATCCAAACAAAGTGCTGCTATGTTTTCCTTTAAAAATGGAATGTCGGTTTTAACAAAAAGTTTGAGTTATTTTTTAAAGGATGAAATTTTATTGAATCACCGAGTAGAAAAAATTGTGAAGGACACTAATAAATTCAAGGTGATAACCAATATTAATAATTCTTTAAAGGAAATTGAAGCGAAAGCTATCTTGGTGACAGCACCAGCCTACTTTACTGCTGAAATATTAAAAGACCTTGATGGTTATTTATTCAATCAATTAAATTCGATTTATTATCCACCTGTACTGGTTTTGAATGCAATTTATCGTAAAGAAAAAATAGGTCAGGCTCTTGATGGGTTTGGATTTCTGATACCTGAGAAAGAAAATAAATCATTTCTTGGAGCAATATGGAACGATTCGATTTTCCCAAATCGTGGTGACGAAAATTTTGCTTCATTTACAATATTTGTTGGTGGTGCAAGACAGGCTGAAATATTTAATAAAGATTTAAATGAAATAATTAATATTGTTCTTTTTGAGTTTGAGGGAATTATGAAAATAAATTCTCAGCCAGAAAGTATTAAATATAAATTATGGGAGAAGGCAATTCCACAATACACAATTGGATATATTGAAAAAGAATTTGCAATGACTGCCTTTGAACAAAGGAATCAAGGTATTTTTCTTGGAGGTAACTACAGAGGTGGTATCTCGGTTGGAGATTGCATAAAAAATTCTCTAATTCATTATGAGCGATTATCTAATTTTGTAAAAAATAATTTATTCATTGAATATACAAGAGAAATTAATTGAGAGGTAAGCAATGAGAAAATTCCCAGAAACTCGTCTTCGCAGGTTGCGATACAATCCATTAATAAGAGATATGGTTCAGGAAACTGATTTAAGTTACAGAGATTTTATTTATCCACTTTTTGTTTGTCCCGGTGAAAAAATCAAAAAGCCCGTAGGTTCTATGCCGAATGTTTTTCAAATGTCCATTGATGTTCTTATCGAAGAATGTAAAGAAGTGGTAAATTTAGGAATACCCGCTGTGATACTTTTTGGAATTCCTTCGCATAAGGATGAAAAAGGAAGTGAGGCTTACGATGATGAAGGAATAATACAAAGAGCCGTTAGGGCAATAAAGAAAGAGATTAAAGATTTAGTTGTAATTACTGATGTTTGTATGTGTGAATATACTTCTCATGGTCACTGTGGAGTTTTGAGGGGAGATGAAATTTTAAATGATGAAACTAATGAACTGCTTGCAAAAGAGGCTTTATCTCATGTTAAAGCTGGTGCTGATATTGTTGCACCATCCGATATGATGGATGGAAGAGTAGCAGTTATTAGAAAAACTTTGGATGATAATGGATTCCAAAATATTCCAATTATGTCATATGCAGCAAAGTACGCTTCAGGATTTTATGGACCGTTTCGTGAAGCAGCAGAATCAACCCCAAAATTTGGTGATCGACGATCACATCAAATGAATCCAGCAAATGTTTTAGAAGCTTTATGGGAAGTTCAGCTTGATATCCAAGAAGGCGCTGACATTGTGATGGTAAAACCCGCCGGACCTTATCTTGATGTAATTTATCGAGTCAAAGAAAAATTTGGTATACCAACCGCTGCTTATCAAGTTAGTGGAGAATATTCAATGATCAAAGCAGCAGCTCTAAATAATTGGATAGATGGCGAAAGAGTAATGATAGAATCGTTGACTGCAATAAAAAGAGCTGGAGCAGATTTAATCTTAACCTATTTTGCAAAGGAAGCAGCAAAAATTTTAAATAAATAAATGGAGGAATCATGAAATACAGAAAACTTGGTAAAACTGATGTCGAAGTCTCAGAGATAAGTCTTGGATGCTGGACGATGGGTGGACTTAACTGGGTTGATGGTGTTCCTAATGGCTGGGCAGATGTAAATGAGGACGAAGTTCGTGAAGCAATTTATTATGCATTAGATCAAGGTGTTAACCATTTCGATAATGCTGATGTTTATGGAAACGGAAGAGCGGAAAGAATGCTGGCTAGAATTCTTGGACCAAGAAATAAAGATGTTATCATTGCCACAAAGGTTGGTTGGTTTAAAGGAACAGCAGCTCACGCTTATGAACCTCAACATATCCGTCATCAGTGTGAACAATCGTTGATAAATTTGAAACGAGATTATATTGATTTATATTACTTCCATCATGGTCATTTTGGTGATAATGACGAATATTTGAATGATGCAATTGATGTTATGTATCGTTTGAAAGAGGAAGGTAAAATTAGATTAATTGGTCAATCTGCTTACAAACACGAAGATTTTGTAAAGCTTATTCCAAAAGTTAAACCTGATGTGATTCAAAGCTTTGCCAGTGCTTTAGATGATAGATTCATCAGGGAAAACACGCCAACAAGAAAATTATGTGAAGAAAATCAAATATCATTTATTGCATTTGGACCGTTGGGGCAAGGAATTTTACTTGGAAAATATTCAAAAGATAATCCACCTAAATTTGAGCCAGGTGATCATAGAGCTAATTCCGAAAGATTTAAACCTGAATATCTTGCAAAAGTTGAACCAAAAATTGAATTGCTAAAATCAAAGTTTGGTTCTGATTTGGAATCACTTGCAAGAGCTGCTTTACAATATGTATTGTATCATCCGACAGTTGCAGCAGTTATTCCAGGTTTTCGTAATCTAAGACAAGTAATGATTAATCTTTCAGCAATGGATAAACCTTTAACTGAAGATGAATTTAATTTCATCCAAAAAGTCTTCGCAGATTTTCAGAATTAAAATGAAACTTTTTTTCATTATGAATTTGATTCTAAATGAAAAGTGGTTAATGTAATAATTAGCTTTTTGTAATTCGATGTCTTGTGAAAATATTCTTAAAAAATTAATCTCCATAACTTTTTTGAGATTTAATTTTTTCGTTTTTCAAAACTTCTTTTGAGGTTAATGGTTTTATAAAATGTTTTTAATATTTTTTAATTGATGTAACATTTTGTTAGATGTTATTTTAAAATCTTAAGCTAAAAATTTCATAGAATAAAATTATTCCTAAGAGGTATGAAATGAATTTTGTAAAAAGTGAATTACTTTACCAAAGAGCTATTAAAATCTTGCCAGGTGGAGTTAATTCACCGGTGAGAGCCTTTAAATCTGTTGGCGGAACCCCCATTTTTATTCAAAAAGGACATGGTTCAAAAATTTATGATGTCGATGGAAATGAATTTGTTGACTATATAGGTAGCTGGGGTCCACATCTTTTTGGTCATAATCCAAGTTTTATAAAAGATGCATTACTAGAAGCAGTTCAAAATGGAACAAGTTTTGGAACTCCAACCGAATTGGAAATAAAAGTAGCGGAATTGGTAAAAGAGCTGGTCCCGTCAATTGAATTGATTCGATTTGTAAATAGTGGGACTGAAGCAACAATGAGTGCAATCAGAGTTGCCCGGGGATTTACAAAAAGAAACAAGATAATAAAATTTGAAGGTTGTTATCATGGTCATGCAGATTTTTTCTTAATTAAAGCTGGTTCAGGTGCTCTAACTTTTGGAATTCCTACAAGTCCGGGTGTAACTGAAGGAATTGCTAAAGATACTTTAGTAGCAGATTTTAATAAAATTGATTCCGTTAAAAATTTAATTCAAAAAAATAAGAATGATATTGCAGCAATAATAATTGAACCAATAGCAGGAAATATGGGGGTTGTTCCTGCAGAAAAAACTTTTCTTCAGGAGTTGCGTCAAATTTGTGATGAAGAAAAGATAGTTTTGATATTTGATGAAGTTATGACAGGATTTAGAGTTGCAAAAGGTGGTGCTCAGGAAATTTATAATATTCAACCGGACTTAACTACTTTTGGTAAAATAATTGGTGGGGGACTTCCGGTTGGTGCTTATGGTGGTAAAAAAGAAATTATGTCTCTTGTTTCCCCATCCGGTCCGATTTATCAAGCAGGAACTTTGAGTGGAAATCCACTTGCAATGGCTGCAGGTTATGCAGCATTAAATTACATTAAAACACACCCTGAAATTTATGATGACCTCGAAAATAAGTCACAATATCTTGAATCTGGAATGATAAATAATCTTAGAATGTTTAATAAAAAATTTCGGATAAATCGTGTTGGTTCTATGATTACTTTGTTTTTTACTGAAGATGAAGTTAAAACTTACAATGATGCAATAAAATCAAATACGAATTTGTTTTCAAAATATTTTCAAAATATGTTAAAACGAGGAATTTACTTACCACCAGCACAATTTGAAGCATTTTTTATATCCACTGCTCATAGCTTTGAGGACTTTGAAAAAACTCTTAATGCTCAAAGAGAAACTTTCAAAATAATATTTGAGTGATGTTGTAAAATCTTAATGTAAGTTTTAATTTTGCAACGCAATTTTGTTCTATGGTTTGGAGAGGTGCAGGAGTGGCTTAACTGGCACGCCTGGAGAGCGTGTGTACCGTAAAACCGGTACCGTGGGTTCGAATCCCACCCTCTCCGCTATTATTTAGATATCATTGAATTTTTTTTATGATTGTACCGTGGGTTCTCAGCCGGAGGCTGACAGGTCAGCCGGAGGCTGATCCGCCTTTGGCGGAGAATCCCACCCTCTCCGCT
>CALDZP010000090.1 GCA_937944105.1 uncultured Ignavibacteria bacterium
CTCTCTTCGGAGAAATTGTTTGCGAGTATGAAAATCCAACTATTGTAATGAAAAAAAATATTATAAATTGTCTCATTATGCTCTCTATATTTAAGAAGTTCATTACAAAATTTGTAAAATTCTAATAATCAGACAAATTTAATGAGTCAATTGTTTTATAATAATAAAGCAATCTTTGCCAGCTAAAATAAAATGAACTATTATTACTCCAAAAACGAATTGAATTCCTTGGATTAATTGATAAACCTAATTGTAAATCACACTTAAAATAATTTTAGAATTTATTTCTGTGAAAAGATGATTGATAAATTTGTTGATTACCAAGACAAGTTTTGTAAAATATTTTTTCAGCCATAGAATCTCAGCATTCGGTTTAGCTTATGCAATAATTCAGCAGCTTTTAGTATAAGGGGAAAAAGTACAGAACTATTATTTGCAAAAAAATAAAAGTTTTTTTGAGAATGATCGGTACAGTGAAAAGAGATCGCTTAACGAATTTCCAAAAATTTTAATTTGTCAACCCTTTCTGATTTAATGAAATAATCGCATCCTGAAAAAAATTCTGGATCAATTTAATGATGACTTTTTAGGTTTTTTAGATTCCAGGATAATTTCGGAATTACTAATTAAAGATTTAATTCCTTAAATAAATTCAGGAAGACAATTTGGATAGAGAGTAGTGTAGTATGATCGTTTTTCAGACAACTTTTTATTCTTATAGATTTTACTTATAGTTATTCACATTGAATTCCTTTGGAATTCTTTTTATTTCCGATGTTAATATGTTCGAAATATGATTACTAAAATGAAAAACTACAGAGTAGTTTAATAACAATTACCCTGAAAGAAATTTTATGATTAAAATGACAAAAAAACTTCTAAGGAGTTAAATGTAAATTTGGTATCAAAAAAGTTAAGAATTACAATTTGAGTATTTAGATCCTGAAACAAGTTCGGAATAACACTTTGAGAGATTTTTCAGATTATGGTCTAACTTTAGAATGACAATTTTATCCTTGAAACAAATTCAGATTTTGATCAATCTTTTTTCTTAAAAAGTTTTTCAAGTCGAAATTACGTTATCCCTTATACTTAATTATATTTCTTGCCATTCCCTCAAACACAAAGTAGTGGAATGGTAAAAGAGAATACCAGTATAATCTTCCAAATAACCCTTTAGGACGAAAAGTTGCAATTTGCTGTAAATAATTTTTTCCATTCTTTTCAACAATTTTAAACTCAAGCCACGCTTCGCCGGGAAGTTTCATCTCTGCGTAAAGAAGTAATCTCTTATTTCGTTTATCAGCAACAAGTACCCGCCAGAAATCAAGAGTATCTCCAGTGTAAATTTCATTTTTATTTGTCCTGCCTCTTCGCAAACCAACGCCACCAAAGAGCTTATCTATAAATCCACGAACATGCCACAGCCAGTCTGCATAGTACCAACCACGTTCTCCCCCAATTGACCAGATGTTATTGAGAACCTGTTCTACATTTGTGGTTATTTCTATTTCTTTTTTATCAATAAAACATCCATCGGTTGGTACATTAATGTTTTCAAGCAAGGAATTGTCCACCTGACTCGAAGCAAGTGAATCCTTCCAGCTTGATACAACATTATTTTGTTCTATTCTTTGAAACGCCATTCGTACTGCTTCTTTATAAGATATTGGTTTTATACCAAGCATTTTTTCCAGTGTATTGTCCTTTGCTATAATCTCGACTTTCATGCTGTTGACCAGATTCACAGCCAGTGCGTATGATGTTGAGGTCACAAAGTAAAGCCAATAAGATGATAAACGTGGTGTCATTACAGGAACAGTGATAATGATTCTTTTTAAGCCACGAACTTCTGCAAACTGAAGCAGCATTTCTTTGTAAGACAATATATCAGGGCCGCCAACATCGAAAGATTTATTAAATGTCTCTTCTTTTAGCAATACACCAGTCAAATATTCTAAGATATTACGTATTGCAATTGGTTGATGCTTAGTATTAACCCATTTTGGTGTAATCATGATAGGAAGCTTTTCTACAAGGTCGCGGATAATTTCAAACGAAGCACTTCCCGAACCGACGATGATTCCCGCTCTTATTGTTGTTAAAGGAACTTTGCTGCCCGATAAAATTCCTTCTACCATTTTCCGTGATGCAAGATGTTTTGATAGTTTCTCTTCATTGATAATTCCACTGAGATAGATGATTTGCTTTGCCGATGTTTGCTCGATGAGTTTAATGAAATTCTTTGCTGATTTTTCTTCTAACTTTTCAAAATCTTTTATGGTAGAGGTCATTGAGTGAATCAAATAATAAGCTACATCAATATCTTTAATTAGGTTTGAATTAACATTCGCAATATCTTTTAGAAAATCAACTTCAAGAATAGATACTTTAGGATGTACATAAATTCCTTCTGACGGGATTCTATTTCTATTACGAACGCAACAGATAACTTCGTGACCCTGTTCTATTATGACAGGAAGAAGTCTTTTACCAATATAACCAGTTGCTCCAGTTAAGAGAATTTTCATGTTTTATAACCAATATCTGTTCAATAATTCTTTCGTTAAAAGATTAGTAATCTATAATTTTTTGAGAAATTCTGAAGCAACGGTAAAAAGTATTTTCTTCCGTTCATCAGGCATTTTATCGAAATTTTTTATTAGCATTCCCAATCTCGGATTAGATAGAAAAAAATCTCTTTGCTTGTCCATAAATCTCCAGAAAAGTCCATCCCATATTAATTGCCAGTGTCCTCTTTTGAAATTACTCATTTTTAATAGATAATTGCTTCCACTTATGTAAGGTTTTGTTGACATTAATCCACCATCTGCAAATTGACTCATGCCATAAACATTTGGTACCATTACCCAATCATAAGCATCAATAAATAATTCCATAAACCAACGATAAACTTCATCGGGGTTAAATTCGCAAAGAAGCATGAAATTTCCAATGACCATTAATCTTTCGATATGGTGACAATAACCTGTTTTAAGAACTTTTTTAATTGTTATGTCCAAAGGTTCAATACCAGTTTCACCTTCCCAAAAACTTTGAGGAATTTTTCTATTAAAATTCCAGAAATTTTTAGTTCTCTGTTCAGTACCTTTTAATTCATAAACAGCACGAATAAATTCTCGCCAACCAATGATTTGTCTTATAAAGCCTTCCAGTGAGTTAATTGGTATTTTTTTCTTTCCGGTAAAGTTTATTGTTTTTTCCAGAACATAATTTGGTGTAAGTAAACCTGAATTTAGCATTGGTGATAAAAGGCTGTGATGCAAAACATTTTCGTTATCAACGATGGCATCTTCATAAGGACCGAATTCTTCTAACCGTGTTTCTAAAAATTCCTGAAACCATTTTTTACTTTCATCGAAAGTAACTGGATAGTTAAATTGTTCATTAATCATTCCATAATTATTTGGGAAATTTTTATGGACATACTCAATTGCTTCATGTGTGTATTTATTAATCGGTGGAAAATTGACTTTCGGAGGTATTTTTTTAGATGGATATTTTAATCGATTGTCTGAATCATAAGTCCATCTCCCACCAGCAGGTTTCTTACTCTCGTCTAACAATAAATTCAAATTTTTACGCTGATGAATATAAAAATCTGTTTGTAAAAATTTTTCCTTTCCCCTGAAGTATTTGATAATCTCCTCCTTTGAATTCAAAAACATGGGCGATTTGAATTGTTGAATTTTTAAATCGCACATTTTGGATGATTTAAATATTCTTTTTTCTAACCAATTATCAATTACTTCCGTAATGTAAATCGTATCAATTCCTTGTTGTCTCACATAGGGGATGAGGTTTCGTACATCAGACAGATAACTATTTGAATCAATATAAATCACCTGCTTTTTCTGTTCTTTAAGATAATCTTCATAAAATTTCATAGATGCACGGTGGAAGACTAATTTTTGTTTATGAAAATTATACTGCTTAAAAAATAAATATTCCTCAACAAGATATACAAGCTCTGTTTCAATTACAGCTGGATTTTGCTCAAACAATTGGTTTGGAAATACAATTGCCGCTGTTTTCATTGAAATATTATTTGTATGAAACTTTTATCGTTAAGTAAAAACAAAATTACTAAAGCATTATGAAATTTGAGTACTTTCAAAATTTAATTTTAGTTGAATGAATTCTTTTTTCATTTGGTTTTCTCAAATTTAAGTAAGCTTTTCTTAAATTATTTTAATCAGAAATGAATTCAATCGAAGACAGTCTCTTTCGAATTAATTAATTTTTCGGAAGAAATATCTTAAACTATCTCCATTTAGTTCTTTGAACATTTTATTACGATGAATATCTTAAAAGAAATCCAAACCAACTTGAAGATAACCAAATCCATATCCTACAATTGCAGTCAACGCCATACTTGGTGAGATGAAATATCTCATTATTGCTGAAAATCCCCAGACAAGTCCACAAACACTTATTGATGCTGGTTGTGATAATCCCCCCGAATTATTATTTCAGCCCCAGCTTCCAGAAACAACATTATAACCGAAATTAAAAGCACTATTTGCATCTTTTGAGGGACTTTCAAAGAGATTATAATGAATTTGTGAATTGAATCTTAAATTCCATTCAGGTTTGGTTTGTGTAATGTGAGAAGGATGAATTGAACTCGATGCACTTACCTGAGATCGATATGGATTAAACCAGGCATGAAATTCCATCCCTCGTTTATGGGTTTCATCAATCA
>CALDZP010000091.1 GCA_937944105.1 uncultured Ignavibacteria bacterium
TAACTGAAAGAATAAAAGAGCATAATTTAGGGAAATCACATTTCACGTCAACAGGGATTCCATGGGAATTAGTTTATTATGAAGAGTATTCAACTCGTTCAGAAGCTACAAAGAGAGAGAGATTTCTGAAAACGGGTCAGGGGAGAAAATTTTTAGATGAGATGTTAATTAACCGCGGGTTCTCAGCCGAAGGCTGATCCGCCTCTGGCGGAGAATCCCGCCCTCTCCGCCATGTATTTTGTATATGTTTTCTAGATTAAAAATTAAATACATAAGTCACAAATTTAATTTTATCAAACGATTTTGAGAATGTGATTTTTGTGATTCACATTTCAATTCATAAAGAATTACCTGGAATATAATTTACAACGAAAAATTCTCTGAATTGTAGAACGCTATAGAAAAGGAAAATTATTTAAGACCCTTAAGAAAATAAATTTTAGCTAATGAGATAAAAAATTTAATTTTTTATTTTTAGCCAACAAGATACATTTAATATCTAGTGCAATTACTATACCTTAAAACTAATTTTTATCATTTTGAAATTAAAATTTTAACTCATCGATAAATTATCTAAGATTTCTTATTACTTATTCCATTTCTCAACTAATTGTGCATTTTGAATCTATTAATTTTTATTAAACTTCTTTTAATCATCAATCCGAATAATTAATTTTGCTTTGTTTATCAATAAATTAAAGGTCATATCATGAAAGGCATTATTTTAGCTGGAGGTTCAGGTTCTAGATTATATCCGATCACAAAAATATATTCAAAACAACTTGCAATGATTTATGACAAACCACTGATTTATTATCCTTTATCTGTATTAATGCTTGCAGGAATTAAAGATATTCTTATAATATCAGATGAAAATACAATTCCACTTTATCAGAAACTCTTCAATACGGGAACTCAGATTGGTTTATCTATTTCATACGAAATTCAGAAGGCACCAAATGGAATAGCAGAGGCTTTTATTATAGGTGAGAAATTTATTGGAAAAGATCAAGTGAGTTTAATCCTTGGTGATAATATTTTTTATGGTAAGCTTGATTTCTTCTATAAAGCAATTCAACAAAAAAGTGGAGCTACAATTTTTGGTTATCAGGTAAGTGATCCAGAAAGATATGGTGTCATTGAATTCGATGAGAATGGAAAAGCAATATCAATTGAAGAGAAACCAAAATATCCTAAATCAAATTATGCAGTTCCTGGACTATATGTTTATGATAATCGTGTAATTGAAATTGCAAAAAATTTAAAACCATCCTGGCGTGGTGAACTTGAAATTACAGATGTTAATATTGAATATCTTAAAATGGGCGAATTAAAAGTGGAGAAGATTGGTAGAGGTGTCGCATGGCTGGATACTGGAACCCCAGAAGCACTTCTTAAAGCATCTAATTTTTTTGGTGTAATTGAAGACCGTCAGGGTTTGAAGGTAGCTTGTATTGAAGAAATCGCCTTTAAAAAAGGATTTATTACAAAAGAACAATTCAAAGATTTAATAAGTCAAATACCAAAGTCAATGTATAGAGATTATCTTGAAAAAGTATTAAAAGAGGCAGATGAAGAATGAAAATTTATAAAACAGAATTTCCAGGTTTGCTATTAATTGAACCAAAAGTTTTTAGCGATCAAAGAGGTTATTTTTTTGAGTCGTATAACAAATCAAAGTTCGATGATGAAGGTTTAAAATTAAATTTTGTACAAGATAATATTTCGAAGTCTGTATACGGAACAATTCGAGGTCTTCATTTTCAAATTAATCCTTTTGCTCAAGGAAAGTTATGCCAGGTAATAAAAGGAGAAGTTTTAGATGTTGTGGTTGATTTAAGAAAAGGTTCTCCAACTTATGGGAAGCATTATTCAGTTATTCTATCAGAAGAAAATCATTTACAACTCTGGGTTCCGGAAGGATTTGCTCATGGGTTTTCGGTCCTTTCTGAGGAAGCAGTCTTCCATTATAAATGTACAAACTTTTATAATCGTGATTCGGAAAGAGTGATAAGGTTTAACGATCCTGATTTAAAGATTAATTGGCAGATTGATAATCCAATTGTATCAGAAAAAGATATGCAAGGTCTTCTACTCTCGGATATACCAACATATTTTACCTATCAAGGATAAAAAATGACATACGATTTAATTATTGTCGGTGGAGGGATTGTTGGCTTAGCGACAGCATACCAGATGCTTAATCAAAAGCCAAATATAAAACTATTAATTCTCGAGAAAGAATCTACTATTGCTAAACATCAAACCGGAAATAATAGTGGTGTAATTCACTCAGGGATTTATTATAAACCCGGCAGTCTAAAAGCTAAAAATTGTCGTGAAGGTTATGAACAATTGATTAAATTTTGTAATGATGAAAATATTAAATACGATTTGTGTGGAAAAATAATTGTTGCAACAGAAGAAAAAGAATTAGAGTTATTGAATAATTTATTTCAAAGGGGACTCCAGAATGGATTGACTAAAATTAAAAAATTGTCATCTTCAGAACTCAAAGAATATGAACCTTATGTGAATGGAATTGCGGGAATTTTCGTTCCGTATACAGGGATTATAGATTTTAAGGAAGTCGCAAAAAAACTATCAGAAAAAATTTTTGAAAAGGGTGGTAATATTTTATTTAATGAAGAAGTGGTAGAAATCAATGAGAAGGAAAATTTAATTGAATCGATAACTAAAAATTCAACATTTCACTCAAAATTTCTAGTGACTTGTGCTGGTTTATACTCAGATCGTATAGCAAAAATGACTAATAAAAACTTGAACTTGAGAATCATCCCGTTTAGAGGTGAATATTATAAAATTAAAGAAGAAAAAAAATATTTAGTGAAAAATTTGATTTATCCAGTTCCGGATCCCAATTTTCCATTTCTTGGGGTTCACTTTACTAGAATGATTAATGGGGATATTGAAGCAGGTCCAAATGCTGTACTTGCTTTTAAAAGAGAAGGCTATAGTAAATTTGATATTAACTTAAAAGATGTATTCGAAATATTTAACTGGAATGGTTTCAGAATAGTGATGAAAAAATACTGGAAAACTGGATTAGCCGAATTTTATCGTTCGTTTTCAAAAAGTGCTTTTACAAAAGCCCTAAAGAAACTCATTCCAGAGATTGAAGAAAATGATTTAATTACCGGTGGTTCAGGTGTTCGCGCTCAGGCTTGTGATGATAAAGGTAATTTGATTGATGATTTTTTCTTTGTTGAAAATAGAAGAGCAATTCATGTCTGTAATGCACCAAGCCCTGCAGCTACTGCATCACTTTCAATAGGTAATTATATTGCGTCAAAGGTTTTTTCGAATTTTAATTTTTGATTTAATAGATTTTATATATTGTTTTTTTAATTAATTTTTTAGATTTTTGTAATTGAAAATTTGAAAACGATAATTGATGGGCCCGTAGCTCAGTTGGTTAGAGCAGCTGACTCATAATCAGCGGGTCGGAGGTTCAAGTCCTTCCGGGCCCACAAAAAAGCCTTCAAAATTAACATGATTTTGAAGGCTTTTTTTATGCTTTATTAAAAACCAGGCGGGATTTAGATTTTAAGTAGTATAACGCCTATTTAATTCAAATATTTCAAAATATCCTCTTTATAAAGATTTTCGTAGGAACCAAATCTTTTTTGTATTAAATTTTTAAACGTCTCTATTTGAAAAGGTTGGGTGAGATTTAAGAGAAAGTCAATTCCACCAAGTGCTGCTTTATCAGGTCCACACGATTTTCTTAATGGTAATTTATACATTTTGCTTGTTAGCACTGGCATATTTAGACTTTCATCAAATATTAAAATTGTATCTGAAGTAATCTTTTCAAAATAATTTTGGGAGCGCAATTCATTCAAACCGTCATTAGAAACAATTATAATGGCAAAAGGTTTATCAACTCCTGTGTAAAAAATTTCCTGAGGAGAGATAATAACTTCCGATAGTGAGAAACCACTTCCTTGTGTTACAGGATTATCATTTTTTTGAGTAGTAAATAATCCATTCAAAGCTGCTGATTGACAAAGTAGCGCTGCAGATGATTGAACTTTTTCACCTGCACTTCCAGCAATAATAATTTCAAGTTGCGATTCCCCAAATTTACTTTGGAATTTATCTTGGTCTAAGTTAACATTTTCAGTGGATAAAAATTGAGAAAACAAATTAAATTCAAAAGGTTTATCCATAAATTTTTCTGAGTAGATTTTTGAAAATTCTGGTCTTAATTTTTCATTTATAAGTAAACCTAATTGGTGACCGTGTTCGAGTGCAATTTCGGGAAGATCTGTTCCCTTTAATTTGTTTTTTTCTACCGCATATTCTGTGCACAACTCGAGAATTTCAACAAGAGAGAATCCTTCAAACGAAATAGCTTCGGCAATAACATCAACCAGATCTTTGTCTGTCGAAATTTTTCTTGCAACAAATTGAGCTTTGGATGAAATTGCAACTTTACAAAGATCAAGTGGGGGAATGATATTTCCGAAAGGAGAAGTTTGGGTGACAAAATTGATTGGACTAAAAGCCGATTGTTGACCACCTGTCATTCCAAATAAAAAATTATCAGCAACTAGTACGGTGACATCTGTATTTAGTAATGCAGCATTAACAATATGAAGTAAGCCAATCATTGCACCACCGTCACCAATCAAAACTATAGTTTTTAACTTTTTACTTGCGAGAACCTTATCAGCCAGTGCTATTCCAGTAGCAAAGGCAGTTGACCGTCCATGAGTTGTATGAACAGTATGAACTTTATCAAATAAATAATCTGCTAATCCAATGCAACCTATGTCAGTTACAAGACAAATATCTTCAGGATTAAGTTTTATCCGAAACAATGCTTCATCCAATTTTCTAAGAATATGTGTATGGCCACATCCTTTGCAAAAAGGCATTTGAGCACCTTTTGTCATGTAGGTGCATTCATTCTGTATATCTATTTTTGTTAATAATTTTTCCATCATATTTTCTCCAGAATTTCTTGCGGTGTTATCATGCCTCCAATCTTATTAACACCGATTACTTCTTTATTATTAAAAAGATATTGAATTAGTCTTCGATATTGTCCATTAAGATTTTCTTCAGCAATAATTATACGATTGTATTTATCTGAAATAGTTTTAAATAAATTTTCAGGAATGGGAAAAAGACTTCGAATAATTAAGCTTGAAACATTTTTATTCATTTTTTTTGTGCGTCTTATCACTTCCCTTACAGTTCTACCAGTAATTCCAAAACTAATAATCAAAGTATTAGAATTTGGATTTTCAAAATATTCATAATCTATTAATTCGTCTTTGTGGCTTTGAATTTTATCCTCAAGATGTTTAAGTACTGAGATTGTTTCAGGGTCATTTTTCTTTAATTCACCATCCATATTATGAGCAGATCCCGTTGCTGTTACTTTGATTTTTCCACCGACAGGAGCAAATTTGGCAATGTCCTTAGCATCTTTGAACCCATACATCTTCCAATCTTCAAAATTTGAGTTTTCAGGGTCAATGTATTCTCTGTTTTCTACTATTAAATTTTCCAGATCTGAATAATCTACCGTTTCGGTTGTCATTCCTATTTCCTTGTCTGAGAGTAGAATTACAGGAGTTCTTAATTTTTCTGACCAATTAAATGCTTTAACAGTTAATTCGAAGCATTCTCTTGGATTTGTTGGATAAAGAACAGGTATAGTATACCCGCCACTGGTTGCAAATTCAGTAAAAAGTATATCTCCTTGTGCTCCTTGTGTTGCACCACCTGTTGCTGGACCTAAACGTTGAACAACAACTATTACTAATGGGGTCTCTGTAATTAAAGCGTATTGAACTGTTTCAATCATTAGAGACCAACCAGGACCAGAGGTTGCAGTCATAGATTTAATCCCACGCATAGAAGCGCCTACACAATACGCAATAGCTGAAATTTCATCCGGAGATGGAATAGCTAATCCGCCAACCTGAGGGAGCAAGTCAATCATACCTTTATAGATTCCTGATGCGGGAGTAATAGGATAACCAGCAAAAAATTTGCAACCAGCATAAATTGCCCCCTCTGCGATCATTTGATTTCCATTCCGTAGTTTAATTTTTCTCTGTGATGTTTGCATTTTTTCCTCTGTATTTACTTACAAAATTAGAAAAATACTTTTTTACTTTATCACTGATATTAAAAATTTTGAAAATTTTAACTAAGAAAGTTCATTTCCAAAAAATTGGGTAAGATTGTTTGCTTAACAAAAATTTAATCTTAAAATCAACTTCTTTATATTTGTAATAAAATTTGATTGTAAAATAATTAAAATGAAAAAGTTGGCTTTAACAAAAACTGAGAGACAAACACACTTATGTATTGGACTTGATATATACCCCGAACTTTTACCTTCCTACATTACTTTCAAAAAGGATTTTGTAGAATATTTTATTGAAGGTGTTATAGAAACTACTTATGAAATTGTAGATGCCTATAAATTTAATATGGCATTTTTTGAATCGATGGGTAGCTATGGTTTAAGAGTTTTGGAAAATATTCTTCCTAAAATTCCAAAACAAATTCTTAAAATTTGTGATGCAAAAAGAGGTGATATTGGTTCATCCTCAAGAATGTATGCAAAAGGAATTTACGAACATTTTCGATTTGATGCAGTAACATTAAATCCATTTTTAGGATATGATTCATTAGAGCCATTTTTTAGATACATTAATAAAACAAATTATATTTTAGCTCTTACTTCAAATCCAGGGGCAAAAGAATTTCAAAAATTAAAACTGAAAAATGGGAAATCTCTTTTCCAGGAAATAATTTCAAAGATAAAAAATTGGAACTCAAAGCATAAAAATCTTGGTATTGTTTTTGGTGCAACACAAAAGTCAGAATTTAAATTTCTAAATGAAGAATTGTCTGAAATGCCATTATTGATTCCAGGGGTTGGTTATCAGGGTGGAAGTCTTGAAGAAATAGTTACTCACCTTAAGAAGAATAAAATTAAAAACTTTTTGATAAACTCAAGTCGGGATGTTTTATATACAAACCTGAATGGTGATTTTCGAAAATGTATTTCAAGCAACGCTAATCAACTTGCACAGAAAATAAAAGAAATATATTACAAGTGAATAATTTAAATAACATAAAAGAAAAATTCTTATATCAAATCTGGCAGAATAAAAGATTTTCAAATGGCAAATTAACAACAATTACTAACGATGAAATCGAAATTCTTGATGTAGGGACCAGAGTTGAAGGGGAAGATGGACCTGATTTTAAAAATGCAAGAATATTAATCGGTGGTATTAAGTATGTTGGTGATATTGAAATTGATACCAACATTAGTGATTGGGCAAAACATGAACATAATCGAAATGAAAAATATAATAAAGTCATCCTTCATGTATTTTTCAATCGTGATTTGAAAGATTTTTATCCAATAACCGCTTCGGGTCGTATTGTTCCTGCATTAAACTTGAGTAGTTTCATTGAAGAAGATTTACGTAAAGTTATTCGTGAAGCAATATCGATGGAAAAAGATCATCGATTAAAAGGGATACCGTGTCAATATAAGGAATTACAAACGACCGTAGATAAAAAGTTAACATTCTTACGAGAACTGGGTATCAAACGATTTGAAAAGAAATGTAATAGAATTTACCAGAGATTAAAAGAAATTTATTTTGAAGAACAATTAAAAAATTCTACAAAAGAGCCAGCAATACATTACACACCGAATGAAGAATTTTACAATAGGGAATTTAAACCCTCTGATTTTAAGAATGAAAAATTCTGGTTACAATTATTTTATGAATTAGTTTTCGAAGCTCTTGGTTATTCAAAAAATAAAGATATTTTTAGACGACTGGCAATAGAAGTTGATTTAGATTTCCTTTTGAAAAATCTGTCTAAAGAGAATTTTATCGATCAGGCAGAAAGTATTTATTTTTATGTTTCTGGTTTAACTCCAAAACTTAATGAAATTCATGATGAAGAGACTAAAGTTTATGTAAAGAAAATTTATGATGATTGGAAAAAATATCAATCCGATTTTAATGGTGAAATTTTAGAAGCATGGAAATGGCATTTCTTTCAATTGAAACCTCAAAATTTCCCTACAATTAGAATTGCTGGTGGTGTCAGATTATTGCATGAGTTATTATACAATAATCTACTCGGTAAGATAATGTCAACATTCGAAAAAATTGATAATACCTCGCAAATGTTGAAAAGTTTAAAATCTCTTTTGACAGTTGAAGCAGGTGGTTTCTGGAAGAATTATTTTCATTTTCATAAAAAAGCAGAAGTTCCTTTCAGGCATTTTATTGGAATATCTCGGGCAGAAGAAATTGTCGTAAATGTTGTTCTTCCATTTATTAAAGTTCTTTCAGATATATTTGGAAGAAAAAAAGATTCTGCAAAAGTCATGGCAATTTATAAGACCATGATGCAAAAGACAGATAACCAGATTGCAATAGATATTGCAAATGCACTTCAATTACCAAATATTGTTCATCAGAGCATTTTTTATCAAGGTTTAATAGAATTGTTCAGAGAATATTGTAGTAAAAAGAAATGCAAACAATGTGAGATAGGAACCACCGCTGGCTAATTACCTTCTCCTGTTAACTTTTTAAGTTCATCTCTAATTTTAGCAGCTTTTTCATACTCTTCTTTTTCTATTGCTTCTTTTAATTGAGCTTGAAGCTGGGCGATTCTATTTTCTTTATTTCTGTAAAAGGAAGGTTTTTCCTGTGATTGTGATTTTTTCTTCGAAGGGAAGATGTCATCATCATCATTTTCTTCTTCTTCTTCACTTAATTTAAATCTATGAGTTTCCTCGGGTTCAACTTCAAAGCTTGCTTCTCGCATAACAATTTCACTTGCAAAAATAGGACATTTGAATCTAACAGAAAGAGCTATAGCATCACTTGGTCGTGCATCAATTTCCTGAGTCATGGATGAAATATCTAAAATTAACTTTGCATAAAAGGTGTTGTCTCTTAATTCATCAATAATTATTTCTACGAGACTTGCGCCGAGTGACTCTATTATATTTTTTGTAAGATCGTGAGTTAAAGGTCTTGGAGGTTTGATGCCTTCAAGCTCCATTGCAATTGCTTGAGCTTCGAAGGCACCAATTATAATGGGAAGATTCCTTGTTCCGTTCACTTCCCTTAAAATTAATGCATAAGCACCGCTTCCAGTCGGCGTCTGATGCAATCCTGCGATTTCAACTCTAACTTTTTCCATTTTTTAATTTTTTTTAATTAACATATTTTTTTAATTCTTCTTTCAATACAGGTAAAATTTCTAAAACATCACCCACAATACCATAATCAGCAACTTGAAAAATTGGAGCATCTTTATCTTTGTTAATTGCAACTATACACCTTGCTGATGACATGCCAGCAAGATGTTGAATTGCGCCAGAAATTCCACACGCAATATACAATTTTGGGGAAACAGTTTTTCCCGTTTGTCCAACTTGTTCAGAGTGAGGTCGCCATCCAGCATCAACAACAGCTCTTGATGCACCAACGGCTCCATTTAGTAATTGAGCTATTTCCTCTAAAAGATAAAAATTTTCTGGTCCTTTCATTCCACGACCTCCTGAAATAATTATATCAGCTTCTGCTACATCAATTTTACCTTCAGATTTTACATAATCAACAGTTAAGCTGCGTAGATCAAGATTACTTTCCGGAACTTCTATCACTTCAACATTTGTATTAACATTATATCCGTTTTCTGTTAAAGAAACAGTATTAGGTCGAATAGTTAGAACTTTAAACTCGGAATTGAGTGAAAAGTTCATTATTGCTTTACCTGCAAATATTGGTCGTTCAAAAATTAAATTATTTTCTTTAAATGTAATAGACACACAATCTGCACCATAACCGGCTTTTAATTTTGCAGCTACAATTGGTGCTAAATCTTTACCCATTGAAGTATGCGAAAAGAGTAAAAGATTAAAATTATTTTCTTTTGCAAAATCAGAAATCAGTTTTGAATAAGCAGTGGATGAGTAATTTTTTAGTTTACTGTTTTTAAGATGGATTACTTTTTCCAAACCATGTTCAGAAACAATATTGAGATTTTTAATTTCATTACCAACTACGATTCCGATTAATTCTGTATTTAATTCTTTAGACAATTGAAAACCTTTTCTAGCAGCTTCGAGTGATTGTTTTTTTATTTCATCATTTCGTTGTTCAAGAAAAACTAAAATTTTATTATACATTTTTTTCCCCTTTAAATTACTTTTGCTTCCTCTCTTAACAATCTGACTAATTCTGGAACAGCGGTTGCGTCTGTTCCAAGAATTTTAGATTTTCTTTGTGATTCAGGTAATCTTAATTCATTGACCACAAGTCGATTTTGTTTTACTTCGAAAAATTTTTCTTCAATTGGTTTGGATTTTGCTGCCATAATTCCTTTTAGTGAAGCATATCGAGGTTCATTCAATCCTTTTTGAGTTGTGATGACAACAGGTAGAGAAGATTCACATTTCTCTATTCCGCCTTCAACTTCTCTTTCAGCTTTAATAATGTTATTATCAATCTCTAATTTAACAACAGTTGAAATTGAGGGGAATCCTAAGAGTTCAGCGAGCATTTGTCCAACTGCAGAACTATCGTAATCCACTGATTGCTTTCCACAAAAAACAATATCAGGTTGGAGAGGTAAAATTTCACTGGCTAAAGCTTCTGCAATCGTAAGTGTATCAACATTTGTTTCGCCTTTAATTAAAATACCTTTATCTGCACCCATTGCCAAAGCTTTTCTTATTGATTCTTTTGCATTATCGTTACCATAAGTTACTACAATTACTTCACCACCAAATTTCTCTTTAGTTCTGAGAGCTTCTTCTACAGCAAATTCATCATATGGATTTATTACAAAAGAAACTCCCGTTTGATCTATTGTTTTTCTATCTTGAGATATTTTTATTTTAGTTGCTGTATCAGGAACATGACTTAAAGCAACAACAATTTTCATTTTTCTTCCTTTATTTTTGTAAGTAAATTACTAATCAAAAAATTAAATAACAATTGATTAAAATTTAAACTATGATTAAATTTTTTATATGGAAGAGCCAATTGTAATTGAAGAAATCAAAACTACTGATGGAACTGATGTAACTTTTCCATGCAAAGTCATTTTGTTTAATGACGACTGGCATACATTTGATGAAGTGATAAATCAGTTAATTAAAGCTACTGGTTGTTCATACGAAAAAGCCGAGGCTTTAACTTGGGAAGTTCATACTAAAGGTAAGGCTGTCGTATTTTCAGGTGAATTATCAGAATGTTTAAGGGTAAGTGCTATTCTTGAGGAGATAGCTCTTCATACACAAATTGAATCTTAATAATTGTGATTGTATTCGTTGATAAAAATTATTTAATACATATTTTCTAAATCAAATGAATAAAGTAAAATCAATATGTAAATTGATTTTTAGTAAGCAAAAAATTTTAATAATATGATTTACGATTATTCATAAGTTTTTGATATTTAGATGTTTAAAAACTTTATATTTGAGACAAGTTTTTGAAAATTTGGAGAGGTGCTAGAGTGGTTGAATAGGCCGGTCTCGAAAACCGGTGTCCTGGGTAACCGGGACCGTGGGTTCGAATCCCACCCTCTCCGCAAAGTTTTAAGTCATATGTTGTTTTTATTATACACCTGCTAAATTCTGAGCTAAAGTTTAATGCATTTCTGGAGTAAAATCCCATTAACTAAGAAAAAGTTGAATTTGTAATCAAAATTTTGTTCGTAATTTTTTAATTTCTCAAATTGTAGCGAGTTGTTTGTTTGACTGCTTAAATTTTTTTAAATCCATCTAATTCAAAATTTATTTCTTTAAGAAAATCAAAATTCCATCGATCTTGATAAACATTTGTGTGAATTCGACATTATTAGATTATATATATTTCTGTAATTCAACCTACTCTGTATGATTCTAATTTTTTCATAAAGGAATTAGTTATAAATTTTTAGTTTATAATTTATACTAAAATTTTTTTGCAATTAAAAATTTATCTGAAATATCATAAGAAAATAGTATTGGTTTGATGATTTATTAAGATGATTTTATTCTAGCGAGAAATTTAAAGTTATTAAAATCTATATTTATAAATCGAAGATGAGTCGTTATAATTTTATATCTAATTGAGTATTTAATTTAATGTTTAATATTCTGACTTAATTAAAGCAGAATTATTAAATACCTCTTTACTTTTAATAAAAATTTCCATAGAATTTCGTAAAATTTTTAGAAAAATCAATAACAAAATAGAGTGGGCTTAAAATGAAATACATTAAAATACTGTTTTTACTTGTCCTTCCATTCATCTTAATAAATTGTGCTTCTTCTGAACCCGAAGAAGAAACTTCAACTCATACATCAGTTCCGATAGTTACTGAAACTAAAACAAGCTCAAATACTATTATATTCCGTGATGATTCAAATGAAATATTAAAGAATGCGTTGAAAAATAATAAAGTTGATTTAGTCTCCCAGTCTGTTTGTCCAAAAGTATTTAATGGCTGTTGTCTTTCAAATGGTGTATCAAAATATCATAATGGTATTTATGCAGAATTTTACAATATGTCATCATCGCTGGGAAAAGATATATATTGTGATTTATGGTTGCATTATAAATCTGATGAGGGACAGGTTCTTGCTTTTCCAGTGGAATATCAGAATAACAGAAATATGATGAAAGTTAATGGGGTTTATTTCGAGTGTATAGAAGATGGGGAGCATTTCTGGGTACCAAATTTTAATTACTTTCACACTGGCTGGCCAAGTGAAACATTTGATTATGTAATGGATTTTGCCCCAGGTAAATTTATAAGATTTAAACAACAATTTTGTAGAAATCTGGGAATCCCAGAGCCGAAATCTTCGACTGGTAAAATATTTCCTCTTGAAATTTCTGAAAATCAATCTTTAAAGATTTTTTCCCAACTTCCATTTGAAGATCTGGTTGTAGAGTATAAAGATTTGACTGCTGGATTAGATAACTTTGCTGATTATTATTACTTTGATCGACTAGATTATTTGAGGGACAAATTGGCCAATGTATCGTTTTTAATTCGAGATAACGAAACGCTTTTTCCTGTCGAAGATGCTATTGTAACGATTACTCCTTTAGAAGCAGCTGAAGAACTTTCAGAAGTTTTTGAAAGATTTACAGATTTTACATTAAGAGCACCAAACTTTGATTATGGTTTCTACGGATTCAAAAGTTGCGCTTCGGAAAAAACACTTGATAAATTTTCAATGCAAAAAAAATTGTTCAATTATTTTACCGAATATAAATTGAACCCATGGGCAGTTATTAATAATGAAATTAAAACAAAAACAAATAGAGATGGTGAATTTTATTGGACTACTAATGAACTACTTAATAGTAACCCTGATCTTTACACTGATTTGATTAAGACCCCATTATTCAAAAAAGAAATCATGCTGAAAGGACATTATTATGTTTTGTCGAAAGATAAAAAGTATGCTATCAAAGTAATTCATCCAAGATATCAATATTTTGAAAGAACATTTTCAATTTCAGGAGATAGCCAGGTGATTATTGATTTAGCACAAGTAACAACAAAACTTGAAAATGTTGGAGGAAGAGGTAATAAAGAGAATTTATATATCAGGCCAATTTTAAAATAATTCAATTTATGGTTGAAAGTTCAAGGTTTGTTCATAGTTATCTATGGACAAACCTTTTTTGTTATCATTATTAGAGTGGGTAAAAAACTTTTATTAAATAAACATTGGGTGTTAAAATTGAAAATTATATCATATGAGTCTTTAATACTAAGAGTGATTTGTTATAGAGCTGAATTACAATAAGAGAAATTCTTGTATGTTTAGGTTAATATTAAAACGTTATAATAAACTTTAAAGAATCGTGAGAAAAATCTTTAAATATTATTCTTTTACTCAATTCGTATGAATTTCTAAGGATCTTTTCGTTAATTGAATTTAGTCGAATGAAATCAGAATTTATCATCTCGTGAGTCAAAGGGATAATTTTGTATTGTAGCTTTTTTGAAATCATTCCTTTATAAACATATGTAGGTATTATCTTAATTGTTTTGAGTTTTAATCGATTGGTTGTTAAATTTTTTTCGATAGTTATGTACAAAATTGCACCTGTAGCAGTTTCTAACTTTCTTTGATTTGAGAGAAAATTTCCAAGTGAATATGCTACTAATACACTATCAAGTTTCGAATTAATTGAACTCTCAAGTCTTAATGGTTGAAGAACGTGCGGATGATTTCCAATAATTATATCCACACCATAGCTGATTAATGAATCAACCACTTGTTTTTGAAATTTATTTGGAGTGAAAGAATATTCATCTCCAAAGTGTAAATTTACTACAATCAAATCTGTTTGTGCATTTTTTGCTTTTATTACTTGACTTTTTAGAGAATCAGGATTTATTAAATTCAAAAGATATTTTTTCTCGTTTGAAATTAAATTGCCATTCGTACCATAGGTGGCTGCAATAAAGCAAACTCTAATATTTTTTATTGTAAATATTCTCAATGAATCGTAATCATTAAAACTTTCGAAAGAACCTGTATAGTGAAGTTTGTATTGTTTTAGTTTCTCGATAGTTTTCAAAATTCCTTTCTCACCGTAATCAAGCATATGATTATTTGCTGTAAATAACAGATCGAATCCAGAATTCTTTAAAGCCCTTAAATATTCAGTTGGTGAGCGAAATCTTGGATAACCAGTATATGTATCATTTGAATCACCAATTGTCGTTTCAAGATTCCCTGCTGTAAAATCTGGTTCTGCTAAATAATTTCGCACCAATTCAAAGACAGGTTCAAAATCAATTTTATTTGAATCGTTAATCGCAGTTTTTATTTGTGGTGTATGACACATTAAATCTCCAACAAATGCAAGGGTTATTGTACTTATAGAATCTTGCTCTTGATTGAACACTAAATAATTTTGAGAAACAGTTGAAGAAATGAATAAATATGTAAGTATAAATGATAAAATAAAGATTGAAAACATCTGGTTAGATTTAAATTTGAGATTCATAAAATTCGAATTTAATTCTTTGGTTTTTAAACTTATTAAAATTTGTATCAAAAATTTTCTTATTGAAAAAATCTTATTTTTATTATTTCTTTCTTAATATCTAATGAAATAGCAAGAGCATTGATTTTATTAAATTCTTTTGTAGAAAATTAAATTTCAATTTAATATGCCATTAACTAATTTTGATGAAAAATATGGAGAAAAAAATGCGTCTCTGTGTTAATATAGATCATGTTGCAACCTTAAGACAGGCAAGAGGAGAATTTGAACCTGATCCAATAACAGCTGCTTTAATATGTGAACTTGCAGGAGTTGATGGTATTGTTTGTCATTTGAGAGAAGATAGAAGACATATAAACGATAGAGATGTCTATTTATTGAGGGAACTTGTTAAAACAAAACTCGATCTCGAAATGTCGATGGATCCACAAATTGTCTCGATTGCTTGCAAAGTAAAACCAGATCTTGCAACACTCGTTCCAGAAAGAAGACAGGAACTAACAACAGAAGGTGGATTGGATGTTGTTAAATATTTTGAAAGAGTAAAAGAAGTTGTTGAAGAACTTCATTCAAATAAAATTGAGGTTAGTCTTTTTGTTGACCCTGTAGAAGAACAGATTGAAGCAGCAGCCGAAGCTGGAGCTGACTTAATTGAAATTCATACTGGGTTCTATGCAAATACAATTAGTGAAGAAGAAGCAAAAGAAGAGTTAGAAAAAATTCGATATGCAGCAAAATTAGGTAAAAGATTAAATCTTGGTGTAAATGCTGGACATGGATTAAATTATTTAAATATTATTCCATTAAGAGAAATAAGAGAAATTGATGAGGTAAGCATTGGCCATTCAATAATTGCAAAAGCGGTTTTCGTTGGATTAGAAAATGCTGTAAAGGAAATGATCAGGTTGGTCAAGGGTGTATAAAAGAAGATTAACAAAGGCATTTTTAGAAAAACTTTATCATAAATATAATAAAGTCAATTCAGTTAATGATCCAATTTGGAATGTAATAAGGCAAAAAGATGAGATCAATCAAGAAATTTTAGCATTTATTTCAGCAGTATATGCTTTCGGAAATATTTCTCAAATAAATTTTACTATTGAAAAAATATTAAAATTACTTGAACCCTTCCCATTAGAAAGAATATTAGATAAAGATTATTTAGACTATTTGAAAAATAAAACAAATATTTATCATCGTTTTTTGTTTCATGAAGACTTTATTGGATTGATGAATACTTTAAATTATGTCTATTCAAAATACGGTAGTTTAAAGAAATTATTTTTACTTAACTATATACCAGAAGAACAAAATCTTAAAAATTCAATTATTCAATTTTCGAGAGAATTGAGAGCAATTAATAAAAAATTTATAAGAGATTCGAAAATTAAATTGAAGTTCCTATATCCCTCACCTGAAAGTGGTTCACCTTGTAAGCGACTAAATTTATTTCTTCGATGGATGGTTAGAAAAGATAATATTGATCTTGGTTTATGGAATGAGATTAAAACTTTACAACTTATTATACCTCTGGATACGCATATTTTTCAAGCTGCTAAATATTTTGGTTTAACGAAATTAAAAAATCCATCATGGAATATGGCAGTTGAAATTACCGAATCATTAAAAAAATTTGATCCCATCGATCCTGTAAAATATGATTTTGCTTTGTCTCATCTAAAATTGGATTAAAACTCACAAAGAAAATTTTAAATACAAACAGGATATTTTGTCTTTAATATTTGGAATGAAGATTAAACTTTTTAAGAATTTTGAAATTTTTAATAAGATATTACAAAAGAGCTGAACAAATTTTAGAACTTTATCAAGAAAATTTAAATAAATATTTAATCGAATAACTGAAGTGCTTGAAGGACTTAACTTTCATACTTATATTTGATAAAATTTTTTGATAAGAAAAACATCAGGAGAGCACAAAATTAGAATCTTAAATTCAAACAAAATCCCATTAATAACAAATCAAAAGGAGTTATTATGACAGAAGGTAAAAAATATGTTCCTTTTGTTCCACCAGATAAAATACTTCCAGAATTTACAGTACGAGCTTTAATCATTGGATTAATAATGTGTGTTGTTCTTGGTGCTGCTAATGCATATTTAGGTTTGAAAGCTGGAATGACAATCGCAGCGACATATCCTGCTGCAGTTATTGGTATGGCTCTTTTGAAAGCAATGAAGGGCTCTATTCTGGAAGAAAATTTTGCTAGAACTGTTGGTTCAATTGGTGAATCTGTAGCAGCAGGTGCAATTTTTACTATTCCTGCATTTTTTATTGCTGGTATATGGCCTGAATTTACAACTCAATATTATCTTGAATCAGCCGTGATAATGTTTGTTGGTGGTGTACTGGGAATAATGTTTGTAGCATTGTTAAGAAGAGTGATGGTTGAAGACGCTGAGTTACCTTTCCCGGAATCTGTTGCTGCAGGTGAAATCCATAAAGCTGGTAGAACTGGCGGTACTGGTGCTAAATTTCTGTTTGGTGCTATGGGAATTGGTGCTTTAATTCAAGCTTTAGGTCAATTGAACTTTTTTGCAAAAAGTTGGGAAAAATTTGTTCATTTTTCAAAAACAGTTATTGGATTAAAAGGTTCTGGGGATGCAACTGCACAAGGTGGAATTTTATTAAGTTCTCCTGGTGTTAGCCCTGCTTATATTGGTGTGGGATACATTATTGGACCAAAATTAGCTTCATTAAATTTTAGTGGTGGACTTTTAGCCTGGGGATTATTTGTCCCTATTATAACTTATTTCCTCGCACCAAGCTTATTATCTTCTAAGCCAGATCCTCAAGAAAGTGATTGGATTTCAATGTCAGTGAATGTTTGGAAATATATTGTAAGACCAATTGCTATTGGTGGAATGTTGGTAGGTGCTGGTTATACTTTGTTTAGAATGAGAAAAAGTTTATTAACTGGAATAAAAAGGTCTATAAGCGACGTTAAAAAAGCTGCTACTGGTGAACATGTTGAAATTCGAACTGAACAAGATATCAAATTTACCTGGGTAATGATTGGGATTTTACTTTCTGCTGTGGCTACTTTTTTCATTTACAATTATTTTGCTCAGGATGTGATTGCTGCATTAGTTGCAACTTTGGTAATGATAATAGCAGGATTTTTCTTTGCTGCAGTTTCCGGTTATCTCGTAGGAATTATTGGTTCAAGTAACAATCCGATAAGTGGGTTAACTCTATCAACTTTACTTGTTGCGGCTTTATTAATGGTTGCTCTTGGTATGAAAGGTACATCCGGGGTTGCTGCAGTTCTTGGGGTTGCTGCTGTTGTTTGTGTTGCTGCTGCTGTCGCTGGTGAGATGTTACAGGATTTGAAAGTAGGACATATTCTTGGAGGTACGCCATGGAAAATGCAAGTGGGTGATATTATTGGAGTTGGATTAGCTGCAGCTGTAATGTTTATTCCATTATTGATTCTTCATCAAGGTGATATAAATACTGGTGGAACTGGATTTGGAGGTAAGAATTTACCAGCACCACAAGCAAGTTTAATGGCATTACTTTCACAAGGAATAGTAAAAGGTGAGATGGCATGGCCATTAATTATTGTTGGTATGTTAATGGGATTTGGTTTTATTTTAATGCAAGTTAGAAGTCCAATGCTTGTTTCCGTTGGTATGTATTTACCACTTGAAACTACATTTGCAATTTTTATTGGTGGATTAATCAAAGGTATTGTAGAAAAAATAAATGATGCGAAAAAATTTAATGAAGCGCAGAGAGCCAGAGTTGAGAATACTGGTGTTTTACTCGCTGCTGGATTAATTGCTGGCGAAGCATTGATTGGACTTGTGTTTGCTGGATTTGCATTCTTTGAGGTTTCTCTACTTAAAATTTTTGAACAACCAACTTTTGGAATTAGTTTGCTTGTCTTTTTATTCATTGCCTGGTTATTGGTTCAAATACCTGTGAAAAATGCTGGCAAACCCGATGAACCAGCTCCACCAAGTGCAATGATGTAATTTTTTGATTAAAATTTTTAATCAATGTCATCCTTTGAGAATAAAGGATGACATTGATTTGTTTTTATGATTAATTTATCAATTTCTTTTATTTGAATTGTTAAGTTTTTTTCAACTAAATATTTTGAATGTCCATTTTTCTCGCAAAAGAAAATTTATAGTCATGTTTTTATGATATTTGATAAACAGAAATCTAGTAATTCAAAAATTATCTTTGCTGATTGTTTTTATAATTAAAAAAGTAAAAATATATGACATTATAATTCTTAAAAAATTATGCTAAAAAAATTATTGAAATCAGAATTAAAAGAAAATCAAACCATTAATTTATTCGAATTAATTCCACAAAAGAATTTTAATTATGAATTAGACAGTTCAAATAATGTGGTTATTTTAATACCAAAATTTTCAAATAAATTTCTGGTTAAAAATCTAATGCCCCGTCTGAAGCATCCTTATATAAAAATTAAATTAGATGAAATCGGATCTGCTGTCTGGCTTGAAATTGATGGTGAAAAAACTGTCGGAGAAATTGCAGAAAATTTGACATATAAATTTGGAGATAGAATTCAACCAATTGAAGAGAGACTTTCAAAATTTTTTACTCAACTTAAATTATATAATTTTATAACCTTCATAAATAAGGAGAAATAAAATGGGAGAATTATTATTCTTAAAACCTGAACTCGTCTGGAAACATTTCGAGCAACTTTGTAATTACCCGCGACCTTCAAAAAAAGAGCAGAAAGTTGTTCAATATGTATTAAATGTAATTCAAGATTTGGGTCTCGAATATGAACAGGATAGTTTCGGGAATATTCTCGTAAGAAAACCAGCAACTCCAGGATTTGAAAATAAAAAAACAGTTTGTCTTCAAGGTCATTTGGATATGGTTTGTGAGAAAAATAGTGATGTGCAACATGACTTTGAAAATGATCCCATTCAACCATATATTGATGGTGACTGGGTTAAGGCAAAAGGTACAACACTTGGAGCTGATAATGGAATTGGCGTAGCTGCAGCTATGGCTGTAATGGAATCAAAGGAAGTTCAACATGGTCCAATCGAATTTCTTTTCACACTCGATGAAGAGACTGGACTTACAGGAGCAAGTAATCTTAAACCTGGGTTTGTGAAAGCTGATATTTTATTAAATCTTGATTCAGAAGAAGACGGATCGTTTTACATTGGATGTTCCGGCGGAAAAGATACGGAAGGAAAATTTTTTTATAAAAAAGAAAATGTTCCACAAAATTCACTTGCCTACAAAATCAAAGTTACTGGATTAAAGGGTGGTCATTCAGGACTTGATATTCATCTTGGTAGAGGAAACGCAATTAAAATTTTGAATCGTCTTTTATGGAATCTTCAAAATATGTTTGATATTAGATTATCAAAAATCGAAGGTGGAAGCAAACGCAATGCGATTCCAAGGGAAGCATTTGCAGAATTAGTTGTTACGGAAAATAAATCTGATGAACTTGAAAAATTCATCAATTCATACAATAATCTCGTAAGAAGTGAAATATCAAATGTTGAACCAAACTTAAGAGTTGAGTTCGAGAAAATAAACTTACCTGAATTTGTAATTGATAAATCAACTCAAATAAATTTACTAAACGCTTTATATGCTCTTCCTCATGGCGTTATTAAAATGAGTGCTGATTTACCAGATTTAGTTGAGACTTCAACAAATCTCGCAACTATAACTTTTGGAGATGAGATTATTGTTGGTACAAGTCAAAGAAGTTCCGTTGAAAGTGAAAAGGAGGATATTGTTATAATGAATCGAACTGTTTTTCTTTTAGCAAATGCTGAAGTAAAACATGGAGACGGTTATCCCGGCTGGAAACCTGATGTAAATTCAGAAATTTTAAAAATCATGAAGGAAGTCTATAAAAATCTTTATGGTAAAGAACCAGAAGTAAAAGCAATTCATGCTGGGTTAGAATGTGGAATTATAAAAGAAAAATATCCTACTATGGATATGATTTCATTTGGACCAACAATTATGGGTGCACATTCTCCTGATGAAAAAGTTCAGATTAGCACAGTTGAAAAATTTTATAATTTATTGCTTGAGGTCTTAAAAAATATTCCAGATAAAAACTAATGGATATTAAAATGAAAGAAATTCGAAGAGAACCACCATCATATTTACGATGGATTGTTTGGCTATTTATTAGTCTTTCTATGTTTGGTAATTATTACATTTATGATAGTATAAGTCCCTTAGCAGATTTGCTCAAAAATCAACTCGGATTTTCAGATTCAAATATTGGATTGCTTAATGCTATTTATAGTTTTCCAAATATAATTATGGTTTTGATTGGTGGCATAATCATTGACAGAATAGGAACAAGAAAAGCTGTCTTTATCTTTACAACTCTTGTGATGTTTGGTTCTCTTCTTACTGCCTTAAAAGGTGATATACTTGTCATGGCTTCAGGAAGGTTACTTTTTGGACTTGGTGCCGAATCAATGATTGTTGCAATTACTACAATAATTGCCAGATGGTTCAAAGGAAAAGAATTATCTTTTGCTTTTGGATTGAATTTGACTTTAGCTCGGCTTGGTTCATTTATGGCTTTAAATTCACCAATGTGGGCAAAACAATATTATGATTACTGGCAAAATCCATTGTGGATTGCTTTCTATGCTGGTCTTTCTGCACTTTTCTTTATTTCAATTTATTTTGTTATTGATTTAATGAGTTCCAAAAAATATGAACTTCCACCCGAAGGAAACCAGGATAAAGTCGTCATAAAAGAAATTTTCAGTTTTGGCAAAGCTTTCTGGTTTATTTCTGCTTTGTGCGTTACTTTTTATTCTGCCATGTTTCCGTTTCAAACTTTTGCAATTAAATTTTTTCAGGAAGTTCATGGTACAACTAGAGAAGTAGGTGGAAATCTTTCAAGCATACTTACATTGTCAGCAATGATTTTTACTCCGCTTTTTGGTCTATTAGCTGATAAAGTTAAGAAAAAATCTCTTTTGATGATGTTTGGTTCATTTTTAATTATTCCCGTTTATTTAATTATGGCATACAAAATTGATCTTGCTACACCATTTGGAATTAGCGGAAATCTGGAAATCAATCTTAATTTTTTTGATATTCATACATCTATACCAGCTTATTTAATTATACCAATGTCAATGATGGGAATCGCATTTTCATTAATTCCTGCAGTAATGTGGCCATATGTTGCTTTAGTTGTTGATTCATCGAAACTTGGAACTGCTTATGGTTTGATGACAATGATTCAAAATATTGGTTTATTTTTGTTTAATATTTTGATTGGTTTTTCGAATGATTTATTTAAAGCAAGCGCTGAAAATCCTTCAGGTTATATTCCAGGTATGTGGATATTTTCGATTCTTGGATTTTCAGGTTTACTATTTTCTTATTTATTAAGAAAAGAAGAAAAGAAAATTAATCTACCATTAAAATATGAGTAAAATTATGAACAGAGATTTGTTAAAAAGTTCAAAAATTGCTCTCAAAGATTATCTCGGTTTACAAAAAGAAGAGAATCTATTAATAATTTGTGATGAAGCTAAAAGGGAAATTGGTTTAGCTTTATATGAGATTGGAAAAACTTTATGCAAGGAATCAGTTTATGTAGAAATGAAGGCTCGTGAAGTTAATGGGGAGGAACCTCCAGATCAGATATCAGATTTGATGAAAAAATTTGATGTAGTTGTTTGTCCAACTTCAAAATCATTGACACATACAAACGCAAGACGAGAAGCTGTTAAATTTGGTGCAAGAGTTGCTACTATGCCCGGAATTACAAAATCAACAATGGTTCGATGTCTTTCTGCCGATGCAAAGAAAATTATTGAACTAACTGAGAATGTCAAAAATGCTTTACAAAATGCAAAAGAAATTCATGTGGTTTCGAAAAATGGAACTGATTTAAAAATGAATATTGAAGGTAGAAAGATAATTCCAAGTACTGGGGTTTTAAAGAACAAAGGGGATAGTGGGAATCTTCCCTCAGGAGAAGTTTATCTTGCTCCAATTGAAGGTTCCACAAATGGTGTCATTGTATTTGATGGTTCCGTTGCTGGGATTGGAATTTTGAAAAATCCAATAAAAGTTACAATTATAGATGGTTATGCTCAAAAATTTTCTGGTAGAAACGAAGCAAAACAATTACAAAAACTTCTTGATAAAATTGGTGGAGATGCAAAAGCCGTTGCTGAATTTGGTATTGGTACAAACTATAAAGCAAAAATAACAGGTCATATTCTTGAGGATGAAAAAGTTTTAGGAACGGTTCACATTGCATTCGGAAATAACTTATCTATGGGTGGTATTTTAGATGTTTCAATTCATATTGATGGTTTAATTAAGAAACCAACCGTTTTAGTTGATGATATTGTGATAATGGAAAATGGTGTATTATTAGTTTGATTTTGATTCTGCAAGAAAAAAAAGATTATTTTTTCAGATAAAATTAATTTTAATTAAATTTTTTAATTGAATAAATCTTTGTGAATCCAAGCCAATTGAAATTATCAAAACTACCGAAATGTTCTTCAAAGATCTTGTAATAAAAATACTCTTCCTTTGTTCGAATAATAAATCCGTTTTCAAGTTCCCTATTATCATTAAAATCAAAATCCGAAATTTTTGATTCTGCGTAATCTTCGAGTAAACTTTTTAATCCACTTCCCAGCCAGAATTTTTCTTTTGGTCGATTAAAAATTTGTTCGGGTAAAATATTTTTCATTGATTCTCTTAAGATCCATTTTTCAATCCCATCTTTTATTTTTAATTCAGGAGGGATTTGTAAGGCGAACTTGACGACATCAGGATCTGAAAATGGAATATGCGGAATTATCCCATGAGAATATGCACTGCGATCCACTCTTTGAAATGCAGTATTAGCTAAATCTTTTGTAATGTTTAATAATTCAGCAGGGAGTTCGGATAAAGGTATAAATTTCAAATATTCATAACCTGCAAAAAGTTCATCTCCACTTTCGCCGGAAAAAACTTCCTGTACATAATCTTTTGCTATGGATGTGATTATATAGTTTATAATTGATGATCTCACCAGATAAGCATCAAATGATTCGAGATGATAAATAACCTCTGGTAAGACTTCCAAGATTTGATTTCTATCAACAACTATTTCAAAATGATGTGATTTAATGTATTCAGCCAATAGTTTTGCAAATTTTAAATCGGTGGAATTCTTAAGACCACCAGCAAAGGTATAAAATTTTTTGACTCGGGAACTCGCAATTGAAGCAATAACACTTGAATCAATTCCACCACTTAACCAACTTCCAAACTCTGTTTTAGTTTCAATTCTCTTATAAATTGAATTTTGAATTTTTTCTCTTAGCTTATTCGAAATTGATTGAACTGGTTCGTTAAAAAATTTGTCTGGTAACTTTATTTGGTCAAATGAGGATAATGTATGATTAAAATATTTCACTCCTGGTTTTAGCTCATTAATATCTCGAGTCGCTACAAGTAATGCTTTTATTTCAGAAGCGAAACACAAAGAATTTAATTTATCATGACCGTAATACAATGGAACAACTCCAATAAAATCTCTTCTTAATTCAATTGAACCATTAATTTCTTTTGCAATGCTAAAATGAACATCATAAAGATTATGGGCTACCATCTTTTCATTTATGAAATTATTAATTTCATCTTCCGAATGAAAATTTGTTAGAATGCCCAAAGTAGAGTTTTCTGTTGAGAAAACCTTTCTGACCTTATCAGCTCTGTGAGATATTTTATCCAGCATTTTGTTGACAAGATCAAATTCGTTTGGTCGATTAATTCCAGCTATTCCTGACATCTTTACTCATTTCATATTAATCAAGATATTTTTTCAATCGTTGTTTTTCTTTCAAAATTTTTCCAGTTCGACTACTTACAGCATACCAGGCTCCATTAATAAGATTTGTTTTTATCTTACCGCAGAGATGAGGGTTACCAATAAAGTGAGGAGTATCTAAAATTCCTTCTTTAATTGCTTTTGCTAATACAATGGGATCTGATATTGGATCCTCGCTCAAGTTTTTACCAAAATTTTGAATTGCTTTAATAATTAACTTGGCTTCATTTTTTAATTCTTCTTTTCTTTTAATTAAAGCTTTGTCTTTAGAAATATCAGGGAGACCATCCAGAACATTTCTAATTACACCATGAACTATTTTACAACTTTCAATTAATTCTTCTGGATAAACAGCGTGATCTCCTTCACAATATGCGACAACATGTAAGATGTGTGGTTTAAGATAAAGCATAACCAACGACGAAGCTGCAAGTTGACCTTTTGCAATAAATGGGTCAGGAAAGAAATGTGCAATGCCGGCTCGAACTTCTCTAAAGAAATCGAAATTACTGTCTTTTAATTCTTCTATTAACTCATTTTTAGCCATCATTTTTGCTAGATCCATTTGTGGTGAAGTGCCTGGTGGAGTATTAAACATAAATTGAGCAACATATTTTTTTACACCCATTTTTTTTGCATTGTAAGCTGCAAGATAAGCAGTTGCAACTGCAAGAGAATCGTGAGCATCTCTTAAGCTCCATTGATGTGACTCATTTACTTCAACAGGAATATTTCTTTCGGCATACCATTTCATAGCTTTTTGGTTTTCTGCTATTGAAATTTCAAGTGGTCTTTTTGACCTACCATCCATAACGCTATACCATGTAAGTGGTATCGCAGCCCAAGCGTTATTGATTGTGTCGACGGACATTTCAGCCCATTTAATTAGATTATTAGTACCACTATAAACTCTCATTAAAGGGAAATTGCCAGTTCTTGAAGCCTCGAATATTTTCTTTAAATCTTCCGCTTTTCTTACAGGCACTCCTCCCGCACCATCGAGTTCAGGTCTCATCAATTCAGGTGTAAAGAAAAATTCTTGAGCATTTTGATCCGTTCCGAGAGAGATAACATCAAGTACTTTTGATTCTGCTATTTTTCGAACTCCATCAATGGTTTCTTCTAATGATGGTCTACCAAAGTGATGTCTTATAATTGGATAGGGGAATTTTTGTTCGATTCTTTCAACCAATGTTTGAGGGTAATTTTCATCAGAAATTTGATGTGATTCACCTCTTAAAAACGCAATAACCTCTTCAGTAGTTTCGGTTCCATCAAAAACACTATCGAAAATATTTGCTCGTCTGGCAATTTCTGCTACTTGTGGTGTTCCACCAAAAATAAATTTTTTAGACTTTAGAAATTCCTCTTTTGAAATTTTGTCTTTGATTTGTTGAATGAGTTTTTCACCGACTTCAGGTGTTAAGCGGTAACTTATGGCAACAATATCAGGATTATATTTTTTAATCTCTTTGAATAATCTTTCCAAAGGAACAGCAGGACCAAGTGAAATTGTTTGGAATCCTTCTAAATGAGCAAGCTGTAAGAAATGATTCAAACCACCAATATGAACACAATTACCGATAGCACAACCTAAGATTAATTTTTTATTTCTCATAATTTTTCTCCTATAGCTAATAAACGAAGCTCTCTTAAATTTAGATGTGCAATATTCAAATTTTCAACAGTTCTGCCTTCAGACCAATAATCTGTTTGATTTAAGATGCAAGCCAATCTAATTATTGAATCAATAGTAGGGGTTTCAACTCCAAATTTCTTACCAATTGAAGCGATTGGAACAAGACTCGTTGGCACATCTTCAGTTAAATAACGCATATTCAATCTAGTAGGAGCAAGAATACCTCTGTAGCCTGGATTTGCAAGCATTGCATCATATAAATTTTCACCTGAGGCGCTATATGCAAGGTAAAGCCATTCACGGGCTGTAATAGCTCTAATTCCAAGTGCCTCTGCAACCATTACTCTTTCTCTATCAACAGCTTCTAAGACTTTCGCTACAGATGGTGTTACACCTTGAACATAAAATTGAAATTCCGAATCATCTTCAATCCAACCAGCGTTTAAAACACATATTGTTGGATGAAAAACAGCTCCAATATTATCTAAACTTGTTTTAAAAATGTTATCTCCGGGTACAAATTGTGGATAAGCTATTCTTAATTTCTTTAAAACTTCAGGAATTAGATGAGCTCTAATTGATGCAATGGGAATAGAATTTTTAATTCTATAAATCTTTGCTTGACCTGGATTGATTGCTCTTGATGCATAAATAAAAGTTTGTGTCTCAGCGATAATAACATCGGCAGTTACATTTTTAGAATTTAATGTTTGTCGAAATTCAAGTGCTCCAAAAGTTCTTCCAGGATTTAGAACTACTATCTGACCATCTTTTAAGTATGGAGCCATTGCTTCTGCAATAAATTTATGTGCAGTAGCAGGTACAACGACCATAATTATATCTACACCTTCTATTGCCTCAGCCATATTTGTAGTTGCTAATGAAACTTTTCCAAAACCTTTTAATCCAAAGTCGCTTTCAATTTGAATACCGCCGGTGGCAGTAACTCCCCATAATCTTTCTTGAGTTCTATTGTATAGTTTTACTTCAAAACCCATCAAACCAAGATGACCAGCCATTGCAAGTCCACCATGACCTGCACCGATAACTGCAAATTTGGGTTTATTGTCCATTTTCTACTCCTTATAATTTCAATCTTTAATAAAGATAAAAATTATTTTGACAAATGCAAGTTATGTTTATACTTTCAAGTTAGAATTGTCGATGATATTGTAAGCTTAGTGAAAAAAAGTTTAGTTGTGCAAAGCTGTGAATGATTTGTAATATTGAAATAATTTTGTAGCGTTTAGAAAAGCTTTTTAATTTTCAAGAATTTTAAGAAATATAATTTATATCATTTTTTAGTTTGATATGATAATTTTATGATAAACAAAAATTCAATAACAAATAATTGAAGAATCACAAAAATTATGTTTGAAAAATTAAAACAAATTTTTGCTCAACCAAATAGAGATCCATTTCCAGATTTTCTTCGTGGTCTTGCTGTTATCTTTATGATTCAGATACACATAACTGAATTATTGTTATTACCAGACCCTACATATCATTTATTAGAAAAATGGTTGTACTTTTTAGGAGGAATTCCCGCTGCTCCAATTTTTTTGATTCTAATGGGATATTATCAGGATAGAACAAATGCCGACATGAAAAAAGAATTTTTTCGTGGGATAAAAATATTCCTGCTTGGATTGAGTTTAAATTTGTTAATGAATTTATCTTTACTATATAAATATTTCTCTCAACAGATTGATGTTAATATTTACAGTTATATTTTCGGTGTGGATATCTTATTATTTGCGGGTTTAAGTTATTCAGTAGTGGCAATTTTAAGAAGAAAAATCCGAACTACATCTTTTTTGGTTTTATTAATTTTAATGATTTATATAATACATTTTTCAATAAAAGATATTTCAATGGATAATTTTGAGGGAATTTATTTTCTTTCGTTTTTTTATCGGGTAAGTTATTGGTCTTATTTTCCACTGATACCATGGTTAGTATACCCAATAATAGGAATTATTCTTAATCGAACTGAGCTCTTTACCAAAATCATTGATAAAAATTTTTCATCATTTTTTTGGATTATATATCTCATATTATTTTTCATTACAATAGAATTTGGTTTAATAAGTTCTTATGATCTTGATAAATATTATAATCACAATTTTATAATATTTATTTATTCCTTATTTATTTTGTTTGGATGGATAAAACTAATCAAAACAATATTTGACAAATTTTACGAAAATTTATTCGTAAAATATTTAAGCTGGCTTGGAAGAAATGTAACTATAGTATATTTCTTACAATGGATTATAATTGGTAATATTGGTACATATCTTTATAAATCATTAACCGTAAATTCTTGTGCTTTAGTTTTATTAGTGGTTTTGTTTTCTGTAACAATATCCACTTATCTATATCAACTTAGTCGTTCTTAATTTTTTGAGTTTGTCTTTTTGCTTCTTTTACTTTCCACTCAATTTTTTTGCTTAAGAACTTTTTCGGTTGATAATTCTGATTATAATTTGCTAATTGTATAAAGTATTCTATCACTTTTTGATAATTATCTGTATAGAATGCACTTGCAGCAAAAGTATAGAAGAATTCTGAGAGGTCAAAATGATTAATTAAATGCGGATTATCTTTCAAAATTTGTTCAACTTTATAGCAATACTCAATTGCTTTATCTGGCTGACTATTTTTTAAGAATACAGAGGCGAGTTGGGTATAAAACTTTAAATCAGAAAGTTTGTCACTATTGTGATGGGATAACAAAATTTTTTCAGCTTCCACAATTGGAAATATTTTTAGAAAATTTGTTGCATTTATGTTTTCAAGTAAAATTTGATTTGCAAGAAAACCAGCTATTTGACTTGAATTATTATGAATAGAATAATCCTCAATTAATTCTTTTTTATCGTACTTGATAACTCCTAAAATTTCCTCAGTCTTATACTTATTTATTACAGCATAGATATTTGATTTATACTTTATTGATAAATATTTGCTGAAGCCATAAACTAATCTATAATTTTTACTTCTGTTTAAATGATATTCTATAGCATTTAAAATTTCATTGTCAGTTACTTTAAATTTTTTGATATATTCCTTCACAAGAAGATTTAAATTTAGTGTATCAAATTTTTCATCATTTTGATATACTAATAAAGATGTATTACCTTTATAAAATGCAATTGGTGCAAGAAACTCAAGAAGTGGTTTTCTTTCAGAATTAATGAAGTTATCAGTTGTTAAAGTAAAAGAACCTTCCGGTGAAAGAATTTGTGTAGTCAAAAGGGTAAAAGGAGTTTCAATACCGATTTTCTTTAAATTTTCTTTCACTTCAAATTTTGAAAATTTAGAAGAAAGTACATTAAAATCAGGTTGAATATTTTCTAACGAGCCAATTAAAATTAAATCGCCATAAGCGCCACCCCAAATTTGAACATAAGGAAAAACAGAATTGAAAGTTGAAATAACCAAAGTCAATACATCATCATCCATTTCATATATATGGAACCACTGGCACATTATTCCTCCTGAATTCAACTTATCTTTACACCGCTCAAAATATTCCTTCGAAAAAAGATTTCCAATACCAGCAATCCACGGGTTTGAAGGTTCGGAGATTATTACATCAAATTTTTTATTTGTTATTTTCAGAAATGACTGTGCATCTTCCACAACTACTTTAACTCTTTTATCGTTCAAACAATTCTCGTTCACCTCTGAAAAGAGTTTAGATGCTTCCAACACTTCTTTCGAAATCTCGGAGCAGATCACTTCATTTGGATTATGTTTTAAAACTGCATTTACAGTCGAACCACTACCATAACCAATAATAAAAATATTTTGAGGTTGGGGATGTAAAATCATGGGGATATGACCAAGAAGTAATTGTGTTGGCAAATCACCCACACTACTTGCATCTGATTTTCCATTAATCAATAAAATTTTTTGACTTATTGTGTCCAATGTTTTAATAACGCTCACATTCCCACTTATTCCATCTTTGTAAAAAATAATCTCTCTATTCTTAAAAATCTTTTTATAATCAGAATAACTTGGAGGAGGAGAATCATTTAATTTTCTAAAAACTCCAGAAGTCATTATTTGTGGAGCCCAATCTGGAATAATAAACAACAAAAGAACTGTTATAACGTATGATGGATAGATGAATTTTTTATAACTTTTTCTGATTGTTTCTTTCTGCGATACAAGCAGAATTAATACGGCTAAAAGATTAATTATTATTCCTAATAAGAATGAATTTTTGATACCTAAAAATGGAATCAGAATTAAACCAGTTGCAAAGGAACCGAGAACATTTCCAAAGGTGTTGACAGAAAAAACAATTCCAACTGAATAACCAATTAGTTGTTTGTTATGAGCTATAATTTCCACAATTAAAGGTAGACTCATTCCCATAAAAATAGTCGGGATAAACATTAAGGTAAAACAAATAAAAAATTCAAAACTCAAAAAAATTGAAAAAGCCTCGTTTGACTTTGCAAAAAGTGTACTTAATTTCCAGAATTGATAGGGAAGATAAGGTAAAATTAAAAGGGCAATTAAGATTGTGATTGAAATCATCAACTGGGAAAAAATTAAAACATTTATTCTATTAAATTTCGAAATAAAACTTGATGAAACTATAAAACTTCCAATAGTTATTCCACTTATGAATGCCATTAACATTAAAGAAAATGAATAAGTCGAAGAACCAAAAACTGAAATTAAAACCCTTGTCCATAAAATCTCATACATTAAAGAAGCAAATCCACTTAGACCTGCAATAAGTACAACTAACTTTATTGCTACCGGGCTAAGATCTGTAATGTTATTTTTTATTTCTTCACCCTGAAATACTTTGTTGTATGTTGCTTTTTGTAGCAAGACAAAAGAGCTTATTAAAATACTTATTGAACCAATCAATACATTAACTATTCCACCAATTCTCATCGTAATGTCTAAACCAAATGTTTTTATAAAGATGAAACCGGCAAAAAAGACTCCTACAACCGCCCCAAAAGAATTAAGAAAATACAGATTTGCATTTTCCTTTCGAATATTCTCAACGCGCTCAGTAAAAAATTGAGTTAACAAAGGTAGAGTGCCGCCCATTAGAATGGTGGGAAGTATTAAAATTAAAATTGAAATCAGAAATTTTATAAGTAAATATATGATCGAATTATTTAACAAAAGTTCTTCACTAATTGTAAAATAAAACATTTTCTCAAACAAATTAATTATAAAAGGAAAAAAGAGGCAATAAAGTCCAATTAGTAATTCAATCAATCCATAAAATAAAAGTTCATTTTTGATTCTGTCAGCAATTTTTCCAAAAAAGAAATTACCAATAGCAAGTCCACCAAGAAAAGTAGCAAGAACAATTGTTTGAGCATATGTAGTATTTCCCAGAAATAACGATAAATATTTAAACCAGGTGATTTGAAATATTAAACCTGTCATTCCAGATAATAAAAAGAAAAGATAAACGA
This sequence comes from uncultured Ignavibacteria bacterium, assembly GCA_937944105.1. Taxonomy (GTDB): domain Bacteria; phylum Bacteroidota; class Ignavibacteria; order Ch128b; family Ch128b; genus Ch128b. Next base: position 32,039 of record CALDZP010000091.1, read on the forward strand.
TAGAACGAATATTATTATTGTTCATAAATTTATCCTAAAAATTTTTTAAAATTGAAGATGATTTTTTATTTAAAGTTTTATAAATTAAAAATAGTTAGATAATTAAAAACAAATATACAAAGGTGGCCTGATGGAAAAAATAAATTACGATATTTTAGTGCGGAAAGATGGAGATAATAAATACGCTGCATTTTGTCCACAGTTAAATATTCTGGTTAAGGGCGCTTCTCATGAAGAAGTTGAACTCGAGGTTAGGAAACGCATTCAAGCGTATTTAGAACAAAAGGAACTCAAACAAGAATTGGATAAAGAAAAAAATATTCTTTACTGAAATATCGTATCTTGATTATTAAATAAAATAATATTAAATAACATTTAGAATTTTTGATTCGGTGAGAAAGAGAATGATTTTTATGGGGCATCAAAAAAGATTCGACTTTCTTTATCTTAATATTAAATTAACTAGTAGGAGTCATCAATAAACAAAGGAGAGCTCATTATGATAAAAAACATACATTACTCAAAAAAGCTCACTGTATTATTTCTAACTTTTTTGCTTATGATTTTTTCAACGAGCATTGTTAAAGCTCAAATTACTACATTATGGGAAAAATCAAAATCAAACGGTAACTTGCCAGCATTTTTCGGAACCAACACTGAAAGGGGTTTTGCTTATGGATTTGTTGGGGGAAATCATAGGTTATATGTTGTTAAAAATAACCCTGTATCAGTAATAGTTTTAAATGCTACAAATGGAGATTCAGTAGGAACATTAAATGTAACGGGAATCTCTGGTGGAACTTTTGCTTTAAATGATATTGAAGTTTCTCAAGATGGGGTCATATTTGGATGTAATTTAACCACAAGTGCATCAACCACAGCATTTAAAGTTTATATGTGGACTAATGAAAGTGCAACTCCTACCCAGATTATAAATTATACTGGTGCAGCTTATCGATTAGGAGATTTATTTACTGTAGTGGGCTCGCTAACTGATAATTCAGTTGCAATATATGCTGCACAATCAGGGGGAGTAAATGTTGTTAAATTTACTACAACAGACGGTGGAACTACGTGGAGTTCTTCAGTAATTACAGCAAGCGGTTTTACAAGTTTTGGAACTGTGCCAAAAATTTATCCCTCTAATTCCGGTTTCTGGGTAAATGGTACTGGCCAAAATTTAAGACAACTAACCGCTACTGGTTCTTTAGTAGGTGCTACTGATTTTAACTTAGTTCCATCAAATAGTAATTCATTGGTTTACTTTACTTCAGGAAGTAAAGAATATTTAGTACAATTCTTGTACGGTCCAGGAACAGCTATAACATCTACGGCATCATTTTTTGAGAGAGCTTTTATCTTGGATGTAACTTATGGTTATGCACAAGTAATGAATGTAGGATTTACTCCGTTTTTAGGCGATAATGCTAACACTAATGGGACAGGTGATGTTGCTATTAGAAATAATGGTGATGGTACATTTACAGTATACGTTTTAGCAACAAACAACGGTATTGGGGCTTATACTGTGAATCCTGCAGGTTTAACAGGAATTCTTACACCACCTGCACTTGAAACCTTCGCTGCATTCTGGCCACCGGCTAATTGGACAAGGTTTACGGGATTCTTGGGTAATCCAGCAGTTCTAACTTCAGTCACTGCAGGTTGGGTGCCTGATGATTTTGGAAATATTACCTCTCCAATAAACAGATCAGCAAAATTAAATATCTATGGGACTTCAATTCGACATTGGTTTGTATCTCCAACTATTAATCTCGGTTCAGGTTCAACAAATTATCAACTGGAGTTTGATCTGGCTTTAACAAAATTTGGCCAAACTACTCAGGATACATTAGGTGTAGATGACACATTGGCCGTATTAATTTCAACCGATAATGGTCAAACTTGGTCAACTAGCAACATTCTAAAATTGTATACATATGAAAACTTTATTCCACCAAATGGAATGCGTGAAATTATCCCATTAACAGGTTACTCTGGTCTTGTCAAGATTGCTTTTTATGGTTCAAGTACTGTCTCCAATAAAGATAATGATATTTTTGTTGATAATTTTCAAATAAAAGAACTCGTAACGACTCCACAATTGAGTGTTGATCCATCTTCAAAAGATTTTGGTGAACTTCAAATTAATACAACTTCACAACCACAAAACTTTTCATTATTAAACAGTGGTGCAGGGACATTGATTATTAATTCAGTGGCTTTAACGGGTACAGATTTTTCTCAATTTGTTTTAACGGATAAC
>CALDZP010000092.1 GCA_937944105.1 uncultured Ignavibacteria bacterium
ACAAGTTGACATTTTCGCTCGGAAACCTTTCCTCGACTCCGCTCGGAAACCTTTCCTCGGCTTCGCTCGGAAACCATGTCTCGACTTCGCTCGACAACCGTGTCTCGACTTCGCTCGACAACCTGCATTACAGGTCACCGAGCGGAGTCGAGGTGACCTGTTATATTGAAATAACAGTGGGTTATGTATTTTAACATCGGTTGCCTCGGCTCCGCTCGGCAACCGTGTCTCGACTCCGCTCGACAATCATGTCTCGGCTTCATTCGGAACTTTTCCTTGGCTTAGCTCGATGATCGGCACTTCAAATAAATCTCATCTATAAGTTTTTAAACCTTGTTTAATTACAACATGTCAAAATGTTGTAAATAAAAGACAATAAAAAATAAAGGGAGAATGAAAATGAAATCTAAAATATTTTTAGTAACAGTATTGATTTTATTATTTGGTTTGATTTTCAACCTGAATGCTCAACCATTTAGGGGTTATTTAATGGATAAACTTAATCTCACCGATAAACAAATTTCTGATATCGAGAAATTAAGAGATGAGCATCTTAAAAAAATGGCAGATTATAGAAACGAAATCAATAAACTTACAATCGATCTTAGATCTGAATGGCGTAAATCTTTACCGGATAAAAAGAAAATTGAATCACTTACTGATAAAATCGGTGAATTAAGAAGTAAAATGCAAAAGCAAAGATTAAATCATTGGTTTGAGATTTATAACCTCCTTGATGAAAAACAAAAAGAAAAATTCCGTGAATTTAGAAGTGAATTTCTTGATGATGGTAAATTTTGGGGACCAAAATTTAGAAAATATCGATTTAGAGATATACCTGAATTTGGTCGTGGACTTGGACCTTGCGGAATGGGTTATGGTCCCTGGTGGCTAAGATAATTTCTCATTATAACCTCCTGATTTACAATAAAATTCGTCCAGCCTCACAAGTTAATCCCCCTTGTGAGGCTTTTTTATGAACAAAAAAAATTTATTTAACTTAAAATTATAATTACTTTGGGTTGGTAGGCCTTATTTCAAATTCTGATAACATTGCATGTCGTGGTAATTTCAGAAAAGTTAATACTCCTTCGGCAATATCATCAGGTTTGAGAATTTTTTCACGATTAATGTCTGGATTGAAATTTTGAATTAACTCAGTGTCAACTGAGCCAGGATGAACCAGACAAATTCGAATGTTATATTTCCTTACTTCAAGCATCAATGAATTTGCAAAACCTGTTAGAGCAAACTTTGTTGCAGAATAAACTGAACTGCCTGGATTAGGATTTTTTCCAGCCAGTGAGGAAATAAAAACTATATCACCGAATTGATTTTTAATCATTTGAGGTAAAATTAATTTTGTGAGGTTAAACACACCATAGAGATTTGTTTTAAAAGTTCTATCGAATTCTTCATAAGTGTAGTCGATTAAATTTTTGAACATTCCAATTCCAGCATTATTGACGAGTATATCGATTTTAGTCTGAGATAAAAATGGTTCTAAAATTTCTTTTAAATGGTAATAATTACCTACATCGGCAGTAAAAAATTTTGATGCTATTCCTAATTGATTTAATTCCAATTGAAGTTTGTTAAGGTCTGATTCTGTTCTTGCAATACCATAGATGTTACATTTTTCACTGGCTAATTTTAATGCTATTGCTTTTCCAATTCCTTTGCTTACTCCAGAAATAAAAACATTTTTTCCTTTTAGATCAGACATTCAAATCACCAGAAATTGGTCTAACAACAATTTCTTCACTGACAAGATTATTCGGTTGTAAAAAAACAGAGACAACAAGATGTGCTAAATCATCTGGTTTCATCATTTTATCTGAAGCATTTTTTCTTATCTCTTTGTCCCACATTGGAGTTTCTGTTGGACCGGGAAGTATATTTACTACTTTTATACCAAAATCACGAATTTCTTCTCTCAGACAATTTGCAAAAGCATTTAATCCAGCTTTTGATGCAGAATAGATAGCACTTTTTGGATAGATTTTTCTTGCTGCAAATGAACTTATATTTATTATTAAACCAGTTTTATTTTCGATCATATATGGTAAAACATTTTTGGTGCAATAAATTGCACCCAATAAATTAGTATCAATAATTTCTCTTACCTCACGATTTGAAGTATCAATAAAATTTTTAAATACAGTAACACCAGCATTATTTATAAGACAATCAATTCTTCCCTCTTCTTTTATTATACTTTTTACTACCTGATTTACATTTGTTTCTGAGGCGACATTACATGGAATAGCCTTAACTTTTAATTTTTCTTTTGCAAATTCCTTGATAGTTCTTTCAAGCTCGGAATTTCTTCTTCCGGAGATATAGACTTTACAATTGATTTTGGCAAAGTTGTAAGCAATTGCTTTACCAATACCACTTGAACCACCTGTGATCCAGATGACTTTTTTATCTTCTTTCATTTATTTAAGGCTCGATTTAATTAGTGTTAAAAATTCTGATCTCGTTCTTTCATCTTCTTTAAATGATCCGTGCATAGCGCTCGTTGTAGCTATGCTATTTTGTTTTTCAACTCCACGCATCATCATACACATATGCATTGCTTCAATAACTACTCCTACTCCATCGGGTTTCAGGTAATCGTTAAGAGTATCTGCAATTTGTTGAGTTAATCTTTCCTGAACCTGAAGTCTTCGGGCAAAAAAATCAACAAGTCGTGGTATTTTACTTAAACCAATAATTTTTCCATTTGGAATATATGCAACATGAGCTTTGCCAAAGAATGGTAAAAGGTGATGCTCACACATTGAATAGAAATCAATATCTTTTACGATTACCATCTCATCATACTTTTCAGTAAAGATTGCTTTATTCATTATTTCTTCAAGGCTCTGTTTGTAGCCATTGGTTAAAAATTCAAAAGCTTTTGCAACCCTTTCTGGGGTTTTTATTAATCCTTCACGATCAGGATTTTCTCCAATTTCTAACAATAATTCCCTGATAAGAGATTGAGTTTTTTCAATGTTCATTTTTCACCTCTATATTCAACAATATTTCTTTCACTTTCATAGACTTTAATTGAGTATAATGTACCAGCAGGTAACTCGTTTTCAAGTTGGTTCCAGAATGCAATGGCAAGATTTTCTGCAGTTGGAATAAGTCCTTTCAAAAATTCTACTTCAAGATTAAGATTTTTATGATCAACATGTTTTATAATTTTATCTTCAATAATTTCTTTTAATTTCTTAAGATCAATTAGGTATCCTGTGACTGGATCAACATCACCGAATACAGTTACTTCGAGTATGTAATTGTGACCATGATAAAGTGGGTTATTGCACAATCCATAAAGTTCGTTATTTTTCTCATCACTAAATTCTGGATTAAAAAGCCTGTGTGCAGCTGAAAAATGAGCTTTTCTTGTTATATAAACTTTCATTTTCTAACTAAATCCTCAATTAAATTTGCTTTTACATTTTCAGGAATAATTGTTTCTGCTTTATAGTTTGGATGATCCACTATCAGTTTTATCTGATTTTGAGTTTCAATAAATTTTTTTAACTGTTCTTCATTAAATTGGAACTTAACATAATGAACAGCGCTAATTCTTCCTTCAGTTAAATTTTTCTCGTGGAAAATTGGGAATATAGATTCATCATCAAATTTAAGGAAGATTTTATTTTCATGAATTCCAGTTAAAGAATTTAATGTTGTTTTAATTAAGTGTCTTTCAAAGATTTCTATTAACATAGTAGCGCAAAGTTCATTTTGTTCCGGAATTAATTGATTGAAAACTTCAATCTCATTTTTGATTAGCCTTTCGTCAATCATTTTTTCAAGTCTAATCATTTCCTGAATCTGGTAGAGAACAGTTTCTCTATTTTCAAAAACAAAAGTAATATACTCACCAACCTGAATTCTTCTATTCTTTTTTAACTTAATAATTTTTTCCTGAAATTCTTTTCTTACTTTTAAATATTCGTGGTAAGGTATTATGTCAGAATAATCAATCTTTTTCAATTAAAACCTCGTGGACTTTTGGATTGAATTGAGAGGAAGTCTCATTTTTTCTTTTTCAATTCATTCAATAAATCGAATGCTTTTTGTAGACGACCAGCGTGTGATTTTTCTGCTCTTGCAAGAAATTCAAACCATTCAGCAATTTCGTCAAATCCTTCCTCTCGTGCGACTCTGGCAAAACCAGGATAAAGCTCACTAAATTCGTAAGTTTCACCTTCGATGGATAATTTTAAATTTGTTTCAGTATCACCCAGTTCTTTACCTGTTAAGGGATCAGCAATTGGTTCAAGATATTCGATGTGACCAAGAGCATGTCCACCTTCACCTTCAGCAGTCTCAAGAAAAACATTGGCAATTTCTCCAAAACCTTCTTCTTGAGCTCGTTGAGCAAAAAATAGATAACGTCTATTAGCCTGACTTTCAAGTGCAAATCCTTCAAGAAGGTTTTTGAATGTTTTGGAGTTTGCAAGTTTGAATAATTTATTTTTATCAATTTGTGGTTTATCCATAATTAATTTTCCAGTGCTTCTAAAACTTGTTTTATATGACCATCAACTTTTACTTTCGGAAAAATCTTTTTGATTTTTCCTTTCTCATCTATTATAAATGTTGTTCTTTCAACACCAAAATATTTTTTCCCATACATACTCTTTTCCTTCCACACACCATATTTCTCAAGAACTTTTTTAGATTCATCACTAAGAAGATCAAAAGGTAAATTATATTTCTCTTGAAATTTTTTATGAGATTGAACTGAATCTGGACTAATGCCAAGAACTACAACATCTTTATTATGAAATAATTGTATATGATCTCTAAAATCACAAGCTTCTTTTGTGCATCCTGATGTCATATCTTTAGGGTAAAAATAAAGAACAACTTTTTTACCAAGAAAATCTTTTAAAGAAATTTTCTTCCCATCCTGATTTAATAATGTAAAAGCGGGTGCCTTTGAACCTTCTTTTAACATAAATTAACTCCTGTATTGGTTAAGTAAAATAATTATTGAAATAATCAAAAGATTTATTAACGAAAGAAAATAATATGCTTTCCAGTAGAGTTCTATTTTAATTTTTATGGCGTATTTGAATTCGTCCTGAGAAAAAATTGCAATTCTTTTTTCGTATTTGATGATTGATTGTTGAATCCAGAAAATTTTTATAAAAGTAATTATGCTAATTAATATTGAAAGTAAAATGTGGAGAATGTATAATTTTGATTTCAGTGGATTGTTAGGAGCAATCACGAGATGAATTAAAATGCCTGCCCAGAGAAATATTATAGCAAATATGAAAAGATATTCAAATTTATGAATAATAGAAGAATTAATTTTCCCTGAATTCAATAAATCTTCTTTTGAATTAACTTTTCCAGGGAATAAAAGGACAAATGCCATAAGAGAACCACACCATAAAATCAATGAGAAAATTTGCAAAATTTCAGATATGTATTTTAAAAATTGAATGCCCATCTCTTTTTTTTCAAAAATAGTGATTGTTTATAAAAATTTCGATTTATTTCGAGACAGGCATCCAATTTTATTAATTAAGTTTTGAAAGTACTTCTTTTATTTTTTGAAAGTCTGGTTCATTACCTGGATTATCCAGAACCTCAACATATTGTACTATCCCATTTTTATCAATCACAAATGCAGATCGTTTTGCCACACCCTGATATCCAAATTTATCCGGTAACCAATTCTCATCAAGCACACCATACATTTTACACACTTCTTTGTTAAAATCACTAAGCAAATCAAATCCAAAGTTCAATTTGTCATTCCAGAGTTTTTGAGCAAATGGGCTATCTACACTAATTCCAAAAATTGTTGCATTTAGATTTTTATAATCTTCAATACTATCTCGAGTCTGGCATAACTCTTTTTCACAAACGCTCGAGTTTACAAATGGGAAAAAAAGCAAAACAATGTTTTTCTTGCCCACATAGTCACTCAGTGTTACATTCTCAAATCTATGATTTTTTAAGGTAAAATTTTTATAACTATCACCAATTTTAACGGACATTTTTCCTCCATTTAGTTTGTTTTTTGACCGATGTTAATTGTTACTTGATACTCAATTTCATTGGTTGAAGTCATTCTTCCTCTAATTTCGATAACTTCAAACCAGGAAATTGGACTTTTAGAATGATATTCTCTAATTGCGGTGTCTATAGCGTCCGAGACACTTTTCTTTGATAAACCCACAATTGTTTTCTTTTCAAAAGTTAAATTTGACATATTTCTCCTCATTTTTTAAAGATTTCTCAGTTTTAACAAAAGAAAATGAATTAAAGTTTACCTTGATTTACAATTATCATATAGCTAAATTAGATTTAGTCTAAATAATGAATAAAGAAATGATTGTTAATATAACTCATGCAACAGAAATTTTTACTGATTTTTTGAAGAAAGGCTCTTATCGAATAACTGCGGAGAGATTTGAAGTTCTTGAATATGCGTTCAAGCAAACACAACATTTCAGTGCAGATGAACTTTTTCTTGCTATGAAAAACGATGGCTCGAATATTTCCCGTGCCACTGTTTACAATACACTTGAATTGCTTGTTTCATGTGGTCTTTTGCAAAAACATAATTTCATGGGCAAAGAATCTCGTTATGAAAAAAGTCTTGGTGTTAGTGAACATGATCACTTGATTTGCTTGAACTGTGGCAAGATAACAGAATTCGAAAATAATGAGATAATTAAAATTCAAGAACGAATTTGTAATGAGTTTGGTTTTATACCTGTAAATCATAGCTTTCATATTTACGGATATTGTAAAGATCCAGATAAATGCAAAACAAATAGAGAAAATGGAAATGAAAACAACTCTTGATAAAGTTGAACGTGGTCAAAAATTTATTATTGATCATTTACCCGATAATGAATATAAACTTCAGTTGATTAGATTTGGAATCGCTGAAGGAGAAAAAGTTACCTGCCTGGATAAAATTCTTGGAGGGACTGTCATACTTAAAAAGAACCGACTTGAAATTGCTCTTGGTAATGAGCTTGCAAAAAAAATTATTGTAACGATGATTAATTAAATTATGCACTCACATAATCCATCTCTAAAGCCCAAATTGGAATTTAAGAAAGTTGTTCTTGCAGGAAATCCAAATGTTGGTAAATCTCTAATATTTAATCGTCTAAGTGGGCTTTATGCAGAAGTTTCAAACTTTCCAGGAACAACAGTTTCTATTATTTCAGCGTGGTATAAAAATTACAATGTTTTTGATACTCCTGGAATTTATGGCGTTTCTTCATTCAATGATGAAGAAAGAGTTGCAAAAGAGATTATACTTCAAGGTGATATAATATTAAGTATTGTCAATGCCTTAAATCTCGAAAGAGATCTTTTTCTTACGCTTCAACTAATCGAGATGGGCAAAAAGGTATCTGTCATATTAAATATGATGGATGAAGTTAAAAAGCATAATTTGATTATTGATTCTAAAAAGTTATCTGATTTACTCGGGGTGCCAGTTTTTGAAGTTTCAGCTCTAAAAGGTGAGGGGCTCGATAAAATAGATGAAGCAATTCAAAAGGCAAGAATTGGAAATCAGGACAAGTTAGTCAATGAAAAATTAAAACTCGTTAAAGAATTTATTCCTGATCAGGCAGAAGCTTTGCTCTTTCTTGAAGGAGATAGAGAAATAATAAAAAAATACCCTCAAGTAAATTTACCAATAGAAGATATTCGTGAGGAAATTTATATTCATAGGAGAAACCGAGTAAAAGAAATTGTTGATCAGGTAGAAAGCAAAGATACACTTAGTGGTTTGTTTTTCTCCAAACTTGGCAGGCTTGCATTAAATCCTCTTACAGGTATCCCGATTCTTCTTTTGATACTAACACTTGTATATTTTTTTGTTGGCGATTTAGTCGCTCAAAGATTTGTTGATTTTTCAGAAAATACAATTGGTAAAGGACTTATAGAATATAATGTAAAAAAATTAGTGGCAAAGTTTACAAGTACAGATATTGAAGTAAAAATTTTTGATGATGTAGATAAATTAAATGAAGTGAGATTATATTCTTTCCCTAATGGAATTGACAATGATCCTGAGAGATTTAAAGAATTTGAAGAAGTTGTATCAAATAATGATGTTGAATTTAATTTTATATTTAACAATATAATAGCTCAATTTTTCTTTGGGGAATTTGGTGTAATTACAATGACAGCTACTTATCTTTTCTTTCTGTTATTGCCACTTGTAACATCCTTTTATTTGACTCTTGCTTTTCTTGAAGATAGTGGATATTTACCTCGATTAGCAGCAATGGCTGATAGGCTTTTTACAAGAGTTGGATTAAATGGAAAAGCAATAATTCCAATTATTCTTGGTTTTGGTTGTGTAACGATGGCTACAATAACAACTCGAATGCTCGGAACTGAAAGAGAAAAAACAATTGCCACAGCAATTTTGCAATTTGTTATACCTTGTTCGGCACAGCTTGCAGTTATAACAATTTTGTTGAGTGCCGCCGGACCGAAAGCTATTTTCCTTTATGTTGTAATTATTTTAATTGTTCTGCTTTTAACAAGTACAGTTTTAGATAAAGTTGTACCGGGACAAAGTTCTCCATTAATTCTTGATTTACCTTTAATGAGTTTACCCGATCCAAAAAATATTTTAAGAAAAACTTATTATAGAACACTTGGTTTTATGAAAGAAGCGACACCATTATTCTTCTTAGGGACTGCAATTATTGGGTTGCTCCAAATAACAGGTGTTATAAATCTTTGGATTAATTTCCTTGAACCACTTACCACAAAATGGCTTCAATTACCAAAAGAGTCAGCTATGGCTTTTATTATGGGAATGGTAAGGAGAGATTTTGGTGCTGCTGGATTATTTCATATGAATTTGAATGTATATCAAACTGTTGTTGCTCTGGTTACAATCACATTATTTGTACCCTGCATAGCATCTTTTCTTGTTATGATTAAAGAAAGAGGGTTAAAACAGGGTTTAATTATTTGGTTAGGAACATGGTTTTTTGCTTTTACAATTGGAGGCATTGTATCCCAAATTTTAATGTGAAATTTCTTTCAGGGATTTTTCTGGGTAATTAATATCTGTACAAATTTTTATAACTTGCATTTAAATTATTCTAATAATTGAGAGGATAAAGATGGAAGTCAATAAAGATCTGGTTCTAAAAGCATTGAGCAATGTGCAGGATCCAGATTTAAGAAGAGATATAGTTTCTCTAAACATGGTTAAAGATATAAAAATTGAGAATAAAAACATTTTTGTTAAAGTCAATTTAACAACTCCTGCCTGTCCGCTTAAGGATAATATAAAAACAGAATGTGTAAATGAAATACGAAAAATTGTTGGTGATGAATATTCAATTCAAGTTGAAATGGGTTCAACTGTCACTTCTCATATTAACGAAATGAAGGAAAAACTTTTACCTGGAGTAAAGAATACAATCGCTGTTGCGAGTGGTAAAGGTGGAGTGGGTAAATCAACAGTGGCTGTTAATCTTGCAGTTGCACTTGCAAAAGATGGTGCAAGTGTTGGACTAATCGATGCTGATATATATGGGCCAAGCATTCCACTTATGCTTGGAGTAAAAGATCAACCACAAATGGTAGGGGAAAATCCAAATACTGCTAAACTCATACCACTTGAAAGTTATGGTGTCAAATTAATGTCAATTGGGTTTTTAATTGATAATGATACGCCGGTAATATGGCGTGGACCCATGGCAAGTGGTGCAATTAAACAATTCATGACCGATGTTCTTTGGGGAGATCTGGATTATTTAATTTTTGATTTACCTCCCGGAACTGGCGATATTCAATTAACCCTTGTACAAACGATTCCACTGACAGGTGCTGTAATTGTTACTACTCCTCAGGATGTTGCTTTAATTGATGCAAGAAAAGCTTTAAGGATGTTCCAGCGAGTTAATGTTACTGTTTTGGGTTTAATCGAAAATATGAGTTACTTTATTGCTCCTGATACCGGTAAACGATATGAAATTTTTGGATCTGGTGGAGGGAAAAAAGCAGCCGAGGAAATGGGAATTCCTTTTCTTGGAGATATTCCCATTAATCCTTTAATAAGAGTTGGTGGTGATACTGGAAAACCAATTGTTATTGCAGATCCAAATTGTGAAGAATCAAAAAAGATTATGGAAATTGCAAGAAATATGGCAGCCCAGATAAGTATCAGAAACATTAACGCTCCTGTTATTCCAAAAATTGAAATTTTAAATCCATAGGATCAAAAATGGAAGAGTTAGAAAAGCGAGTTAAGGATTCTCTACAATTAATTAGACCTTATCTTCAAGCAGATGGTGGTGATGTAGAATTAGTTCAGGTAACAAAAGATGGTATTGTTGAAGTTAAATTAATTGGTGCATGTGGAACATGCCCCATGTCTCAGATGACTTTGCGTGCTGGTATAGAAAGGGCATTGATGAGAAATATCCCCGAAATTCGAAGAGTTGAAGCAGTATTTGATTAAACTTTTTAATTAAAATGTCTAAAGAAGGAACTACCAAAAAAATTTTAAGAATTATACTTCCTTTCTTAACTATTGCACTTCTGACTTATTTTTTATTTGAGCTTATTAATATTTTAGTATTAGTAGCTATCTCAATCCTTCTTGCATTTATCTTAAAGCCAGTGGTTGTATATTTGGAATTTCTTAAAATCCCAAGAGTATATGCCGCTTTGATCTCAGTTATAATGGCAGTTAGCTTGATTGGTTTTTTAATTTATTATTTTGTTCCTATCATTTCATCACAGTTTGATAATCTTCTTATTCTTTTCAGAGACTTAAGAATTCAAGATTTGATTACACAATTAGAAAGGAAGATATCTAATACTTTTCCTTTTATTAAACGTGGTGAAATATCAAAACAATTTACTCGCCTAGTTCAAACTGGGATGGAAAATTTAATAGCAGACATCTCAAACTTTATCCCTAAGATTTTTTCAATTGCTGCTTTTACATTGATCGTTCCTTTTATCACTTTTTATATTCTTAAAGATTCGAGGAATTTGAAACTTGGCATAATTAATTTATTGCCAAACAGGTATTTTGAGATGGCTTATGAAGTTTTACAAAAAGTTTCAATAGATCTTGGAAAATTTGTCAGGGGATGGATATTTGATGCAATGTTTGTTGGGATTTGCGTAATGCTTGGATTGTATTTAATTGGAATAAATAATTTTGCTATGTTAGGATTACTTGCCGGGGTTGGTCATTTAATCCCATATCTTGGTCCAATTATTGGAATTATTCCATCTATTCTTGTTTCTTATTATCAGATGGGAAATTTTTCACTTGCTCTTCCGATTGTAATTTTATTTTTGATCATATACACAATTGATAATGGATTTGTGCAACCAATGATATATTCAAAATCACTTAAAATACATCCAGTTGTAATAATTTTTCTGATTTTAATTGGCAGTGAATTATTTGGTTTATTAGGCTTGCTACTTGCTGTGCCAGTTTCAAATATTATTCGAGTTATGGCAACAGAAATCTATCGAGGCTACAAAGCTTACCAGATTGTCAGGTTATAATTAAATTTATTTGAAATTATCCTGCGGCAGAATCCTATCGTTTTAAAATATCTAACACAAAACTTAAATTTGTCAAAAATTTTGGATGGATAAGAAAAAATTTAAACGCACCTTAGTAACTGCGGCATTACCTTACGCAAATGGACCAATTCATTTAGGACATTTAGCTGGAGCTTACCTTCCTGCTGATATTTTTGTCCGTTTTAAAAGACTGAAAGGAGAAGAAATTCTTTTCATTTGCGGTTCAGATGAACATGGTGTGCCAATTACAATAACGGCAGAAAAAGAGGGAGTATCTCCAAAGGTTATAATTGATCGTTATCATGAAATGAACCGCAAAGCATTCGAAGATTTTGGAATGAGCTTTGACAATTATTCAAGAACTTCTTTGCCCATTCATCATAAAACAGCACAAGAATTTTTTTTGAAATATTATGAAAATGGAATTTTGAAACAGAAAAAAGAACTACAATATTATGATGAAAAAGCAAAGATGTTTTTGCCCGATCGATATCTTGTTGGCACATGTCCACATTGTAAAAGTGAAGATGCTCGCGGTGATCAATGTGAAAATTGTGGGAGTTATTTAAATCCTACTGATTTAATAAATCCAAAAAGTAAAATTACTGGAGAAACTCCAGTTCTTAAAGAAACTACTCATTTTTATTTTCCACTTGGCGATTATCAAGAGAGACTGGAAAAATATATTGCTGAAAAGGATGCCCAGGAAGGTTGGAAAGAAAATGTTCTGAATTACTGTAAAAGCTGGTTTCAAGAAGGGTTACAGGATAGAGCGGTTACTCGTGATCTTGATTGGGGAGTGAAAGTTCCAGTGGAAGGTTTTGAAAATAAAGTCCTCTATGTTTGGTTTGAAGCAGTTCTTGGTTATATTTCCTCAACTAAAGAATGGGCAGAAAAACAAGGAAAACCTGAGGAATGGAGAAAATTCTGGCAGGATAATGAAACAAAATATCTTGCCTTTATTGGTAAGGATAATGTAGTTTTTCACTGCATAGTGTTTCCTGCTATGCTTATGTCATGGAATGATTTGAGCGAAGAAAAATATATTTTACCTGATAATGTACCGGCAAATGAATTTTTGAATTATGAAGGATTGAAATTTTCAAAAAGTCGAGGTTGGGGAATAGATCTTAAAGATTTTTTAGAGCATTTTCCTCCTGATCCTTTAAGATATTACCTGGCATCAATTCTTCCAGAAAATAGAGATACAGATTTTTACTGGCGAGATTTTCAGGCAAAGAATAATAATGAACTTGCTGATATCTTTGGAAATTTTGTTAATCGTACTCTTACCTTTACAGCTAAACATTTTAATTCTCAGGTTCCAGAGATAAAAAAATTAAGTGAGATTGACCAGGAACTTTTGAGGCAATTACCTGAATTTAAGGAAAAAATTGAAACTCTATATGAAAGAATTAAGATTAAAGATGCTCTCAATGAGACGATGAATCTTGCAAGATTGGCAAATAAGTATTTTAACGATAGTCAACCATGGAAAACGATAAAGGAAGATCTTGATGCATGTGCTACAACAATCAATCTCTCTCTTCAATTGATTAGAACACTTGCTATTATGCTTTCACCAGTGATTCCATTTACAAGCGAAAGAATTTTTAAGATTTTAAATATTAAAGAGGATGAACTTAAAATCTGGGAATTCTGTACTGAAACAAAACTGAAAGCAGGTCATAAAATCAATCAACCTGAAATTATTTTTAATAAAATTGATGACAAAACCATTGAACCATATTTGAAAAGTCAAGAAAAATCTGAAACAAAAAAATCTGTCACGCCTGATAATTCGGATAAAATAGATATCGATGAATTCAAAAAAGTTGAAATAAGAATTGCTCAGGTGATTGAATGTGAAATAATTCCGAGATCAAAAAAACTTTTAAAGCTAAAAGTCGATTTAGGATTTGAACAACGTCAGGTAGTTGCGGGTCTCGCTGAATTTTATAAGCCAGAAGAACTTGTCGGTAAAAAAGTTTTAATTGTATCAAATCTTAAAGAAGTAAAAATAATGAACGAACTCTCTCAGGGAATGATACTGGCAGTTGAAGATAAAAATAATAATCTAAAACTAGTTTCAGTTGATGAATCTCTACCATTAGGATCGATATTGAGATAACTAAAATAAAATTGGAGGAACAATGAATTCATTAGTGAAAAGATTAATCAAATTGCATGGACTAATTATTTTCTTGTCGATTTTTTTAATTTCTTGCTCAACTTCAAAAAAGGATATTGTATTAGCAGAATTTGACAAGCAAAAAATTACAGTGGAGGAATTTGAAAAAGTTTATTCAAAAAATAACGGTGGTTATGAAGTCGCAAAGAAAGATTCATTAACAAAGAAAAAGAATTTTCTTGACCTTTACGTCAATTTCAAGATGAAAGTGTTCGATGCGAAGCGAAGAGAACTGGACAAATTGCCCGATGTTGTTGCTGAATACAATGATTATAAACAAAAAATTGGAATCACTTATCTGTTAGAAAAAGAATTAGTTGAGCCAAATATTAAAACATTATATGAAAAGCGGAAAGAAGAGCTCAGAGTAAGCCACATAATGTTTAGACCTGATACCGCAGGTTTTGAAGGAGCTTATAGACGAGCACTTGAAGTTTTAGATTCAATTAAAAATGGTGCATCTTTCGAGGAGATGGCAAAAGTATACAGCCAGGATTATTATTCTGCTCCTTATGGTGGAGATATATTTTATATTACTGCAGGTGATATAATCCCATCCTTTGAAGAAGTTTGCTATAAACTTAAACCCGGTGAAGTTTATCCCGAACCTGTTAAAACACAATTTGGTTATCATATCATAAAAGTTACAGATAGAAGGCCAAGAACTCCTGAGGTAAGAGCAAGCCACATTTTAATTGAATTAAAACCAGGTTTTACTTCCGAAGATTCTTCTAAAGCTTTAGAAAAAATTAAATCAATAAAAGAAAAAATAGAACTCGGAGAAGATTTCGCTGAACTTGCTAAAGAATTTTCTGAAGATGAAGGAACAAAAAATCTTGGTGGCGATCTTGGTTTCTTTTCCAGAAGAATGATGGTTCAACCATTTGATGAAGCCGCATTTAATCTTGAAGTTGGACAGGTTTCTGATATCGTTAAAACTCAATTCGGTTATCATCTGATCAAAGTGACGGATAAAAAATCAATTCGTTCTTTTGAAGAAGAAAAAGATGTCTTAAAAAATATTTATCAGAGAATTAAATACAACGAAGATAAGCAACGATTTCTCGATTCTCTAAAGAGAGTTTTTAATTATAAAGTTAATTCAACTTTAATCGAACAAATTGCAGCAAAATCTGACACAATTCAAGTTGGTGGACAGTACTGGGTGAGTGAAATAAAAACTGAATTCGGTGATTCAATAATTGTTACCTATGCGCAAAACAAAATTTCTCTTGATACTCTATTAGCTCGAGCTGAAAATCTTGCAGAATTTATAAACCGCCGATTAAACAAACCTACACTTGAAAATATTGTCAATAGAATTTCAGAAGATTTACTACTTGCCGAAGCAGTAAATTATCTTCCAGAGAAATATCCTCAGTTTGCAGAATTAATGGATGAATATAAAAATGGAATTTTGATATTTAAACTTCAGGAAGAAGAAGTATGGAATAAAATTCAGATTAATGAAGATAAATTAAGAGAATACTGGGAAGCTAATAAAGAAAAGTTTCAATGGCCTGATAGAGTGGAATACGCAGAGATTTTTGTTAAATCAGATTCATTAGCGCAGGAAATTTACAAGCTTCTTAAGAATGGAGAAGAATTTGATTCACTTGCTGCAAAATATACAGAAAGACCTGGATTTAAGGAGAAATATGGATACCATGGGATAAAACCTGTTCTTGATAATGCCCTTTCACAAAAAGCAGATCAATTGAAAGAAGGTGAATTTTCAGAACCATTTAAGAATTCAAATGGTTATTCGATTGTTAAGTTAATTAAAAAACATCAAGCTGGATTAAAAACATTCGAAGAAGCTTTACCGGAAGTAAGTGGAGCGGTTCAAGAACTTGAATCGAAAAAATTGGAAAATGACTACATCGAATTTCTTAAAGCTACTTACAAGCCACGTATTTATTACGATAAACTTAACAGGGCTTTTGTTGATTAATTCCTTTAATTTCCAATGGATTCTTCGATTGAAAAATTATTTGATGATTCGGAGAATCCATTGGGAAACTATATTTCTTATTTACTTTATTTTATTTTCGGGGTGTTCAGAAGAAAATCTACCTGAAGATTATCTCGCTGTTGTGAACGATAGAATGTTAACAAAACGAACCATAAGTTTTCTGATTGATTCAACTTATTTAGATCAAATGAACATTGAACAAATTGTGAAGAACTGGATTGAGATGGAACTTTTAACTCAGGCTGCACTTTCTGAGGGTTTTGAAGCAAGGGATGAATTTGCAGTTCGTAGTGATTTAAATGCAAGACGATTATTAGCTTCTCAATATTTACAGGAGAAACTAAAAGGAATAAATACCATTGTATCCAGAGAAGAACTTGAAAATTATTATCAACAACACAAATCAGAATTTGTATTGGACTATGATATTTATAAAGTCAATCAGGTTATTACAACAAATTTGTCGAAAGCAATTGATTTAAGAAATACAACACTTTCACAACTTGATTTTTCTAAATCAATAAGAGTAACTTTTAAGCCCGAAGAAATAATTGCCGAACGATACGGATTCTATATTAAAGAGTTTGACGAAATGCCGTATGAACTGGCTAATGTAATATCAACACTTATACCTGGTGAAATTACTTTTCCAATTGATTTAGGTAATGGTGAGTATATTATCACTCAACTTGTCAGTAAATATTCTAAGGGTGAAGAACCATCTCTAGAATTTGTAAAAGATTTAATTGAAGAAAGAATTATCTTTGAAAGACAGAAGAAATATTATCAAGAGCTTATTACAAAACTTGCACAAGAAGCTGATATCAAAATAAGAGAGTTAAAATGATAAAAATTAAAATGTTATTACTTTTAGTATTAATTTTATCCGTTTCAGGTTTTACTCAAGAAGTACTGGATAAAGTTGTTGCGGTTGTTGATAATCAATTTATACTTTTAAGTGAATTAGAATTTCAAACACAATTAATTGCTTATCAAAGGAAACTAAATCCAAATGACCCGGCTCTTAAAAAGGCTGTTTTAAATTCATTGATTGAAGAAAAATTAATGTTGGCTCAGGCAGAGATTGACTCAATCAGAGTGACTGAGGACGAAGTTAATCGTCAACTTGAATTTCAGATTGAAAATTTTATTCAGCAATTTGGTTCAAAAGAAAAATTAGAGCAAGCATATAATAGACCACTTGAGAAGATAAAAAGAGAACTTAGAGATGAAATAAAAAATAATATTCTTATTCAAAAAGTTCAGGATCAAAAATTTGGTCGCCTTGAAGTTAGTCGATATGAAGTAGAACAGTTTTATAATCAGTTTAAAGATAGTATTGGTTTGGTTCCGGAAGAGGTTAAACTTTCTCAGATTTTTATACAGGCTAAATTAACCGAATCAGATAAAGAATTTTTAAAGTCAAAACTCAAAGCAATACTGGATTCGATTAAACACGGAGGAGATTTTGCCGATTTTGCGAAAAAGTATAGTGAAGATGCTGCAACAGCAAAATCAGGTGGTGATCTTGGATTTGTAAGACGAGGATTGTTCTTTAAGGAATTTGAAGAAGTTGTTTTTACTATGAAAGAAGGTGATATTTCCGATATAATTGAAACACCGGTTGGATTTCATATTGCACAATTAATTGAAAGAAGGGGTGAATCGGTTCGCGTCCGTCATATTTTATTAAAGTTACAACCCAGTCCAGAAAGCGAACAAAGAATTATTGATTTCTTAAATGCAATTCGGGATAGCATCTTAAATGGCTACAATTCATTTGCTTATTATGCAAAACTTTATTCTGATGATAAATCAACCTCTCTATTTGGTGGCGAAATGGGAAAAATCCCTGTGGCTGAACTGGACAATGATTTACGAAATTTAATTGCAAAGATGAATGATGGAGACATTTCAAAACCAAGAAAACTCGTAGTTTCAAAAGATATGTATGGCTATCAATTAATTTATTTAGAAAAAAGAATTCCAGAACATTTTCCTGATTTGAATTTAGATTATGAAAAAATTGCTCAACTTGCTCTCTATCAGAAAAAGCAAAAAGTTTATAAAGATTTAATTGAACAACTTAAAAAACAAGTTTACTGGGAAATTAGATTATAGGTGATAAATGTTTAAAAGTGATATTGAAGCTGTCGAAGCTCTAAGCTCAAGTATTAAAAAATTAAAACAGGAAATAAAAAAAGTAATAGTCGGTCAGGAAGAAATAATAGAAAACCTGCTAATAGCTTTATTGTCGAAAGGTCACTGTCTCTTGATTGGTGTACCCGGTTTGGCAAAAACTTTATTAGTAAAAACTCTTGCGCAAGCATTAGATTTGAAATTCAGTAGAATTCAATTTACACCCGATTTGATGCCGAGCGATATAACTGGAACGGAAATTCTGGAAATTGACCCAGCTACAAATCAACGAGTCTTTAAATTCGTGAAAGGACCAATATTCACTAATATTCTCCTTGCTGATGAAATCAATAGAACCCCTCCAAAGACTCAATCGGCTTTGCTTGAAGCAATGCAAGAACTTCAGGTGACAGCGGCAGGAAATAAATATCAACTCGAAGAACCATTTTTCGTTCTTGCAACCCAAAATCCAATTGAGCAAGAGGGAACTTATCCTTTACCTGAAGCACAGCTTGATAGATTTATGTTCAATCTATGGCTGGATTATCCTTCGAAGGAAGAAGAAATTGAAATTGTTAAAACTACTACTGCTCAATTTAATATTGTAGTGAACAAAGTATTGAATTCTAAAGAGATAATTTATTTTCAAGAACTTGTACGAAAAGTGCCTGTAGCTGACAATGTCATTGAGTATGCTGTAAAACTCACCAATGCTACTCGTCCAGTTGATGGTTCATTAAAATTTGTTAAGGATAATGTGAGCTGGGGTGCAGGACCAAGAGCATCTCAATTTTTAATAATTGCTGCAAAAGCTCGTTCAATTATGAATGGCTCATTTACTCCATCAATTGATGATGTAAAAAGTGTTGCACTACCTATTTTAAGACACAGAATTATTCCCACATTCAGTGCTGAAGCTGACGGAATTACTTCAGCTGATATTGTACAAAAGATAATGGAACAAATAAATTAAGGAGTTAATATGGGAAAAGGTGATAGAAGAACAAAAAGAGGAAAAATTTTTAGAGGAACTTTTGGAAAATCAAGACCAAGGAAGAAAAAGAAAAATAAATTAGCTCAAGAAAAATCAAAACCTGAACAATTAGAAACTACTGAAACAAAAGAATAAAGGTTAATTTTTATTTTGTAAAAACCATAAAGGGCTGTACAAAAAGAATCTTTCTAGTAAACCTGTCCCATTTATCGGGTTTATTATTTAATCTTACGAAAACAAGAAACTTATATGTCAGCTCAATCTTGATTTTATCATAACGTAATTAAGGATTTCACTTTTTGTACAGTTCTTTTTTGTAGATGAATTTTATTTTTTGATTTGAATTTTAAACAAGTTATTGAGCAAATTTACTCAGTTTATTGAGTAAATTTATTCAGATATTTGAGCAAAATTATATATGAACGAAAACAAATCAATATTATACTTGAAAGACTTCAGGGGAAGAAAAATCTTATTCAATTTATCTCTGGACCAAGGCAAATTGGAAAAACAACTCTAGCTGAACAATTAATTAAGAAAATAAAATACCCATATCATTTTGTATCGGCCGATGCTGTGCCATCTTACAATCAAATTTGGATTAATCAACAATGGGACTATGCCAGATTTGGATTAAAACAATTGGGCAGTAAGCTTTTTCTTTTAATATTGACGAAATTCAAAAGATCAAAAATTAGAGTGAATTAGTTAAAAAAGAATGGGATAAGGATAGAAAAGCAAATTTAAATATAAAAGTTATCTTACTTGGGTCTTCGAGTTTATTAATTGACCGTGGGATAAGCGAATCTCTAATGGGCCGGTTTGAATTAATAAAGTTGCCACACTGGTCTTATGAAGAAATGTTCGAGGCTTTTGGTTTTACTCCTGATAAATATGTTTATTATGGTGGTTATCCGGTAGCAGCTAACTTAATCAATGATGAACAAAGATGGAAGAGTTATATCCGTGATTCAATCATTGAGCCAACTATATCAAAAGATATTTTGCAATTAATCCAAATTCAAAAGCCAGCTTTATTGAAAAATTTGTTTGAATTGAGTTGTATTTATGCTGGCGAAATTTTATCATATAATAAAATTCTTGGTCAATTAATTGATGCAGGCAATACAACAACTTTAGCTCAATATCAAAATATATTGGATGAAATCTGGTTGATAAAGGGGATACAAAAATTTTCTGGTTCACAGATCAAAATTAGATTGTCAATCCCAAAATGGCTTGTATACAATACTGCACTCTCATCAGTGTATGAAGAACTGGATTTTAAAGCTCTCCTTAAAAACCCGGTAAAATGGGGGAGAAAAGTTGAACTAGCAATTGGAGCTTATTTATTGAATTCTGCTAGAATTAATAATTTCAAAGTTTTTTACTCGAAAGATGTAAAAGATGAAATTGATTTTATTATTCAAAAGGGTAATTCATTTGTTCCAATTGAGGTCAAAATAGGAAAAGTAAAATTTCATAAAGGATTAATTAATTTCACTAAAAAATATAAAGTGCATAGAAATATTTTAATATCTAATGATGCTTTCAACTGGCAAGATTTTCTAAAGTTGAACATAAATGATTTGTTTTAAGGGGAAAATTTTTCAGTACTATTACAGAATTTCCGACCTTTGTTCAATTGAACTTTTCTGCTTTTTTGAACATCACTCATTTTATCCTTAAAATTGTAACTAATTATTGAAATTAAAGGTGAAAAAATGAAATATCATGCAAATGAGATCGAATTAAAGTGGCAAAAATATTGGGAAGAAAAACAAGTCTATAAAACTGACCTTTCTAAAACTGATAAAAAACTTTATTCCCTTGTTATGTTTATATATCCAAGCGGTGCAAAATTACATATTGGTCATTGGTACAACTATGGTCCTGCTGATTCATGGACAAGACTTAAAAAACTTCAGGGTTACAATATTTTCGAACCAATGGGTTACGATGCATTTGGTCTTCCGGCTGAAAATTATGCTATCAAAACTGGAATTCATCCTCAGGATAGTACTCTTCAAAATATTGAAGATATACGAAAACAATTAAAACGAATTGGCGCAATGTATGATTGGGATAAAGAATTGATGACCTGTGTTCCTGAATATTACAAATGGAATCAATGGCTATTCCTTAAGCTTTATGAAAAAGGATTGGCTTATAGAAAAAATGCTCCGGTGAATTGGTGTGAATCATGTCAAACTGTTCTGGCAAATGAACAGGTTAAAGCCGATGGAACATGTGAAAGATGTGATAATCCTGTAGTAAAAAAATTTCTCACTCAGTGGTTTTTCAAGATAACTGCTTATGCCGAAGAATTGTTGAATGATCTTGAAAAAATTGACTGGCCAGAAAAAACTAAGATCATGCAAATTAACTGGATCGGTAAGAGTGAAGGTGTGGAAATTGATTTTGAAACAGAAACAGGCGATAAAATTACTGTTTTTACTACAAGACCTGATACATTATTTGGAGTAACTTATGTTGTTCTTGCTCCCGAGCATCCATTGGTTGAAAAACTAACAAAATCGGAATTTAAAAAAGATGTTGACGCATATATCGAAAAAGTAAAATACGAAAATGAAATTGAAAGATTATCAACTACTAAAGAAAAAACCGGTGTTCCTCTTGGTTCTTTTGCTATTAATCCTATCAATGGCGAGAAAATACCAATCTGGATTGCCGATTATGTGTTGTTAACTTATGGAACTGGTGCTGTAATGGCAGTTCCAGGTCATGATGAAAGAGATTTTGAGTTTGCAAAAAAATTTAATCTTGAAATTAAAAAAGTTATTCTAAAGCCTGGAACAAATCCGGAAGATGAATTAACGGAAGCATATGTTGAACCAGGTATGATGATTAATTCTGGTGATTTTACTGGATTAGATTCTGAAGAAGGAAAAATGAGGATCGCAGATTTTATTGAATCAAAAGGAATTGGAAGAAAGAAAATAAATTATCGTTTGAGAGATTGGTTAATATCTCGTCAAAGATACTGGGGAACTCCAATTCCTATTATACATTGTCCCAATTGTGGCGAAGTACCGGTTCCTGAAAAGGATTTACCCGTTGTTTTACCATATGATGTTGATTTTAAACCAACGGGCGAGTCTCCACTTCTTCGTCATGAAGGATTTATGAATGTGAAATGTCCAGCATGTAATGCTGATGCAAAGAGAGACCCTGACACAATGGATACTTTTGTCGATTCCTCATGGTATCATTTACGTTATCTAAATCCAAAAATTGATGATGCAATGTTTGATGTTGAACTTGCAGAAAAATGGATGCCTGTTGATAGTTACATCGGTGGTGCTGAACATGCAACAATGCATCTTTTGTACGCAAGATTCATTCACAAATTTTTAAGAGATCTTGGTTTACTTAAATGCGATGAACCATATTATAAACTTCGACATCAGGGAACAATTACTAATATGGGTGCTAAAATGTCGAAGTCAAGGGGAAATGTTGTAAATCCAGATGTGTTTGTGGAAAAATATGGTTCCGATGTGTTCAGAATGTATCTGATGTTTATGGGACCATACGATATGGGCGGGGATTGGAGTGATCAGGGAATTGTTGGTGTTAATAGATTTGTAAATCGGGTTTATGAACTTTATAAAAAATATTCTGTGGAATTTAAAAATTATCAACCTGAGAAATTAAAATTTGAACTGGTTAAACTCAACAATGATGAAAAATTCATTTATCGTAGAATAAATCTTGGTTTGAAAAAAGTAGTTGAGGATGTTGATTCACTTCATTTTAATACTGCAATTGCCTTTTTAATGGAATTGATTAATGATTTTTCAAAATTAAATAATATCAAGAATAAGGATTTAATTTATTATACCCTTGAAAGATATGCATTTCTAATTTCTCCTCTTGCACCTCATCTTGGAGAGGAATGCTGGTCATTGCTCGGAAAAGAAAAGAGTATTTTTGAATACCCGGTATGGTTCGACTATGATCAGTCTGCTCTTGTCCAGGAAACTTTTACACTGGCTGTTCAAGTCAATGGAAAATTAAGAGCAGCGATCGATTTTGAAATTGAAACTTCAGAAGAAGAAATCAAATTAAGATCAAAACAAGATCCCAGAATTAAAAAATTTATTGATGGTAAAGAAATTGTAAAAGAAATTTATGTTCCAAAAAAGATTTTGAATATTGTGGTAAAATAATTCAGGTTTATAAATAATCATTCGTAAAAAAAAATAAAAAAATTCAACATCATTCATGATGCTTTATTCGAACAGTGTTATCATTTATTTTAACGCGAATGATTAAATAAAGAGAATCATCAATAATTTTAACAGTTTGCAAAAAAAGTAAAAATAAAGGTGTAGAAATGTTAGATTTAAAATTCATAAGAGAAAATGTAAGTCTTGTAAAGGAAGCGATAAAGTCAAAACATGAAAAGGATAATCTTGATCAGTTATTGGAGCTTGATACAAAAAGGCGTGAGTTACTTAAGCTGGTTGAAGAATTAAAATCGCAAAAAAACAAAGCCTCAGATGAAGTTGCGAGATTAAAAAGGGAAGGTAGAGATGCTTCTGAGATAATTCAAAAAATGAAATCAGTTTCAGATGAAATATCTGTTCTGGATAAACAACTATCAGAAATTGAAAAACAGATTAATGATATTCTTCTCACTATTCCGAATATTCCTCATTCCTCAGTACCTATAGGTGAAGATTCCACTCAAAATGTAGAAGTGAGGAGATGGGCTCCTGAAGGTTATTCTTATGAACTTCAAAATAATCATTATCTGGATCACCTTGCATTGGGCAAGAAACTTGGAATACTTGATTTCGAAAGAGGAGCAAAAATATCAGGAAGTGGTTTCCCTGTCTATGTTGGAAAAGGGGCAACTCTTGAAAGAGCTTTGATAAATTTTATGCTCGATTATCATATACAGAAACATGGTTATAAAGAGATTTTCCCACCCTTTCTTGTTAATCGTGATTCGATGATTGGAACGGGACAGATACCGAAACTTGAAGAAGACATGTATCACTGTAACGAAGATGATTTATTCCCAATTCCCACTGCTGAAGTTCCAATTACAAATTTCTATCGTGATGAGATTTTAATGGAAGAAAATTTGCCAATAAAATTTGTTGGCTATTCTGCTTGTTTTAGAAGAGAGGCAGGTTCATATGGAAAGGAAACAAAGGGATTTTTGAGAGTGCATCAGTTTAATAAAGTTGAAATGGTGAAATTTGTAAAACCAGAGGATTCTTACGATGAACTTGAAAAGTTAGTAAATGATGCAGAGGATATTTTGAAAGAATTAAAAATTCCTTATAGAATTATGCTTTTGTGTACAGGTGATTTGAGTTTTTCTGCTGCAAAATGTTATGACATTGAAGTCTGGGCACCTGTTGAAAAAAAATATTTAGAGGCTTCATCTTGCAGTAATTTTGAAAGTTTTCAAGCAAGAAGAGCAAACATCAGATTCAGAAGAAAAGGTGGAAAGCCTGAATTTGTTCATACTTTAAATGGTTCAGGACTTGCAACTTCTCGACTAATGGTTGCAATTATGGAAAATTATCAGACTCCTGAAGGAAAACTTATTGTACCAAAAGCTCTTCAAAAATACACTGGTTTTGAAATAATTGATTGAGTATATCTTGTAGTTTCTTTAGCCCTGAATCAATTTTTAATATAAATTTATTTTTTAGTCATCAACTAAGAAAGCTTGGGGAGTTTATATTTGAAAAAATCACTAATCGATTTTAGTTATGATCTTGAAATTTCATATGAAATTTTTGAATAAATGAAAACATATTTTTGTTAAGGAAGTAAAAAAGAAAGTTTAATTGTTTAATACATATGAAAAATAAAATAATCACTCTGGTTCTTGTTGTTTTGATTTCAGGAATTGTTCATGCTCAAACCCAAGATGATTGGAATAAATTTCGTCTTGCCCAGAGTTATGAAAGCATTGGAAATTATGAAAAAGCCTTTGAATTATACCGTGAACTTTATCAAAAATTTCCTGCGCAATTCCAATTTTATGACGCATACTATAGAATATTAACTCAATTGAAAAGATATGATGAGGCAATTGGTTTATTAAAAAATAAATTAGTTCAGACTCCAGAGGATTTTAACACATATGGCGAACTTGCTGTCTTATACGAACGAAAAGGAATTAAAGACTCTCTGGAATTTTTTATTAGAGAAGGAATTAATCGTGACCCAAAAAATCCAATGAGTTATAGATTTATTGTAAATATTCTAATTCAAAATCGAATGTTTGATTATGCAAATAATGTTCTTGAACTGGCTAAATCAAGAATTCCTGATAACGATATGTTTATTATCGATTTAATTAATATCAATACAATTTTAATGAATTATCAAAAAGCAGTTTCGGAAATGATTGAGTTACTTAGAAGACAACCTCAGCAGATTTCATTCGTGCAGAATAAACTTGCACAAATAGTTACAAATCCAGCTGGATTAGAAACTTCAATCCAGATTTTTGAAAAAAATATTGATAAAAAAAATTTTTCGATAATTAAAACACTTTCGTGGCTATATTTTCAAAAAAAAGAATTTAATAAGGCATTTGATCTTACACTTGAAATAGAAAAGTTAACAAATTCAAATGGATATGAGCTTTTAGATTTTTCTAATCGTGCATTTCAAGAGGGATTTATTAATGAGGCTGTAAAAGGTTATGAATATATAATTAAAAACTTAAAGGATAAAAAAGATCTTGAGGCAATGTCAATAATTGGGCTTGCAAGATCATACGAAAAGTTGTTTGAAAGCGAATTTCAATCACGAGAACTTTTCTGGAAATTTTATAAGCCATTACCCGATACAAATAACAAAAATCTACGGGAATCATTAAAATATTATTCAATCATTTTTAGTAATTATACTCTTCCAAATCTTGTGGCTGAAGCTCTTTATAAATCTGCTTACTTTTTCAAAGAATACCTTCAGGATTATAATTCAGCGAAACAGTTGCTTGATAAATTAATAAGCAATTATCTCCTGACTGAATATTATTCTAAAGGATTATTACTAATTGGTGACATAGAGAAAATTACAGGCAATTTTGACGGTGCTTATGAATATTATGAAAAATTAAGAACCTTCTCCCGTGCAGATGAAACAGATAGAACAAATGCTCAATTTCAAATGGCTGAATTGTTAATTCAAAAAGGGCTTTATGATTCAGCAAAGTCGATTTTATCCACCATAAAAAAAGCAACGACTAATGATGTTTCTAACGATGCAATTGAATTTTTAATGATCATTAATGAACAAGAGGGTAATCCACAATTACTTAAAATCTATATTGAAATTGAAAGAATGATTGAATCAAAAAAATATGATGAGGCGATTAAGAGAATTTCATCTTTAAAACTTGATGATGATTATTCAATACTTAATAATAAATTGAGATTAATGCTATCAGAATTGTTTATTACTACAAATCGTTATTCCGATGCATTGGCTCAGTTGAATTATATTTACGAATTGAAAGAAAAATCAATTTATTCTGATAAAGCTCTTTTTAGAATTGGTCAGTTATATTATTATGGATTAAATGATGTAACAAGAGCGGAACAAAGTTTTAATAAATTGCTTGCAGAATTTCCGAGTTCTATTTTTGTAAATGAAGTAAGAGCTCTAATCAATCAAATACAATCAAAAAATTTTTAATGGAGTTAGAATGGCAGAAAGAAAGAATTACAGAAATGTAAAATGTTCATTTTGTGGAAGAGATGCTTCTGAAGTTGGAGGGATGATTGCTGGAAAAGAAGTTTTCATTTGTGATTTATGTGTTGGTAGTGCAGTCCAGATATTAAAGGATAATTTTGAAACACTTTCTCCTAGAGTAAGAAAAGATGCAATCCTTACACCTGAATTAATTAAATCAACCCTTGATCAATATGTCATAGGTCAGGAAAAAGCTAAAAAAATTCTCGCTGTAGCTGTTTATAATCATTACAAAAGGATTAATTCACAATCTCCTTTCTACAATTTTGATGATGTGGAGATAGAGAAAAGTAATATCTTATTGGTAGGACCAACTGGAGTAGGCAAAACTTTACTTGCTCAAACTCTCGCAAAGATTCTCGATGTTCCTTTTGCAATGGCAGACGCTACAACTATAACTGAAGCTGGCTATGTTGGTGACGATGTTGAAACTGTGCTTGTTAGATTATTACAAGCAGCTGATTATGATGTTGAAAAAGCACAAAAGGGTATTGTCTATATTGATGAAATTGATAAGATCGCTCGTAAATCTGAAAATCCATCAATTACAAGAGATGTATCTGGTGAAGGTGTTCAACAAGCATTACTGAAAATTTTGGAAGGGACTGTTGCTGGTGTTCCACCTCGAGGCGGGAGAAAACATCCTGAACAACCTTTAATTAACATTAATACTAAAAATATTCTTTTCATTTGTGGTGGTGCATTTGAAGGAATTGAAAAAATTATTGCTGCGAGAACTAATAAAAGTAAAGTTGGTTTTGGTGCTGAAGTTAGAGGAACAAGAGATGTATCAACTGACGAGTTGCTTGATCAGATTCAACCTGATGATCTTTTAAAATTTGGATTTATACCTGAATTAATTGGACGACTTCCTATAATTGCTCCGCTTCATTCATTGAATAAAGATGCATTAAAGAAAATCTTAACTGAACCTAAAAATGCAATTCTCAAACAATTTAAAAAATTATTCTCGCTCGAAAATGTAGAACTTGAATTTGAAGAAGATGCTCTTGATGCAATTGTTGAGTTAGCAATAGAAAGAAAAACTGGTGCAAGAGCGTTGCGTTCAATTGTTGAAGATTTTATGCTTGATATTATGTATCATCTTCCATCCAGAAAAGGACTGGAAAAATGTATAATTACTCGAGATACAATTTTCAAACATGCAGAACCAATTTATGTTTATAAAACAAAATCAGAAAAGGTGAAAGAGCAAAAGACACAGACAGGAACAGATTAATAAAATTGAATTCAAAATGAATTGAATCGGTGGACAGTTACAATTAATCTATTATTAATTGACTTAAAATTTTGTGTTGAATAAAAAACTCTTAACAAATTGAAGAATGATTAAGAAAATTTTACTTCTCCTATTTTTAAATTCCCTTCAATTATTTTCTCAAGGGAAAATTTTAATTCCAATGGATTTAAAACAGACAGATCATCTTAAGGCTTATGGTATTGCTTACCATGCATTAACAAAAGGAATTGTTGTTGATTGGTTATTAAACTATCGTGGTGGTTCCTTTATGCTCGATTATAGTGAGGATATGGTTACAATATGTAATATTCGTGGTGTAAGATTTGAGAAAATTAGTGGCAGTGTGGCAGCTCAAATTCTTGCTGAAGTTCAAGATGAAAACAACAATATGGATGTAGTTCGTTTAGAAAAAGATCCAAAGATTGCTGTTTATGTTCCACCTGGATTTCAACCCTGGGACGATGCAGTTACTCTTGCTCTTGAATATGCTCAAATACCATACGATAAAATTTGGAATGATGAAGTCTTACGAGGTGATCTTGCAAAATATGATTGGTTACATTTGCATCATGAAGATTTCACTGGACAATATGGAAAGTTTTATGCAAGTTTTGCGAATGCACAATGGTATCAAGAACAACAAATTTTGTATGAAAACAATGCAAAGAAAAATGGTTACAGAAAAGTAAGTGAAATGATGCGTGATGTTGCATTTACAATTAAAAGTTATGTTGCCAATGGTGGTTTTCTATTTGCCATGTGTAGTGCCACAGATTCTTATGATATTGCTTTAGCGGCAAAGAATGTCGATATATGTGATAAAATGTACGATGGTGATCCCCCCGATGTAAACGCTCAACAAAAACTCGATTTTTCTCAAACTCTTGCTTTTACAGATTTTAAGTTAGAAATGAATCCATATGTTTATGAATATTCAGATATTGATATTCAACCTGCTGAGATAGGAAATTTTGAGAATGATTATTTCACACTTTTCGAATTTTCAGCAAAGTATGATCCGGTTCCAACAATGCTAACTCAAAATCATGTGAATGTGATTCGAGGATTTTTAGGGCAAACTACCGCATTCCGTGAAAGATTGATTAAGAAAAATGTAACTATAATGGGAAAGAGGGAAGGAACGGATCAGGTAAAGTACATTAGAGGTGATTTTGGTAGAGGAACTTTTTGTTTTCTTGGTGGACACGACCCTGAAGATTATCAACATCAGGTCGGCGATCCACCAACTGATTTATCGTTGTTTAAAAATTCACCAGGCTATAGGTTAATTTTAAATAATGTTTTATTTCCTGCAGCAAAAAAGAAAAAACAGAAGACTTAAGAAAATTCTTTAAAGCATTCTTCAAGAAATTAGATTAAATTAATTTGATTTTTTAAAAGCCTTGAAATCATAATAAGTGTTTGCTTTATTAGAATTTATTATAATCTCTAATTGTGGTAAAAAATAGAAATAAAATTTATTCTCGAAGTCAAAGAAGCGAAGCTGGAAAGTTCTTTGAGATTTTTATTGAACTTTTAATAATCATATCCTTAATTAGCTTCTCAATTGAAACCATTCCAGATTTTCCACAACAAATTGTTCAATGGCTTAACTTAAGTGAATTAATAATTGTGATAATTTTTACTTTTGATTATTTGTTAAGATTATATGTTGCAGATAATAAATTAAAATACATTTTCAGTTTTTATGGATAAATTGATTTATTTGCGATTCCTCCATTTTATTTTTCCAGTGGTATAGATTTACGATCGATAAGAATTTTTAGACTTCTCTGTCTAGCCAGGGCATTTAAGGTTTTAAGATACATCAAGGCAATAAGAAAATTTTAAACAGCTTTCTTGATGATAAAGGATGAAGTAACTTTTTTAATAGTTACAATTTTTTTGATATTCTTTTCATCAGTGGGGATTTATTATTTCGAATCTCCAGAGCAGCCAGATAATTTTGGCTCGGTGTTTGATTGTATGTGGTGCAATTGTTACTCTTACAACTGTGGGTTATGGAGATGTTTATCCGATTACCACTGATTGTAAAGTCTTTACTTGCTTGATCTTAATAATTGGACTTGGTGTAATCGCTGTACCAACTGGATTAATCTCTTCTGCACTTTTAAGATGCATTACTGATGAAAAAGAAAACAATAAAAATGATTAAACATAGATATCATATAATTAATTGCTGAAAATTTATTCTCAAAATTGTTTAGAAATTTTAGATCTTTAGATTTATAAAAACCATATCATTTTGCAAACTAGATTCTTCATCTTACTAAAATTAAAAATCATTCACTTTATTTTTAATACTTGGCGGATAAAAATTTACTTTTTAGTGTAATAGTTTCTTATCACCCCCTTTCTTAATTTTGTATCAATGAAAAAACAAATTAAAAAGGGTATAAATATGGCACGACCAAAATTTACCAATGAAACTTACCTTGATTTTAACGACAAAAAAAATGTTAATCGTCTTCAAAAA
>CALDZP010000093.1 GCA_937944105.1 uncultured Ignavibacteria bacterium
AAGAAGAGTTTATACTCAAAGTCATATTGATTATGTGATTGAGGTGATTGAGGAAGTCTTTAAGAAAAAGGATAAACTCAGAGGAATGAAAATTATCGAAGAAGCTCCTATCTTGAGACATTTTACTGCAAAGTTTGATTACATATGATTATGGATCTGGGCATTTTTAAAATTCAAATTTTATTTTGAATTTCTTTTTTTATAATTGTTTCGAATATATTTCAGGATCTAAGAAACCTCCTGGAACGTCATTCCGAACTTGTTTCAGAATCTAAAAATTCTCAAAGCGTCATTCTGAACTTGTTTCATGATCTAAATCCTTAAATTGTCATTCTGAACTTTTTCAGAATCTAAAAATTCACAAAGCGTTATCCTGAACTTCTTTCAGAATCTTAAATATCTCGAAGTGTCATCCTGAACTTGTTTCAGAATCTTAAATATCTCAAATTGTCATCCTGAACTTGTTTCAGGATCTAAAGTTGAAAAATCATTCCGAATGTGTCTGTGAACCTAAAGAACCTCAAAATATCACCCTATATTTATTTCAGGATTCTTCTTTACTTGATAAGAGACCCTAAAACAAGTTCAGGGTGACTTATTAATGTATGAGAATTTATTTTAACAAAAACATTATTTCGAAATTGTTTCTGTACTTAAAAGCCTCTCAAAGTGTCATTCTGAACTTGTTTTAGAATCTAAAGACTCTCAAAATTTCATCCTGAACTTATTTTAAGATTTTAAATAAAATTTTACAAAAGAATTAAATTAATTTAATGAACAAAAATTTTAAGAATACATAAATAAAATTATTTTTGAGAAAAATGAGAAGAAAAATGAAAGTATCTTCATCAATTAAAATTTTAATAGTCACACTATTTTTAATTCTCCCCTTACAAATTTTTTCTCAATCTAACTCTGATGATGAAATTGTTTTTGTATTTATGACAGACATTCATATCCAGCCCGAAAGAAATGCTATTGAGGGCTTTAAGAAAGCTATTGATAAGGTGAATGAAATGAATCCTGATTTTGTTTTAACTGGAGGTGATTTGATTATGGATGCACTTGCAACTGGATACGATAGAGCAGATAGTTTATATAATATTTATAAAGAAAATGTAAAATTAATTAATGCACCAGTTTACAATACAATTGGCAACCATGAAGTTTTTGGCTGGTATGAAAAAAGTGGTGTTGATAGAAATCACCCAGAATTTGGTAAATCAATGTACTTGAAAAGAATCGGCAAAACTTATTATTCATTTACATTCAAAAACATTAAAATATTTGTTCTTGATTCTATTGAAGAAACACCCGAAAAAGGAAGATATTATGGGTTTATAAATAAGGAACAAATTGAATGGTTAAAAGATGAGTTGAGTAAAACGGATACTTCAATGATTTTGATCGTTTCATCTCACATTCCTTTGTTAACTTCTTTCAGTCAAGTTAGAAATGGTGCTATGGCTGCAAATGAAAGGGGACTTGTTGTAGAAAATTCAAAACAGGTTCTTGATTTATTCAAGGGTCACAATTTAAGACTTGTTCTACAGGGGCATTTACATTTTTTTGAAGATATTAATATCCAGAATAAAATAAGATTCATTACTGGGGGTGCGGTATCAGCTAGATGGTGGACAGGTCAAAACGAAGGTCTTGAGGAAGGATTTGTTTTAGTTAAAATTAAAGATGGTGAAATTAAGGCAGAATATATTGACTATGGTTGGAATGTTAATTAAAAAATTTTATCTCATTTATTATAATTCATATTATTATTAAGGAATAACTTTGAAAAAATATATTACAAAAATTTTGTGTTTATTAATTTTATTTCATGCTCAAATCAAAGCAAATGAATTTAAAGAAAATTCTTATTCTTTTAATTACAATTCTGATAATGTCAGAAATTTTGATTTAGGGATACAACTTAAATACTTAAGTGGGTTTGGTTTAACTGGTAATGTTATTGTTAATGATCAATTTTATATGACTGGTTCAGCGAGCTGGCTTTTTTCAATTTTTGATTTATCAATTGGTAGTGGTTTTAAAGTTATAAAGGATTTAAGTCTTTTTCTAAAATTAAATGTGATATTTATCGATCAACAATCAAATTGGCAAGATTTAATTTTCCCGGAAGCTGGATTGAGAATCCCAATCTTTAAAAATCTAAATGTAGAACTAGGAACAATTATTCCTTTTGATGAGGAAAATCGAAAAATTTTGAAAAGTTATATAAATGTTCCATTTATTGTTAATGCTGGAGTAATAATTTATATTTTAGATAAATAGTAAATTAATTTTGTGCTTAATTAATTTTAGTTGATATGATTTTTAATTAAATATGTCTTATTTTAATTTCAATGGAAATGGTTAATAAATTTTTTACACTGTCGCTAGGTTTCTTAATACTAATTTCTTTGATTGGAGTACCTTTTACTCTTCATGTGTGTGAAAAATTAGGACTTACTTTCAAGGATAACTGTCAAATTTGTGAAAATGTTAGGGAGATAGAGGAATCATGTTGTGATTCCGATGATTTAGAACCCTTCAATCATATATTTACAGGTTTTAATCATCATTGTTGCAAGTTAATAGTTCATGAGAACAAAATTGATGATAGGTTTCTTCCTGGTAGATTAGAACAAGAAACGCTTTTAAGTAAAATTAACCAGGTAATTTTAATTACTTTTATTCCTTCACAAACAATCTCGTTTGAACTTAAACACTCTAACTTAGGTTTATCTCCTCCATATTACAATCAAGTCAATCTTAATATTCTATTCTCAGTCTTTCTAATTTGATTCCTGCCTGATTAAGAGTTGTCAAATTCGTAGGTTTTTTAAAGAATTACAACTAACAAATTTTCCAAAATACTCACAAAGTAAGATGACAACTCATTCCAATAATGAAAATAACAATTCGATTGAAAGGATTAAGTTATGAGGAAAGTATTTTTTGAATTTATAATAATAAATTTTCTTTTTAATTCATTTCTTTCTGGAGCGTCTGATTCACTTCAGATTTTGGTCAATCAAGCAATTCAACTATCTCCCAGAATAAAAATGCTTGAGTTGAAAAAAGAATCGGCTAATTTTCGAGTGATTCAAAATTCAAATCTTCCCGATCCAATGTTGTCAATTGGATTTTCAAATCTTCCTGTCCCATCACTGTCATTCAAAAAGGAACCAATGACAGAAAAAATGATAGGTTTAAGTCAGGAATTTCCATTTCCAGGGAAACTTAAACAAATGGCAGAATCCGAAAAAAAAGAAGTTGAAATGATTGAACTTGAATTAATTGATGCAAGGAATGAAATCCGTAAAGAATTTATAAAAGCGTACAATGAACTGAGATTGGTTAGAAAATATATTGTAGTACTTGAGAATACAAAGATACTTCTTAAAAATATGCTTGAGATTGTGCGAGCAAAATTTATTTCATCTTCAGAACCTCAACAAAATCTACTGAAAATTGAACTTGAGTTAACCAATGTTGAAAACATGCTTCAAGAAAAAAT
This sequence comes from uncultured Ignavibacteria bacterium, assembly GCA_937944105.1. Lineage (GTDB taxonomy): Bacteria > Bacteroidota > Ignavibacteria > Ch128b > Ch128b > Ch128b. The sequence continues at coordinate 3,518 of CALDZP010000093.1, forward strand.
GAGCATGGAAAAATCAACTTTAGCAATGATAAACTCATTACTTTTTCGTTCTCACGATTCTCCATTTGAAGTGGAGGATTTCCCCATTCTAGAATCTAAATCTTTAGAATTAGTATCTCTTCTTGGAATTGCTAAAAAATCAAGTCCGGTTCTTAAATCTCTCATTGTTGCCAAAGAAAAAGCAAGAATAAATGAATCCATAGCACGGTATGATTTATATCCAATGTTTAATTTATCATTAAAATATTCTTTCCGCGATAAAATCGATGGGGTAAAAATGGACAATTTAGCAACTGTGATGCTCGATGTATCCTTGCCCTTAAATTATGGTGGGAAAGTCACTGCAAAGATTGATGAAATAAAAGCTATGCAAGAATTTTTTGAGCAACAATATCAACTTAATATTCAAATGTTAACAATTTCACTTTCTGCTTCAATTTCTAAAGTAAATTCTTTAATTCAAAGAATAAGATTAATTGAAGAAGGTTCTCTAATTCAAGCACAGGAAAATTTAAAAACTGCCCTCACTGAATATCAGGTTGGTAAAATTGACTTTATAAATGTAATTGATGCCCAGATGGAATTATTAAGAATTGAAAATGAATTGTATCAACTAAAAACTGATTACCTAAACGAGATGAATGAAATTGAATATTTAATTGGAAATACGATTTGGGAAAAGTGAATTGATTTGATTTTAGAGTTAATTAAAATTAAAGGAGTATTAAAATGAAAAAGAAAATTTTAATTGCAATTATTCTAATAATGGTGGTAACCATACCAGTTTATTTTTTACTGATTCGGGAGAAAAAAACAGAACAAACCCAGATTGAAGAAAAACAACTTTATACATGTGGAATGCATCCACAGGTAATTTCAGATAAACCAGGCAATTGCCCTATTTGTGAAATGAAGCTAGTACCAATAAAAAAAAACAATTCAACAATAGGCGAACGAAAAATACTTTTTTATCGCCATCCCATGAATCCTGAAATTATATCTGATCATCCACAAAAAGATGAAATGGGAATGGACTTCGTTCCAGTTTATGAAGATGAAATTTCTGAATCAGGAGTTGTAACTATTGATCCGGAAGTCCAACAAAAAATAAATATTAAAACAGCTGTAGTCGAATCTCGAAGTCTTTCTTCTCAGGTCATTACAAATGCAATCCTTCAAACTGATGAGACAAGAGAGTTTATTGTAACTACAAGACTCGATGGCTGGGTTGAAAAGTTATATGTGAATTATACCGGTCAATATGTTCAGAAAGGTTCAAAGTTAATGGAAATTTATTCACCTGAATTAATCACTGCTCAACAAGAACTTATAACTGCTCTCTCATATCAAAAAACTATTAGTCAAAGTTCTGTTAAATCAATAAGAGAAAGTGGGAATGAACTCGTTCGTAATGCAATTAAAAAACTGGAATTACTCGAAATACCAAATTATGAAATTGAAAGATTAATAGAGACTAAAGAAATGAAAACGACCATGACTCTTTATGCAAATCGTTCAGGAACTGTTGTTGAAAAAAACATTCTTGAAGGTGAAAAAATAATGGCAGGTATGCCGCTATTAAAAATTGCAGATCTTTCAAATCTATGGCTTATAGCTGATGTTTATGAATATGAACTATCGAAAATATCAATTGGCTCAAAGGCGTTTATAACTTTTAAATTTGTACCTGGAAAAATTTATCAGGGGAAAGTTACTTTCATCTATCCGACTTTAGATGCAAAAACAAGAACAATTAAAGTGAGGATTGATATTCCAAATAAAGGTGATTTAAAACCATCTATGTTTGCAAATGTTACTATTGAAGGTAAACCCCTTGATAAAAAACCTGTTGTACCAGAGAATGCTGTGATTAGAACGGGATTAAGGGATTTTGTAATTCTTTATTTAGGTAATGGGAAATACAAACCTCAAGAAGTTAAACTTGGAATTTATTCTGATGGATATTATCAAATCCTTGAAGGTTTGATGGAAGGGAATGTAATTGTAACCTCAGCACAATTTTTAATAGACTCAGAAAGTAATCTACGTCAGGTTATTCAGAAGTATCAAAGCTCAATGAGTAATAAACCATCATTACCTGATGAACTTAAATCCCATAAGGATGATACACAGAAAGAATCGAAGAAAAATAGAAATATTGAACTGCACAAAGAGAAACATTCATCAATTGTAAGAGAAGGTATGATTGATTTGAATTCAATCGATAAAAATAAAGATGGAAAACTCTGGCAGTGTCCTATGGATTGGAATGTGATATCAGATGAACCTGGAAGATGCCCAATATGTGAAATGAAACTTAAAGAATTCGCTCTGGATAAAGTTAAGCAGAATTTAATTGAAAATGGTTTTAAGGTAAAATAGGAGGTAATGAAATGTTTGAAGAGAAAAATCTGAAAGAAGGAATTATTACAAAACTAATTGAATGGTGCATAAACAATAAGTTCATTGTAATAATTTTAACCATTGCAATGATACTTGGTGGATTGTGGGCTTTATACAATACTAAAGTTGATGCACTTCCTGATTTGAGTGATGTTCAGGTAATTGTTATAGCTGATTATCCTGGACAGAGTCCAAAAATAGTTGAGGATCAGGTAACCTATCCTTTAACCACGAAATTGCTGGCAGTCCCTCATGCAAAGTTTGTGCGTGGATACTCTATGTTTGGTTACTCCATGATTTACATAATTTTTGAAGATGGAACCGATATTTATTGGGCTAGAAGCCGAGTATTAGAATATCTTTCCGGGCTAATAGGTACATTACCTCCTGGAGTAAATCCACAATTGGGACCAGACGCAACTGGATTAGGTTGGGTCTTTCAGTACATATTAAAATCTGATAAAAGAGATTTACAGGAGCTTCGAACTTTACAAGAATTTTTTCTAAAATATGAATTGCGTTCTATTTCTGGCGTTGCAGAAGTTGCAAGCATAGGCGGATTTATAAAACAATATCAGGTAAATATTGATCCAAACAAGCTTTCTTCTTACGGTATTCCTCTAAGCAAGATAAAAGAAGCAATTCAAATGAGTAACAACGATGTCGGAGGTAATCTATTGGAAATGGGTGAAATGGAGTTTATGGTTCGAGGAATTGGTTATATAAAAAGTGTGGAGGATTTAAAAAAGATCGCAATTGGATTCTCATCAATTACTGGAACTCCCATTTATCTCAAAGATGTTGCCGATATTAAAATTGGTCCAGAATTACGAAGAGGATTAGCAGATTGGAATGGTGAAGGTGAAGTTGTTGGTGGAATAATTTTACTCAGGTATGGTGAGAATGCTTTAACCACAATTAATGCTGTTAAAGAAAGACTTGCTGAATTAAAAAAATCATTACCCCCCGATGTCGAGATTGAAATTGCTTATGATAGAACAGAATTGATTGAAAGAGCAATTGATAATTTAAAAGAAAAACTGACTGAAGAAATGATAATTGTGGCTTTAGTAATTATTGCATTTTTACTTCATGTTCGAAGTTCATTAGTAGCAATTTTCACTTTGCCAACGGCGGTTCTATTTTCATTCTTGATTATGAAATTACAAGGTATAAATGCAAATATTATGTCCTTAGGTGGAATTGCTATTGCAATCGGTGCAATGGTCGATGCCTCAATTGTTCTTGTAGAAAATGCTGCAAAGCATCTCTCTGAAGAATATGACAAACCCAAAAATCAACAACGACCACACTGGAAAATTATTCTTGACTCTGCAAAAGAAGTTGGCCCTTCTATTTTTTATTCGCTATTGGTTATTACAATATCTTTTTTACCTGTTTTTACTTTAGAACAACAAGAAGGTAGATTATTTAAACCATTAGCATTTACAAAAACTTATGCCATGGCTGGAGCTGCAATTTTGGCTGTAACTATTGTTCCTATCTTACTCGGTTATTTTGTCAAGGGAAGAATGCGGAAAGAAGAAGAAAATCCTTTAACTAAAATTTTAATTAAAATTTATCATCCTGTTGTTGATTTTGTTATGAATAAGAGATGGTTGGTTATGGGTGCAGCTTTAGCTATTATTTTATTAACAATAATTCCCTTCTCCAAACTTGGTTCTGAATTTATGCCTCCACTATATGAAGGGGATTTATTGTATATGCCAACTACCCAACAAGGTATATCAATTACTAAAGCAAGAGAAATCCTTCAACAAACCGATAAAATTATTAAATCATTTCCAGAAGTCGAATCGGTCTTTGGAAAAATTGGAAGAGCTGAAACAGCAACTGATCCAGCTCCACTCACGATGATTGAAACAACGATTAGATTAAAGCCTCAGGAACAGTGGCGAAAGGGAATGACTCCTGATAAACTTATCGAGGAGATGGACGCTGCAATAAAAATTCCAGGTTTGACTAATGCCTGGACAATGCCGATTCGCACAAGAATTGATATGCTTTCGACTGGAATAAAAACTCCTGTAGGAATTAAAATCGCAGGCCCAGATCTTGAAACACTTGATTCTTTAGGAACTATTGTAGAAAGAATTATAAGCTCTGTTTCGGGAACGCGATCGGCTTATGCTGAAAAATTATTGGGAGGGAACTATGTGGATTTTATAATTGATAGAGACGCAATTGCTCGTTATGGACTTACCGTTGGGGATGTTCAGGATGTATTTATGTATGCTGTCGGTGGAATGGAAGTATCAAAAACCATTGAAGGATTAGAGCGTTATTCTGTAAATCTTCGATATATGCGAGATTATAGGGAAAATATTGATGCATTGAGAAGAGTGCTTGTACCATTGCCTGATGGTGGAAATGTTCCGCTCGAACAACTTGGTAATATTGAGATAAAGAAGGGCCCGGCAATGATTAGATCTGAAAATGCTAGACCAAATTTGTGGATTTATGTTGATCTGGAATCAGGTATCGATATAGGTTCTTATGTTAAGAAAGCTAAAGAAATTATTTCGCAACAGGTGAGTTTACCCCCAGGTTATTCTATCAAATGGTCAGGCCAATATGAATATATGGAACGAGCTGCAAGACACTTATCCGTTGTTGTTCCACTTACGTTTTTTATTATTATTCTACTTTTATATATAAATACTAAATCAGCTATCAAAACTGGTATTGTCTTATTGGCATTACCATTTTCAATGGTGGGAGCTATTTGGTATTTGTATTTGGCGGGTTATAATTTAAGTGTTGCTGTCTGGGTGGGCATCATTGCTTTATTGGGTATTGATGCAGAAACTGGAGTAATAATGCTTCTCTATCTTGATTTGTCTTATGAAAAATTCAAACGAGAAGGTAAGATGATATCAATAAGCAACTTACGTGAAGCAATATTTGAAGGAGCTGTTAAAAGAATAAGACCAAAAATGATGACTGTTGTGACTACATTACTTGGTTTGTTTCCAATTATTATTGGTATTGGAACTGGGACGGATGTTATGAAAAGAATAGCAGCTCCAATGGTTGGAGGAATCATTACAAGTATGATAATGGAATTAACAGTTTATCCCGCTATTTACTATACAATCAAAAACCTTGAGTTAAAAAAAATTATCTCTAAAGAGTAATCATTATTCTTAAAATAAATTTTTGTATTCATCTTGTTTGCAATTAATAATCTTTAATTGAATAAGAAATTAAAATCTTTTTCATTTTTTTAAGCTCAATTGTTGAAAAGTGAGTAAAATTTTTTGGAATTTTTCAATTTAAAATCAACAAGCTTTACTAAATTTTCTCATTAAAGGCAATTTTTAATAAATTGATTTTACTCACATCAATATCTATTTTTGAAAAAAGTTAAGTTATGATTGAACAATACATACCATTAATACTCGCAATTCTGATTGCACTTTTATTTTCGTTATTCTTACTAAAAGCCTCATCATGGTTTGGTCCACAAAGACCAAATCCTGAAAAACTTTCTACTTATGAAAGTGGGATGGAACCTGTAAGAACGGCAAGAGAAAGATTTAGTGTTAAATTCTATATCGTTGCAATTATGTTTATAATTTTTGATATCGAAGTTGTTTTTCTTTATCCTTGGGCTGTTAATCTTAAAAATTTAATTGATTTGATGGGATTCTTTATAATAGCTGAGATGTTTATTTTCATAATAATACTCTTAGCAGGTTATTTATACTTGCTAAAGAAAGGAGCTTTGAAATGGGATTAGAATCTTCATTTGGACAGTCTTTTATCACCACAACTATAGATGCTGTGGTAAGTTGGGCAAGAAAAAATTCACTCTGGCCTATGCCTCTTGGAATTTCTTGCTGTGCAATTGAAATGATGGCTGCTGCTGATCCAAGATTTGATATAGCTCGTTTTGGGAGTGAAGTGATGAGATTTACCCCAAGACAATGTGACCTATTAATCGTTGCTGGTACCGTTACTTATAAAATGGCAAAAGTCGTTCGAAAAATTTACGATCAGATGCCTGACCCTAAATGGGTTATATCAATGGGAGCTTGTGCATCAAGTGGTGGGATGTTTCGTTCTTATTCAGTTGTACAGGGCATCGATCAATTTGTCCCTGTAGATGTATATGTTGCTGGTTGCCCACCAAGACCCGAAAATCTTCTAAATGCAATAATGGAAATTCAAAAGAAAGTTGGTAAAACAAGTGTTCTTGATTTTCCTGATCAACCACAAATTGAGTTGCCGGTTTTAAATGAAAGAAAAAATTGAATCAAAATTACGGGCAAAATTTCCTCAGGCTATCTTAGAAGTTTCAGAATTCAGGGGAGATTTAACTTTTCTTATTGAAAAAAATTCAATAGTAGAAATCTGTAGATTCTTGCATGATGATGATGAGTTAGCTTTTGATTTACTTGTAGATCTTTGTGGTGTTGATAGAGCAAAACGAAAAGATCGCTTTGAAGTTGTCTATCATATTGTAAGCTTGAAGAATAAGTTCAGATTAAGATTAAAAGTTAGAGTTGATGAAAAAGATTGTATAGTTGATTCAGTTACATCAATATATCCTACTGCAAACTGGCACGAACGAGAGACTTATGATATGTTTGGGATATCATTTAGAAATCACCCCGACTTAAGAAGAATGTACATGCCTGAAGAGTTTGAATACTATCCACTTAGAAAAGATTTTCCATTAATAGGAATTCCAGGTTCATTAACTTTACCTAAGAAATAATCATGAATACACCAAACGAACAATCCCAGTATAAAAGTAAAATTTTAGAAACTCTTTTGACAAAAGCTACAGATGTAGTAATTGAAGACACACTTGAGAATGGAATGGTCCTGAATATGGGACCCCAACATCCAGCAACCCATGGCGTTCTTCGTTTACTTATTAATATTGACGGTGAAACTGTCATTGGTTGCGTCCCTGAACTTGGTTATCTTCATCGTGGTTATGAGAAAATTGCCGAAAATTCAACTTATCATGAATTTATTCCTCATACAGATAGATTAGATTATTTGGCTCCTCTTAGTAATAACACCGCTTTTGCTCTTGCAGTTGAAAAATTAGCTGGTGTTGAAATTCCAAAAAGAGCAAAATATATTCGAATGATAATTTCTGAGATGGCACGAATTGCATCTCACCTTGTTGCTATTGGAACAATGGCTATGGATGTTGGAGCTCTTACTGTTTTACTTTGGTCTTTCAGAGAAAGAGAAAAGCTTCAAGATATCATGGATTTATTAACTGGTGCAAGATTTACGACAAGTTATACAAGAATTGGCGGAGTTGCTTCTGATTGGACTCCTCAATGTACGGCTATGTTAAAAGATTTTCTTGAACATTTTGACGAAAATCTTGATGAAATGGAACGTTTACTCAATACGAATAGAATTTTTCTTGAAAGAACTGAGGGAATAGGTGTTATTTCAGCTGAGCAAGCTATTGCTATGGGTTTAACTGGTCCAAATTTAAGAGCCACTGGAATTGACTACGATGTAAGAAGAGTATTCCCGTATCTTGATTATGAAAATATTGATTTTAATGTCATAACATATACAGAGGGAGATTCACTTGCACGTTATTGGGTCCGTTGTGATGAGATGAGAGAAAGTGCAAAAATTTTACGGCAATGTTTAGAAAAAATGCCAGATGGCGATATCCTTGCTCATGATCCAAAAAATGTTCTTCCTAAAAAATTTGATGTATATACAAAAATGGAAGAACTAATTCATGATTTTATGCTTGTAAATTTTGGATTAAATCCTCCTGTGGGTGAAGTATATTTTAGTGTTGAAAATCCAAAAGGTGAACTTGGATTTTATATTGTAAGTGATGGAACTGGGCACCCCTGGAGATTAAAAATTCGTTCTCCCTCGTTTGTAAATCTTCAAAGCCTACCTCTTTTAATAAAGGGACATATGGTTTCAGATATTGTAGCCATCATAGGAAGTATTGACCCTGTGATGGGAGAAGCGGATAAATGAAAATGGAGAAAATCGTGGAAGTTCAATTCTCTGAACAAGAATTACAGACTATCGAAAAATTAAAATCCAGATACTTAAAACCAGATTCAGTTATTTTAGAAGTACTTTATCTTTTACAGGAAAAATACGGTTACATAACCAGAGAAGGTATGAAATACGCTGCTGACCTTCTTGGAATTTCTGAGGAACATGTTCTGGGTGTTGTTACTTTTTATACCATGTTTAATACCAAACCTGTTGGTAAATATCATCTTCAAGTTTGTACTAATGTTTCGTGTATGCTTAAGGGAGCTTATGAACTCTTAAAAAAACTTGAATCGGAGTTAAATATCAAAAAAGGTGAAACCACATCTGATGGTTTATTTACAATTTCTGAAGTTGAATGTTTGGGAAGTTGTGGAACTGCTCCAGTTATTCAAGTTAACCAGGATTACTATGAAAATTTAAATGAAGAAAAACTTTTACAATTAATCAATGAACTGAGAAACAAATAATATGAGTATCAAAATCTTATTAAAAGATATTCCTGACTATCATAAAATTGAAATCTATCGTCAACATGGTGGATATGAAAACATCCGAAAGGCATTACAAAAAACTCCAGAAGAAATAATTGAAGAAGTAAAAAAATCTGGATTAAGAGGTAGAGGTGGTGCCTGTTTTCCCACAGGACTCAAATGGAGTTTTATGCCTAAAGACAAAAATATTCCAAAATTTTTATGTGTTAACGGCGATGAGAGTGAACCAGGATCATTTAAAGATAGACAGATTTTTGAGTTCAATCCACATCAGTTAATTGAAGGTATTTTAATTTCTGCTTACGCAATTGGAGCTCAAACATCTTACATTTACATTCGTGGTGAATATGCCAAATGGATTCGTTTAATGCAAAAAGCCCTTGATGATGCTTATGAAGCTGGTTTTGTTGGTGAGAAAATGAAAGAAACTTTTGGAACAGATTTCTACACTAATATTTACATTCATCGTGGTGCAGGTGCTTATATATGTGGTGAAGAATCAGCGCTTATGAATTCAATTGAGGGTAAGAGAGGTTACCCAAGAGTTAAACCACCATTTCCGGCACAATATGGTTTGTGGGGATATCCAACAACAATTAATAACGTCGAAACTATTGCTAACATACCCGCAATTATTCAAAATGGCGGCGAGTGGTTTGCAAGTATTGGTGAACCTAAACATCCTGGTACTTTACTTTTTGGTGTTAGCGGCCATGTGAATAAACCTGGCGTTTATGAGCTTCCTACAGGTACATTGTTAACTGATATAATTTATAAATATGCTGGTGGTGTTCCGGGAAATAAAAAAATTAAATGTGTGATTCCAGGTGGAACTTCTATGCCACCAATTCGTGGTGATCAAATTGAAGGATTGAAAATGGATGCTGAATCATTAAAACAGGTTGGTTCAGCAATTGGGACTGGTGGTATAATTGTGATGGACGAAGATACAGACCTTGTAAAAGTACTTGCAAGAATTACAAAATTTTATTGGCATGAATCATGTGGACAATGTACTCCATGTCGAGAAGGAACTGGTTGGATGCTGAAAATCTTAAACAGAATTCTTGATGGTAGAGGAACAAGTAAGGATTTAGATTTATTAATTGATGTTGCTAATAACATTGAAGGGCATACAATTTGTGCACTTGGTGATGCTGCTGCATGGCCAGTGAAATACATGATTGAAAGATTTAGAGATGAATTTGAAGCGAGAGTAAATCGATCAATTAAAATTGAGATTCCTAATAAAGTTCATTCAATGAGAAGAACCCAAGTCCCATTAAAAGAAATCAAAATAAACAAAGATTAAGAATTTTATTTATCCAGAAGCCCTGTAAAAATCAGGGCTTCTTTATTTTAAATAAATATCTGTGAAACTTATTGTCTCAACTATATTCAATACTTATACTTCACTTTAGCTTGTAGCCTCACATTGATTCATTGACCTAAGTCAGGATAACATTTTCATTAAAATTTTAAGAAAGTAGCTGACTTGTCCTTGTTTAACAATCAAAAATATCAATATAATTTTTATCTTGAACCTAATGTGAGTGATAGTTTTAATTCTTGTCCATCCCTTAGAACAATCACTTCAACTATATCTCCTGGTTTATAACCCTGCATTGCGTACATATAATCATAAATGTTTTTAACAGTTTTATCTCCAAATTTTATGATGACATCACCAGCTTTCAATCCTGCTTTTTCAGCTGGACTTCCGTCATTTACACCAGCTATCTTAAATCCTTCTACCTGTTCAGAATAGTCGGGAATTGTTCCAACATAAACTCTTATATTCATTCTTCTGCCTTGCTGCTGACTTTCTCCTTGAACTTTAGTGAATTCAATTTTCTCTGTATTAGTAGTTAAATCATAAATAACTTTTGATACAAGATTTAAAACCATTTCCATTCCTGAATAATTTATTTTATCATAATCATCACTGGGTTTATGGTAGTCTTGATGTGTACCTGTGAAGAAAAAAAGCACAGGTATATTTTTGCTATAAAAAGATGAATGATCGCTTGGTCCAAATCCACCATCAATAAAATTATATTTGAATGTTGAATCAGAATTTAATTCATTTAACAACGGTTTCCACTTTGGAGATGTTCCTGTTCCATAAATTGTAAGTTTATTTTCATTAAGTCTTCCTATCATGTCCATATTTATCATTGCAACAATATTTTCAAGTGGTACAGTTGGGTTGTCTACAAAAAATTTTGATCCTAATAAACCAAGCTCTTCACCTGAAAATGCTATAAAGAGAATACTTCTTTTTAATTCATTTCGTTTTGATGCGAAATATTCGGCAAGTTCAAGGAGTCCTGATGTACCTGATGCATTATCATCAGCACCGTTATGAATTTGTGGTTCTTTACTTGAGGCAAGAGAACCTCTTCCCCCCATACCAAGGTGATCATAATGTGCACCAAGTACAACAATTTCTTTCTTTAAAACAGGATCATTACCTTCTAAAAATGCGATAACATTTCTTGCATTTTTTATAATTGGTTTCAGATTTACTTGTAGTTTAGCTTTTACATTTTCAAATTCTATTGCCTTTGGTGATTGAGTTGAATCAATTTCTTTCTGTATATCTAAAAGCTTCTTTCCTATTTTTTCAAAAATTTCATTTGCTTTTTCAGTAGAAATTGAAACTACAGGGATTCCAGCATTCATTGCTGCAGGATCTGGTACTAATGAGATTAATTTATCGTTTTCTACTGTATTTGGACCAGTAAAGAGTATTACACCTTTTGCTCCTTTATTTTTCGCTACAGAAACTTTGAAATTAGATTGAACTTTAAATCCAAATTTTGTGTCTGGTTTATCACCTTCCGGAGAATATCTCATTATCAACGCAATTTTATCTTTTACATCAATATTGGCATAATCACTATAACCGAGGTCTTCGGCTTCGATCCCATACCCAACGAATACCAAATCACCTTCAACAGTTCCATTTGCAGAGAAACCTGTTGGTTGAAAATCTTTTTTTAATTCAAATTGAATGGGATCGTTGTTAATTGTAATTAATAATGAGTTGTTTTTTAGTAGCTCTAAATCAGTTGTCACTTTAAAGTTCTGAAAATAACCAGAAGAACCTTTAGGTGTAAGAGATAAGGATTTAAAATATTTAGCAATATACTCTGCCGCTATATCAATTTCTGGAGTTCCTGTTCCTCTTCCTTTTAATTCATCTGATGCCAAAAAACTTAAATGTTTATAAATATCATTTTGATCAATTTGAAAACTTGTTTCGGGGATTTTAATTGACGAACAAGAAATAAAAACAAATAATAATAAGTAACTTAAAAATTTAAACTTTTTCATTTTTCAACTCCTAATTTATTTAATCTATCCAATCTGCGATGAACACATTTGTTTCACCAGGATTATTGTTAAATCTATTTGAACAGAAAACCAATTTTTTCCCATCTCTTGTGAACATGGGAAAACCATCAAACGTTTCATTGAAAGTCACTTGCTCGAGACCTGTTCCATCAATGTTTATTATATATAAATCAAAATTTCTCTTGTCTTTGCTATTTACATTAGAGCAAAAAATTATTCTTTTACCATCGGGATGAAAAAATGGAGCAAAGTTAGCAGCACCATTATTAGTAACTTGACGAATATTTTTACCATCAGCATCACAAACAAAAATTTCCAAGTTTGTGGGTCTAACTAATCCATGCTTAACGAGGTCTTCATAGTCTTGTAACTCTTTTTGAGTTTTTGGTCTACTGGCACGGAAGACAATTTTTGAACCATCCCATGAAAAGAACGCACCACCATCATATCCTTTTTCAAAAGTAATTCTTTTCAAATCTGAACCATCAATGTTCATTGTATAAAGTTCTGGGTCACCTGTTCTTGTTGAAGTAAAAACAATTTTGTCTCCCTTTGGGGAAACTGTTGCTTCTGCATCGTAACCATATTCACAGGTTAATTGACGAACAATATTGCCATTCAAATCTGCAACGAATAAATCAAATGAATCATAAAGTTTCCATACATAACCTTTGCTTCTGTCTGGTGGTGCAGGACAATTTTTATCATAATGATGTGTTGAAGCATAAAGAATTAGTGTATCTCCAGGTAAAAAATATGCACAGGTTGTTCGACCTAATCCAGTTGAAATCATTCGCTGGTTTTTCCCATCAATGTTCATTATAAAGATCTGATCGCATTCTAAATTATCCCTTGTTGACTGGAAAATTAATTTCGTTTCATCAAATGATAGATAAGCTTCAGCGTTTTCTCCTCCATTTGTCAACATTTTAATGTTTTTTAATCTCTTTTCTTCGGGGAATTTGTAAGGGTCCTGGAGATTTAATTTATTGTTATTCTGAAAAAATAAAAGGGGAAAAAGTGTCAATAAAATTAAATTGTATTTCATCTTATCACCTTAATTAATTTTTCTAATTTACTAAAATCAACTATTATAAATTAAGTAAATCGTTGCCCATTAATAATTTTTTGAATAAAAATGTATAGATGATTTTTTATAAATCATTCATCATTTTATATATTTCGACAATAACTAGATTAAAAAACGAGGATACATATGCCAAAAGTAATCGGTACATATCAGGTTTTACCTGTTATTCCAGAGAAAATTTCCGGACTAAAAGATTTAGCTTTTAATTTATTCTGGACCTGGAATCCAGATGTCTTTGACCTTTTCAGAAGGATGGATGAAGATCTTTGGGAATCTACTAACCATAATCCAGTTTTAATGCTGGGACTTATTTCACAAAATCGACTTAATGAACTTGCACAAGATTCTGGTTTTATCTCTCATTACTCAAGAGCATATAATAAACTAAATGAATATTTAATGGAGGAAACCTGGTTTCAAAAAAATTTTGGAAAAAATAATAAGCATGTCTATGCTTATTTTTCTATGGAATATGGTTTAACTGATTGCTTGAAATTTTACTCTGGTGGGCTTGGAGTCTTATCAGGAGATACACTAAAATCTGCAAGTGATCTTGGTCTACCACTTGTGGGTATAGGTATTGCTTATAAAGAAGGATATTTCCAACAATATCTAAACTCTGAGGGCTGGCAGCAAGAAACTTACCCTATAAATGACTTTTATAATTTACCAATGACGCTAGTATATGATGAAACTGGTAAACCTCTTAAAATTGCTATTGATTTCCCGAATCAAGAATTAAAAATTCAAATCTGGAAAATTCAAATTGGTAGAGTTCCTCTCTTTATGCTGGATGCAAACATTCCTGAAAATCCTGAAGAATATCGCCAAGTTACAAATGGACTTTATCGAGGCACAATTGAAACAAGAATTCAACAAGAAATTATTCTAGGAATTGGTGGTATTAGAGCACTTCGAGCAATGGGATACTGTCCGGAAGTCTGTCATATGAATGAAGGCCACAGTGCTTTTCTTTCGATTGAAAAAATCAGGGTCTTAATGAAAGAAAATTATCTTTCTTTCGAAGAAGCTATGCAGGTTGGTTATATGACAAATATTTTTACAACACATACACCCGTACCAGCTGGATTCGATATTTTCTCAGGTGATTTGATCGAAAAATATTTTAAACATATCAGAGAAGAATTTTCTCTCTCTTATGATGATTTTATGAAACTTGGAAATCTTGATGATTCTAAAAAAGATTCATTCAATATGGCTCACTTAGCGATGAGAATGAGCGGGCATATAAATGGTGTAAGTAAACTTCATAGTCAGGTTTCAAAAAATATGTGGGCTTTCGGTTGGAAAGGTGTACCAAAAGATGAAATTCCAATTCATTCAATAACAAATGGTGTTCATTTACAATCTCATCTCTCGCATGAGATGATTACTCTAATTAATCGTTATTTAGGTGAAGAATGGATTGATAATATCGATGAACAAAATCTTTGGAATAAGATAGACAAAATTCCAGACATTGAACTCTGGAGAACTCATGAACGAAGAAGAGAACGACTTGTTGCATTTGCTAGAGAAAATCTTAAGAAACAGTTAATTCGTCAGGGTGCTTCAATAAGCGAAATTGAGAAAGCTGGAGAAGTTCTTGATCCTAAAGCATTAACAATTGGATTTGCCAGAAGATTTGCTACTTATAAAAGAGCAACACTTATTTTTAGAGATATTGATAGATTGAAGAAAATATTGTTAAACGAGGAGCATCCTGTTCAAATAATATTTTCAGGTAAAGCACATCCACAGGATGAAGAAGGCAAAAAGTTAATAAAGGAAATAAATCAATTAAGTAAACTGCCTGAACTCAGGAGAAAAATTGTATTTCTTGAGAATTATGACTTAAATATTGCTCGCTACCTTGTACAGGGATGCGATATTTGGTTAAATACACCACGGAGACCTCTGGAAGCTAGTGGTACAAGTGGGATGAAATCAGCTGTTAATGGTTGTTTAAATTTGAGTATACTGGATGGTTGGTGGTGCGAAGGTTATAAACCTGAACTGGGTTGGTCAATTGGACTTGGTGAGGAATATGATGATTTGAAATATCAGGATCAGGTAGAAGCAAACTTAATTTATCAAATACTCGAAAATGAAATTGTTCCACTATTTTATAAGCGAACTCATGACGATATTCCGAGAGAATGGGTACAAATGATGAAGAATTCATTGAAATATTTACCAGTGTATTTTAACACCCATAGAATGATTAAAGAATATCTTAATAAATTTTATTTGCCTGCAGCTTCGAGTAAACTTGATTGCTGTGAAAATAATTTTTTGAAAGTTAAAGAATTCATTCAATGGAAAAAGAAAATCAGAGAAAATTGGTCAGCTATTAAAATTTATGATGTAAAATGTTCATGTAATCAGAAAGTAGTTGTTGGTCAGAATGTTAAAATTCAAGCCTCAGTTTTTCTTGGTACACTTTCACCTAACGATGTTTCGGTTGAGATTTTCTATGGTAAATTAAATGGTTCGGATACATTAGAATCAGGAAATATCGCTGAAATGAAAGCAATGAAAAATTTAGAAAGTGGCTTTCTTTATGAAGGTGAAATACCAAATCAATTAACTGGACTTAAGGGTTATACTATTCGAATTTTACCAAAACATAAGATGTTCACAAATAAATTTGAAATGGGATTGATTTACTGGATTCAATAAAATATAACAGAATGAGTAATATATTTGGAATTTTTATAAATAAATTTTGCTGAAAAAAATCTTTCTTGATTTAACCATTCAAGAAAGTATTTATCACCTTCCCAGAGTGGGAGAGAAAATATCTTTTCCCACTCTATCCATTCTAGTTCACCTTCATTTGATTCTTTTAATTTGCCAGAAAATTCTTTTGCTACAAAAACAAATACATACCAATCTTCCTCGTCATCAAAGGCTGGAAAGGTAAGAAAGCCTTTTAATTCAGGATTTTTAATTAAGAGTCCGCTTTCTTCGTAAACTTCTCTTACTACACACTCTTCAGGAGTCTCACCAGGTTCAAATTTACCACCCAATCCATTCCATTTTCCAAGATGCATATCATTTTTTCTCTTGTTGCGGTTAATCATTAAAACTTTATTTTTATTGAAAACATAACAAAGCGTTGCTAATTTCATGTTTTTTAGTATTGTTTGTTCAAATAAAAATTATTAAAATTTAGTTGCAATATATCGATAATAGATATAAATTTAACTATGAACACGGGTCAAACATTATTAGTTACAGTAGGTTTGCTTTTATTTACAATATTTATTCTAACTGTTTATCGAACTACAAGTTCAAGGTTCGCTTTTGCTATTGCTAATGAAGCTCTTCTCACTGGTACTGGAGTCGCTCAATCATTAATTGACGAAATAACATCAAAAAACTTTGACGAAAAGACAATAAATAATGTTGTTTCATTACCTGATTCTCTTACTCCTGTAAGCTTACTGGGACCTGATAAAAATGAAACTGATTATACAAAGTTCGATGACATTGATGATTACAATAATTACAAACGTACGGAGAAAATGTCAAGATTAGGAAACTTTGATTCTATTGTTAAAGTTTTTTATGTAAATATGAAAAATCCAGATTTAATTAGTTCTAATCCTACGTTTGCTAAAAAAATTGAAGTTTATGTTATAAATAGTTTTGTAACTGATACAATAAAAATGTATAGAGTAGTAACTTATTAATTAAAGGCTATGTCAACATTACTCGACATAATTACCGCAACTTTCATTGGGGCTATTTTGATTCTTATGATTATTGGGATTAATTTTTATATAGAAAATTCTTCTAGAGAGGTTACAAATGCAAATATTGCACAAATGAATGTTAAAGAAATCTCTGAGGTTTTGGATTTTGATTTATATAAAATTGGATATCGAGTAACCGGACCTAAAATTATTTTTGCAGATTCGACAAGATTAGTATTTCTATGTGACATAGATAATAATGGTAAAGTTGATACTCTTGAATATTTGCTCGGTAATCCGAATGAACTATCTTCAACTCCAAATCCAAATGATAGATTACTTTATAGAATCCTTAACAATGAACCAAAAAAAAGTTCAAATCTTGGTGTAGTGGATTTTAAGTTTACTTATTATGACTCTTCTAATTCAATGATTAATTATTCTTCTCTCAACAGTCAAACACAAAGGGATAAAATTAAAACAATTGAATATTTTGTAAGAGTTGAATCAGTTTTTCCAGTAGAAGGCTATTATCCAGGTGCGGAGATTAAAAAAGTAATTAGACCAAAAAATTTATGAGGACAAATTATGGGTAGAGTTGTTTTAATAATTTTAATAAGTTCTTTTATAGTTTTAGGTATATATTCTGTTTCTACAATTAGGTCTTCAAAAACTGCTGAAGATGAATCGGTAAAAAATTATAAAACTAATTATGTTAGAAATATTTCTTTGAGTACAATTGATATTTTAATGTCAAAATTAGCAGATAGTACCAACTATAGAGTTTTACAAGAACAAAGTATGAACTTGATGGGTGGATTATCAAGGTATACGATAAAAGACACACTAATTGGTTCAGACAGCGTAATAAAAATTCATGTTATTTCACAATATGAAGGAATAAATAAAGAAAGTATAGCATTCGTTAAAATAATAGGGGGATTTGTACCACCTACTTTAAGAGGTGTTGTTACAGCGAATGCAAATCTAAATAAAACTATAAGTGATATGATCATTGATGGGAGAGATCATGATTTAAAAGGTAATCTAATACCAAATAGAGGTATTTACGGAATCTCTTCGGGTACAAATTTTTCAAATTTACAGGGCGCAATGATTGGTGGAACTGTGAACGGAGTTGATTATCCACCCAAATATCCCGAGAATCCAATCATAATCGAACAAAATTATGATTGGGGTGGAAAATTCCCTGAAAGTCCGGATAAAATTTTAGGTTTCCCTGAAGGTACATTAAAAAGTATTGCCCAGAGTAGAGTTAATGGTAGCCAGTATGTAACTTCTATTAGTCAATTAAAATTCCCCTTGAGAGGAGTTACTTACATAGAATTACCATCAATTGATGTCAAGATCGATTTGGGTTCAATGGAAAATTCAGGATTATTAGTCGTACATAATTCGACAACATCTAGCAGAGTATCAGAGATAAAATCAAAAAAACCATTTAAAGGTTTAATTATTGGTGATTATATGTTTCATCTTCATCTTGATATTCTTGGTGGGTTGATTTTACTCTCACCAAATCTCGAGATGAATAAAGAATGTAAGGGTAATAATGATCATAAAATTTATTATTCATCTGCTGCAATAAAAGATGCAACTTTTTTTGCATCACAAGTTAGCGGATACGGTGGGATTAATTCAGGTAAGAGAAGCCTAAGTTTACTTTATATTTTTGAATAAATAAAGTAAGAGAAAACAAAATGGGACGTGCTGTTTTAATTATCCTATTATCAAGTATTTTAATTTTTGGAATTGTCTCCATACAAGTAAATCGTTCTACTTCAGATGCTGGAACTTCCGTTTCAAACTATTATAGGGATTTGTATGCAAGAAATATGGCAAATTCTATGATTGAGATATTAAGAACTAAATTATTCAATGATACTTCTTACAGGGTTAAAGATTTTAATAGCGAGTCAATTCTTGGAGGAAAAGTTTCATATAGATTAGTCGATACAATTATTAATTCTATCAGAATGATTAAAGCTTCTGTTATTGCAAATTATGAAGGTACTGCAAAAATGACCGAAGCATATTTTGTTATTGAAAGTATAGGAAGTGGGGGTGTCCCACCTTTTCTAAAATATGCAGTAGTAAGTGGTAGGAACCTTTCGTTTAATGGGGGTGTAACGATAACAAATGCTGGCAATAATCTTAATGCTAATGTTCATGTTAATGGTAATTTTTCAATGAATGGTAATAATAATATTGATGGATTTTTAACATATACAGGTAATGCCTGGTCAAATCCGCCAAATGCATTAAATACTAGAATTAAACCCGTACAAAATCCTGAGAATTTACCAGTACATTATAAAACGGGAACTCTTACAATTCCGCAATTCGATCCAAATGAAATAAAATCGAAAGCTTCAGAAATTTATTATGGTAACAAAATTTTTAATGGGAATATTACACTTGGTACAAAAGAGAATCCCAAAATTATTTATGTAACTGGAAATTTAACTATTAATGGTTCTATTACGGGATATGGTATTTTTGTTAGTTTGGGTAATACAATAATTAATGGTAATATTTCATTAACTTCTCCTGATCCAAATGTTAGTAACATTGGAATTTATTCTCATGAAAGATTAATTGTGAATGGAAATGTAACATTAAATGCACAAATTTTTTCGAATAATGAAGTGGTTTTTAATGGTAATGCAAAAGTTTATGGTAATGTTGTTTCCAGGGAATCAATTGTGATGAATGGTAATGTTACCGTTTATTATAAACCGACAGATGAGATACTGACAAAACCAATTTGGCCAGTGAATCAAAGTGGAAATATTGTACAAATTAAAACTGTATATTTATATGAGTAAGTTTTTAACAATCGATGAGTCAGATAGGGAAATTAATATGTTAAAAATATTTTATACTCATAATTATCAGATAAAATTGATTAATTCAAAAATAAATAGTATATCCAATAGGATTGGTAATCAAATCATATAGAAATAAATGGTTTATACATAGTTTTGATTTTAAAGTTTTTAATTTAATTTTCTGAAAATAGAAGAAAAATATTTGATTTTTAGTTTTCATTTTCTAATTTTGTTAAGTGAAAGTAGAGAAGATAATCATCTTCTCAATTAATTAAGAAAATAAAAACAAAATGAAGGAGTAAAACTATGGGACAACAACAATTACTCTTAATCGTAATTGGCGTTATTATTGTCGGCATTGCAATTGTAGTTGGTATTAATTTAGCCAGTACAAGTGCACAAAGTGCAAACAGAGATGCTGT
>CALDZP010000094.1 GCA_937944105.1 uncultured Ignavibacteria bacterium
AATTACCTGTTTTAGGGGCTAACATAGCACTACCAACATTAACATCTTGCGGTAATTGATTTTTTAATTGGGCTGAAATTATACCATATGTCAAGAGAAATATGATAAATAAATTTTTGATTTTCATTTTTTAATCCTCTCATTTAATTAATTACAATCTCTTGAACAATTGCAATATATTATTTGTTTCGTATTTTCTCAAAGGATAAAATAAAGAAAAACCGTTATCTTAAAATAAATGAATTTTTAGTAATATAAAATATTTTCAGTTATGTCCTTAACTTAATTAAGTAAATACATAGCTGTGTTAAGCTTCATACTTATCAAACGGTTAATAATGAATCTTGTTATTAACTTGTGAAAGGAAATTCTATAAAAATTGGAAAAGATTGATAAAATTAGTTTATTTCAAACATTGGTGAAATCAAAAAGAAAGTTAATAGAATTTTAAACTTTTCAATGTTCAAATTAACTAAAACAAAAGATTCTCGGATTTTATGTATACTTAGAGTTTAATCAAAATTTTTTTTAATAGATAAGTTTAGTCGATTAAAACTTATTTTGATTTCCATCAATAATTATATAAATTAAAGTTACTTGTTGATGCTTTCATAGTTAATGGAGTGAAAATCTTTTTATAAGATTCTATGAATGAAATCAGCAAGGTGTTTTTATAAGGATCGTAGTTCTATGTCCAAAAAACTTTTTGTTGGGAGTCTTCCATTTTCAACTACAAACGAAGAACTCCAGAAAATGTTCGAACCCTACGGCGAAGTTACTTCAGCTGTTGTAATTAGAGATAAACAAACTCGCCGATCTAAGGGTTATGGTTTCGTTGAAATGTCTTCCGATGATGCTGCAAACGAAGCTCTTGAGGCATTAAATGGCAGCGAAGTTAAAGGAAGAAAAATTGTTGTCAGCGAAGCCAGAGGCTCACAAAATAAATAAGCCTTTACTGTTTTTCTGAAATTTAATCAGAAAGAACTCATCGTCACTTCGATGATGGGTTCTTTTTAATTTTGTAGGGTTTGTTTAATTTCATTCAGTAATTGAAGAAATTTTTCGTTACTTAATGTAACTTCAGAATAAATTTGCCTGATTATTTCTTCATTAATTCTTTCAAAATCCTTTTGAAGTGGTGTTATTAGCATTCCACACATATCAACCAGTCCAGGACTTATAAGCATATTAGATTCATCTGTGGCAAAGTAACAATTAGGGCGGTGTTTTTCTCTTGGGAAAATTATAAGGTGATAATCGTTATTTCTTTTTAATGCGAAAAGGTTCATCATGGGTTCGTAATTTATATCATTAATCTTTTGAAGAATTTTATAAAATGAATTAAAAAGCCTTTCAATGATTTTTGCATCTGATGAAGAAAAAATCAAAACATTTCTTAAATATTCTTTTGTTGTTAAGAATTTTATTTTATATGATGTTTCATTAATTAATTTGAAAAATTTTTCAGGATTGTTTATAAAGTCTTTTTCTGTCTGTAGTTCTTCTGATGGGCAAGCTTGAAAATGAAAATGATCTGGTGCTGATGCCCCACATTTTGGACCATTGTAAAAGATGGTGTATTCGTTATTGCACAAATCAGCGAGTTCAAGCAGAATTCCAATTCTATTTTTAATTTCTTGAGGTTGATGTATTGCATCTGAGACAGTGAAATGTTCATTAAAAATTGGAGCAGGATTGCAGAGAAAAAGTAAACAAGCATCTGAAATTAATTGACTTCTAAATAAAATTCCTTTTTGCTCATTTGGTAAATTTTCAAGACATAAAAAACATCTTCTCTTTTTTATTGATTCATCATCAACTTTAGCAGAAGAACTTACCAGTCTTGTTGGATTAAACTGAGTTTTGATATTAAACCAATCAAAATGGAATGTTTTGTATTCACTTGATAACAAACCTTTCCACCCATCACTAAATATTCCCCAGTTCTGTTTTTGTTGAAGGAAAGTAGCATAAATTAAATCTGTGTAATCTGATTCATTTAATTGTGGATGGTATTTTTTTAATTCGTTAACTGAAAGTAATCTTTTCTGGAGTAAATATTCAGTATCTTTTTTCATCAGGATTTAGTTTTTTTATTCAGTTTAATTCGTTCGAAAATTTCTTTTGTTCGTATTGTATCTTTATAAAAATTATGCAGATTTTCGGCTGGAATAGAAAGCTGTGCATCTGTGTTACCTTCCCATCTTCGACAGAGATAGATTGGTTCATAAATTCTACCTATTCTATAATGTCGAGATATCTCAAGACATACTGCATAGTCTTCACCATAACTTACATTTGGGAATTTGATTTTTCTTAATATTGAAGTTCTGTAGGCTCTTGGTGCACCTAACCCATTGATTCTCAGTGCATTGTTTCGACCATTGTTGTCTGTCCATTCTTTGTGATCAATAATTCCAGGTGGAATTTCCTTTAAATCAAAATTTACCATTTTATAAGAACCAATGACTGCGCCATATTTCCCTGTATCCAGCATATTAACAATTTTCTGAAGTGTATTTTCATCTGAATATAAATCATCGGAATCAAGTTGAATTGCATATTTGCCGCATCTATCATGGAAGATTGCTTCGTTCCAGCATCCTCCTATTCCAAGTGTTTTTGATTTCGGAATTATGTGAAAGAGTTTTGGATACTTGTAAGAAAGTTCGTTTAATTTTTCTGTAGTTCCATCGGTACTGTGATTATCGACAACAATGCAATTAAAAGAAAAATCGGTTTTTTGTTTGAAAACACTCTCTATTGCATCTGAAATTGTATTCACTCGATTTAATACAGGTATTATAACAGTCGCTTTTACAGGGAATTCTGTTTTATCAGCTGGAATTTTGTCAAATTTAGGTTTAAGATATGCTCCAATGATCTTTAAGAATTTTGTGAAAACAATTTCCATTTCAATTTGTGCATTACGATTTTTTGGATCTACATAATCAAAAAGTCTTTCGCCACTTTTTCTTACATCCGTTTCAATTTGTGAATATAAGTATTCAGGGATACGAAGAATTGGAGTAGAATTTTTCTTCTCAAAAAATTCTACTGAAAGCCGAAGTCTAAGTTCATAAAGTCCGGCAAAATTTGTAAGTGATAGATTCCCATATTGCTCAATATTCTGAATAACTTTTTGTGTTGAAAAAAATAAGATTGGTCCAAAATTGAAGTTATCGCGGACGCTGCCAGGTAAGTAATCTTGAACGGGATGGGCAATCTTTTTTTCACCACTTAGATCATAATAATCTGAGTATAAAAGTGGAGCATTAAATGTTTCTGCAAAGGAGATAAAACGCTCAATTGCAAATTGATTTAGTTGAATTAGTGTGTCTTTTGTAACGATTAAAAAATATTCACCGGTGGCTAATTGAATTATTTTCTGAATTGTTTTAGATGATGTTAGAGATTTTGTGACAATCGTTGTAAAACCATTATTATAATCTTGTTCTGCAATTAAAATAATTTTATCAACAAGAGGGTGATATAAAAATTCATTGATTAAAATAGATGAATGTTCCTGATTACTAAATGGTAAGAATACTGTTACTTTGCTCATTTTTATCTCAAAATTTTTTATAAGTTAAAAATAGATTGAAAGATTTTAAAAAGTTGAAAGTTAGTTGAGAATTAATTTTTTATAAAAAGAAACTTTCATAATTAAAAAATCAGCCTTAAAAACATTTGTTTTTATTAGTGAATTTAAAAGGTCCAGTACGAATATTTTTTCATGATTTCAAATGGTGAAGAAGAATTAAAAAAACTTTAGTGTAGGTGACAGAAATAAATTTTAATAAAGAATGTCACCCTGATATTTTAGTTCAGGGTGACAGAATTAAAATAATTATCTTTTATCAGGCCATTCTGGAATTTTTGGGAGTTTAGCAGGTTTATTTTTCATCTCTTCTTTTATGATTTCTATTGCTTTTTCAAGTTGTTGATCTTTCCCTTCAAATTCCAGAGCAGGATCATTATCAACTACAATGTCTGGTTCCATACCAACGCCTTCTAGAATCCATTCGCCATCAACACTAAAATTAGCAAACTCAGGTCTATTAAGGTATCCGCCATCGACGAATGGGAGAGTACCTCTAATTCCAACTACACCGCCCCAACTTCTTTTTCCAATAACTTTACCGAGATTATTTTTCTTGAATTGATAAGGGAAAATATCACCATCGGATGCCGAAAACTCATTTACGAGACAAACCATTGGACCAAGAAATACAGCGGAAGGATAAGTTGTAACAACCTGTGAGTTACGAGCAATACCAGCCATTGTCATTACACGTCTTAATCTTTCGATTATCATCTGGGATACAAATCCGCCGCCATTGTAACGAACATCTACAATTAAACCTTCTTTTCTAATTTGCGGGTAGAAGTATTTTACAAATTCATTAAGTCCATCAATTCCCATGTTTGGAATGTGAACATAACCTACTTTTCCCTCAGTTTTTTCTTCAACAAATTTTCTATTTTTTTCAACCCAGTTGAAATATCTCAATCCACTTTCAGATGATATTGTTTTTATTATAAATTCCTTCGATCCTTCGAGAGCTGGTTTCGAGTTTGTTTTAATTTTAATCTGTTTATTTGCCTTGTTTACAAGCAGTGAATAAGGATTATTAATTCCTTTTAATTGAATTCCATCAATTTCGATTAAATAATCTCCTTCTTTTATATCAATTCCAACCTCAGTTAATGGTGAGCGTGTTGATTCATCCCAATTTCTTCCTGATAGTATTTTACTTATAATGTAATATCCACTTGCCTTATCCAGTTTTAATTCCGCACCTAATAATCCAATTGGGAAAGATTCTACTTTCGGTAAATCACCACCACCAACATAAGCATGCCCGGCATTTAGTTCTCCGATCATTTCACCTATTATGTAAGTCAAATCTGCTCGATGAGCTACATAAGGAAGAAGTTCTTCATAAGTTTGTTTTACTTTTTCCCAATTAACACCATGCATATTAGGAGCATAAAAGAAATCACGCATTTGTCGCCAGCTTTCGTAAAATATTTGTTTCCATTCTTCACGTCGATTTAAATTCATCGTTAAGTCATCAAGATTTAATTTACCTTCTCCACTCTTGATATTATCACCTAAATCCGTAATGAAATAATCATTTCCAGATCTATAAATAATTTTTTTACCGTCATTAGAAATTCTGTAAGCATCAATTTGAGCAACCTCACTTTCTTTTTTCTTTTTAAAGTCAAATACCTTTAATGAAGGTTTTCCATTGCGAGGATATTTAAGGTAATAAAGTTTTCCACTCAGAGAATTTAAACTTCCATAATTGCCAGCTTCAATTGGTAGCTCGAAAATTCTTTCTGAAATTCTCTCAAGATCAATTAATATAGAATTAAATTTCGAATCATTTTTGGCTTCTGAAATTTTTTCTTCTTTTTCATTTGATGATGTTTTGGAATCAATGCTAACTTCATCATCTTCATAAAGAAAGGGTGACTTTTCTTTATCGCTTAATGTAAGTCCATAAATTTTTGTCATTTCTGTATATGTGAAGCTTCTTTCAAAGGCGCCGAGAGTTGGATTGAAGTTTCTATCTGAAAGGAAGAAAAGATATTTTCCATCTTTATCAAAAGTTGGAGAATAAGAGTTAAAAAATTCACTTGTTATAGTTAATGTTTTATCGTTTGCAAGTGAATAAAGATTGATGACTGAAAATCCACTTTCTTCCAGAGTTGTAAATGCAATCCATTTACTATCAGGTGACCAATCAAAATCTCTTATTTCCCATCTTTTGGATTGATAAATCAATTTCGTTTTCTTTGATTCAACATCAACAAAATACAACCTCATTTTCTTATCAGAACATAAAAGTTTTTTTGAATCAGGTGACCACTTAAGTTCAAATCGATAGGTATCAGCGTCTTTGGTTAATTGAATTGCTTCACCTTTTCCATCATATGAAATTATGTAAATTTCTGTTTCACCTGTTTTGTCACTTATATATGCAATGTATTTTCCATCGGGAGACCAGATTGCATTTCTTTCATGAACTCCAGAGGAGTTAGTTAAATTTCGTGTGATTCCTTTTTCAGCAGGAACTGTGAAAATTTCTCCTCTTGCTACAAATAATGCTCGTTTACCATCGGGAGAAATATCAAATTGATTTATGAATGATTTGACATTTATCAATTTTGTTCGCGCAGTCAGAAAATCGTCATGAATATAAATTGAGATTTTTTTGTATTGATCAGTTTCACAATCGAGCAGATAAATGTAACCACCATTTTCAAATGTTATTTCACCCTTACCAAGAGAAGGAAATTTGATATCGAATTTATCGAAGCTTGTAATTTTTCTTGTTTCTTTGGTTTTTGTGTTATAAACATAGAGATTCATTCTTCCATCGCGGTCTGAGAGATAATATATTTTGTCTTTATACCACATTGGTATAATATCCTGAGCGTCATTTGAAGTAATTGCTTCAGTTTTTCTGGATTTAAAGTCATAGATCCAGATTTCATCCGCCTGACCTCCACGATATCTTTTCCATGTTCGATATTCGCGAAAGATTCTATTGTATGCTAACTTTTGACCATCAGGAGAAAAGCTTGCAAATCCTCCTCTTGGTAATGGTAGTTTTTCTGGCATTCCACCATCTTTTGAAACAAGATATAGATGACCAATCCATGCATTAAAACTTTCGTGACGAGATCTGAAGAGAATTCTTTGCCCATCAGGATGCCACCCCATTACGATTTTATCTGGTCCCATTCTTTCTGGAAGATTTGGAATATCTGAAGTGTAAGTTAATCTAATTGGTTCTCCACCTTCTGAACTAATTAAATAAACTTCGCGATTGCCATCGTATTCTCCCGAGAATGCTATGAATTTACCATCAGGAGAAAATCTTGGAAAGATTTCATATCCTTCAGATGAAGTGATTTTTCTTGCCACTCCACCAGTTTTATTCACTAAGTAAAGATCTCCAGCGTAGACAAATACAATTTTATCTTCCGATGAATTAGGATAGCGTAAAAGTCTTGCTTCCTGAGATAGAATATTTGTTGATAGAATAAGAAGAAAAAATAAAGTTATTTTTTTCATAAAAGATTACCTCTTTTGAATTTATTTTTATTACAAAATTAAATAATTAAATTCCTAAATGAATAAGCAAAGATTAGTTAGTGAATTGATTTGGAATAACCGACATATATATCCAGGCCAATTTTAAGAATGTTTTTGTAAATTAAATTAGTTGCCCTTCATATTTCAAACATTTAGAATCTGATTAGAATCTGGAAAAATAATTTTTATAAATCAGACTACCTCAACAACCAGTCATTGTAAATAAAGCGATCTTTTATGAAATAAATGAATATTAATAGAATGACTTTCTAATTTTGTTAAGAATATTACATTGTAATATTTTTTCATTATCAATTTTTTATGGCATCAGAGCGAAGTCGAGGCATGGTTGCCGAGCGTAGCCGAGGCATGGTTGTCGAGCGAAGTCGAGGCATGGTTGCTGAGCGAAGCCGAAGCACGGTTTGTTTATCTCTTAATATTTCGTTTTTCTTGCAGTTATTGTTTTTCTAAAAATGAAGAGATGAATATCAAATACAGGTATTGTTTTATGGAATTGTATGGATTAAGATTTTACATTACTCAAATAGAATGCAGTCAATTTTTATAAATAAATCTATCGAGTTTTTATTCTGGATGCCAGAAATGGATTTTTCACCTTTTTATTAATATAAAACCTTCAACTGGAGGTATAATGAGTTTTTCTTTGAATGTGATTTTTGCATCATATTCTGAATATACTTTTGATCCATCGGCAATAACCACCCATTCTCCTTCAGGTAGTTGTATTTCACCTGAATATGTTTGATTCCCATTTACAATTACAACAACCTCATTAGATAGTTCGTCAATTTTGTCTGCAACTTTTTTAGAATGATAACCAACGCAAAACTCATTTTTCTTATCTACAATGAAATTTAAATCATCAAGTTTTGAATTTCTGATTTGAGGTAACTTTTTTCTGAGCTCAATTAATCCTTTGTAATAAATTAATAGTTCTTTATTCCAATCAGCATGTTCATAATTTATGTAATTAGTTTCATTATCTTTATTGTAACTATTTTCATCAAGTGTTCCAATGTGGATATCCTCAACATCTGATTCTGCAATGATTTTTGCTCGAGCAAATTCTTGGCCAGCATGAATCATAATTGGTCCTTGAAGAGTGAAAAGAGTTAAAGCTGCGAGCTTGTGTATTTTAAGTTCAACAGGTGTGAGTTTGATTAATTTTTCTTTATTCTTAACAACATCATTTTTCTCAATTTTTCCTGTAGCAAGTCTTATAAAATCTCCCAAAGTGTAATTATCATGTGATTCAAGGTAATTAATTGAATGTTCATGGGATTTGAACAATCCACCAAGTTGAACAACAGTGCCAGCAAAAAATCTTTTCATTGCATCCTGATTTACACCATAATCCCATTTGCCAAAAATAAAACTAAGTCTGTTAAATGGATTTTCGCCTTTAATTCCATTTCGAGCCTGGTCATTCCATGCAGCCCAACCAATTTTGGAAAATCCTTCTGGATCATATCCACCACCCCAGGGTTCGGCAATAATAATTACATCAGGATTAATTTTTTTAGCTTCTTCAATAATTAGCTTTCTTGTTTCTTCATCAATTAAATTGGCAAGATCAAATCTAAAACCGTCAATTTTATATTCTGTCATCCAGTATTTTATTGATTCGAGGATTAATTTTCGAACCATTGGTCGTTCGGTCTTGAAGTCATTACCACATCCACTGAAGGAATAAAAATTCTGATCGGGATCAAGTCGGTAGTAGTATTTTTTGTCTATGTACTTAAAAGGATTATAATCATATTGAGAGGTATGATTGTAAACCACATCAAGAATTACAGCGATTCCAGCTTTGTGAAATGCTTTTACAACTTCTTTGAATTCTGTTACCTGTTTCCCATCAACACCATTCCATTCACCAAATTTTGCTGTGCCGTTGGTTGCATAGTAACTCTCAGGTGCAAAAAAGTAAGTTGTCATATATCCCCAATGATTTCGCTCATATGGATTCCATGTATTGTAATATCCACGATAATTTCTTTTATATGGAATTTCCCAATTGGCAAAATCGTGAATTGGTAAAAATTCCACTGCATTAACACCAAGTGATTTAATATAATTGATTCCACCACGAATATTTTCCTCTATCAAACCTAAATAAGAGCCAGGCTTTGATGAACCAGAAGAAGAATGAGCTGTCATATCTCGCACATGCATCTCATAAATTACAAGTTCATTTTTTGGAATTTTTACCCAATTTGTTTCTTCCCAATCAAAGTCATCTTTGTAGATTAAAGTCCTTGATTCATGTTCATAAGAATTTTTTGATGCCACAGCAGTTGAATAAGGATCAGCAATTAAAACATCAAAATCAAACATTTCAGTTTTATCTTTCGGTCCATCAACTCGATAAGCATAATATTTTCCATATAGTTCACCATCCAATTCAACTGACCAAACTCCATCTCTATCTTTACTCATAAAATATTCTTTGCCTGAGTAATCATCGTATCGATCAAACAAAACTAACTTAACAATTTTTGCTCTTGGCGCGAAAAGATTAAAATAGGTTTTGCCGTTTTTAATTTCCCATCCAAGTTTTTTATTTGAATAAAATTTATCTAATACTCGAGTTGGTTCTAATTTTTTCTTTCCGAATCCTTTTATTTCGATATAATGAATTTCAGATAAGTCAATCTCAGATGTAGTGATAAAAAGGATATCGTGATGTTGTTCAAATGATTTGATAGAATTTATACCAATTAATTTGATATCGGAAAGATTAATAGTTATATCGTTTCTGGAGAGCTTAACAGCAATTGAATCTGTATCGAGTATTTCTGCTGATTCAATAAATTGTTGAGTATGCGCTTTTTTGGGCATGGCTATCATCATAATGATTAATGTTAATTTGATTATCGTGTAAAATTTTAATATCAATTTTATTTTCATGGTATTTAACCTTGCTTTGAATGTAATTTAAAAAGATTTGAAAAATTGAGGACAAGGTTTAGAACTTAATTTTTTTATTGCACTTAAAGAGAATAATTTCTCAAAGATTTTAGATTTCTAATAGCAAAATAATTTTTGAATTTTATCTTAATGGTCTGCCTTTTAATTTCTCTATGATTTCCTGACGAATTGCATAATCTTCTGGTGAAAGTTCATTTAAATTTTCCTGAATCGATTCTACTTTTGGCTGAAAATTATTTGTATTTTCAAAGATTGTAGGTTCACCAGAAGGTGGAGTCTTACTCAAAAAAACTTTATAACCTTTACCAAAAAATTTATAAGATTGCTTAAATAGAAATTCTCGATTAGAATTTAAAATTGATGGATCATTTAATAGTGACTGGGAATAAATATGTAAAATATTATTATCAATTTTCACGATTTTCGAATTAAGTAGCAAGTCTTTAATCTCTTTATTGTCTTCGAGTTGTTTAATAAAATCATCCCAGCGGGATAAAACTTTTTCATTTTCTGACTGAAGTGTGTATTGATTGGGTGGTTCTGAAGTATATTTAATGGATGTCGTTAAATTTTTTTCTGGTGAATTGAATTCAGTTATAGATGTTTTGTTAGATTGATTTTCAATTACTGGACTTTTTTTTTGGTCGGTAGAGGAATTATCAATTTGAGTGGTTGTATTTTGAGGTGTAAGAATTCCTTTTTTTAACTTTCTTATTTCCTGGATTAATTCATCAATCTCTGCAGTTTTTGGGAGATCAATTAATTGAGCCAGAGCAATTTCAAGTTTCATTTTTTGATTGGTTGCCTGACGAATTTCAAATTGAGTTTTGGCTAGAAAAGATAAAATTCGAAGCAAATCTCTAATTGTAAAATCTTTAACAGAATTCTGGTATCGTTCTTTTGTTGATTCGGATTGATCAATCAGATCGGTTTTCCCGGTTACTGCAACGGTTAAAATGTTTCTAAAATGTTCAATTAAATCATTAATGAAAGTATTTAGATCCCATCCGTTAAAATAAATCTCATTTACAATTCTGAAAGCTTCTTCAATATTTCTGTTTTTAATTGCATCGGATACTCTAAAGTAAATATCAATATTAATTATGTTTAAGATATCGGCAACTTCGCTTAAAACAACTTTACCGTTTGAGTAAACGACAATCTGATCAAACAAACTTTGAGCATCTCTCATTGCACCATCGGCTCGACGGGCAATAAACCTCAAAGCATCTTCATCATATTCAATACCCTCAAATTGAGCAATCTTGATAAGATGATTCTTTATCTCTTCGGTTGTCAATCTTCTGAATTCATATCTTTGACATCTTGAAAGAATTGTGGGTGGAACTTTATGAATATCGGTTGTAGCAAAGATAAAAATAATATGTGGTGGAGGTTCTTCTAAAACTTTGAGAAGAGCATTGAATGATTCTGTTGTAAGCATATGCACTTCATCTATGATATAAATTTTATATTTTACTGTGGAAGGTGCATACTGGACTGATTCTCTTAATGTTCGAATTTCATCTATCCTTCTATTTGACGCCCCATCAATTTCTATAACATCAATATTCGATCCATTAGTAATTGATTCACAAATTTCACATTGATTGCACGGATTGTAATCTTTAGAATTAGGACAATTGAGAGATTTAGCTAAAATTCTTGCAGTTGAAGTTTTACCTATTCCTCTTGGTCCACTGAAAATAAAAGCATGAGCAATCTTTCCACTTTTAATTGAGTTTTTAAGTGTTTGAGTGATGTGTTCCTGTCCAACAACATCTTCAAATTTTTGAGGTCTCCATTTACGAGCGGTAACTAAAAATTTTGTCATCTTAATTTAATTTATAATTTAATCGACTTAAATTTTCTGTTATTATAGAAGTTAATTTTTCAAGATACAATTTATCTACTTCATCAAAATTAGAATAATTGTAGCTATCAATATCAAGTACACCAATTAGTTGATCGTTTATAAACAATGGAACAACAATTTCTGATCTAGAATTTTCATCACAAGCAATATGACCTGGGAATTTGTTTACATCATCTACAATTATAGTTTTTCTTTCAACGGCTGATGTGCCACAGACTCCTTTACCCAATTCAATAAATGAACAGGCAACTTTTCCCTGAAATGGACCAAGAATTAATTTACTATTTTTTAATAAGTAAAATCCAACCCAGGAAAAAGTTTCAAATGATTGTTTAAGTAGAGCTGTGAAATTTGAAAGCAAAGAAATCCATTCTTTTTCATCATTTGAAAGTGATTCTGTTAGATGGAGCAATGATTGATAAATAGTTTCTTTACTTTCTTTTTTGATATCGTTTTTTAGCATTATTTTTATTTTTCTTTGGATTTGTACTGATGTTTATGTCAAAATTATCAAAAACATGAGGTATTGCTTCTAAGATTGATTCGATTGGAATTATTTTAAGAGGAGTTTTAACAGATTCTGGTATATCAGCAAGGTCAACAACATTATCTTTGGGAATCAATACTTTTTTAATTCCATATCTTTGAGCAGCAAGAAGTTTTTCAGTTAATCCGCCAATCGGCAAAATATTACCACGCAGTGTAATTTCACCGGTCATTGCAATATCTGAACGGACAGGGATTTTCTTTATAGCAGAGATCAATGCAATTGTCATAGTAATACCTGCTGAAGGACCATCTTTTGGAATTGCTCCTTCAGGAAGGTGAATATGAATTTCTTTTCCTTTGTAAAAATGTGGATCAATCTTTAAAATTTTCGCGTTTGATCTAATATAGCTAAGTGCAGCCTGAGCAGATTCTTTCATCACATCACCGAGCTGACCTGTAAGTGTAAATTTTTCGGGACCATCCATTATTGTAACTTCTACATTTAATATATCTCCACCAACGCTTGTCCATGCAAGTCCTATGGCGGTTCCAATTCTATTTTCAGCTGAGATCTTTTTTACTTTGAACTTAGGTACACCGAGATATTTTTCGAGATTTTCTGAATCAATGCTCAAATTTATTTTTTCTAAGTTTTTATTTTTTGATTTTTCAAGAGCTATTTCTTTTGCTAACTTTCTTAAAATGGAAGCAATTTCTCTTTCAAGATTTCTAACGCCTGCTTCTCGAGTATATTCGCGAATTATTCTTAGAATTGCATCATCAGAAATTTTAATTTTATATTTTTCAAGTCCATGTTCTTTTAATTGTTTTGGTATGATATGTCGTTTTGCGATTTCAAGTTTTTCATGTTCGAGATATCCCGGGAGTTCAATTATTTCCATTCTATCTTGGAGAGGTAATGGAATGTTATAACGAACATTTGCGGTCGTAATAAAAAGGACTTTTGATAAATCATAGTCTACATCAAGATAGTGATCATTAAAGGCATGATTTTGTTCGGGATCAAGGACCTCGAGCATTGCTGCAGAAGGATCACCTCGAAAATCCATACTCATTTTGTCAATTTCATCGAGCAACATAACTGGATTAACAACACCAGCTTTTTTCATTGATTGAATAATTTTACCGGGCATACTACCGATGTAAGTTCTCCGATGCCCTCTAATTTCGGCTTCATCACGGACTCCACCCAAAGAAATTCTGACAAATTTTCGTCCAAGTGCACGGGCAATAGATTTTGCCAGTGAAGTTTTACCAACTCCAGGAGGTCCACAAAAACATAAAATTTGTCCGCGCATTTCTTTAACAAGGTTCAAAACAGCAATATGTTCAAGAATTCTCTCTTTTGGTTTTTCTAAACCATAGTGATCTTCGTCCAGAATTTTTTGAACATGTTTAAGGTCTAAGTTATCTTTTGTGCGCTTTTTCCAGGGTACATCAATCAACCAATCAAGGTAATTTCGAATAACAGTTGCTTCAGGAGACATAGGAGGAGTCTTTTTAAGTTTGTTTAGTTCTTCAAGGGCTTTTTCTTCCACATCTTTTGGCATTTGAGCCTTTTTAATCTTTTCTCGTAGCTTTTGAAATTCAGGTGAAATCTCTTCTTCTTCTCCCAGTTCATTCTGAAGAATTCTGATTTGTTCCTGAATTAAAAATTTCCTCTGGGCTTTCTGAATATTTTCCTGAACTTTTTGATCAATTTCGTTTTCTATTTTCAGAACATCAATTTCAGAATTAAGAATTTTAATTAAGCGATAAAATTTATCCTTTAGTGTTAGTTCTTTAAGAATTGATTGTTTGACTTCAAGATTTTGATGAATATTAGCTGCAACGAAATAAAGTTTTCTTAATGGATCACCAAGATTTTTATAAGTTGCAAAAATTTCGTCGGGAATATTTCTGTTAAGATTTATGTATTCATGAAAGAGATTGGAAGTATGACGAACAAGTGCATCAATTTCGGGATCTTCTTCAATTTCCTGTGAGATAATTTCAACTTCAACTTCTAAAAATTCAGGATTATCGGTAAATTTTTTAATAATTCCTTGTGCGAGTCCATCAACAATTATTTTTAGAAGTCCATTTGGAAGTTTCAGCACCTGGACGATTTTTGCAACTGTTCCTTCTGAATATAAATCATCTGGTTTAGGTTCCTCAACTTTTGGGTCTTTTTGTGCGACAAGAAAAATTAGCTTATGTGTTTCACTCGAATAAGTGGCAGCTCGCATGGATGTTTCTCTTCCAACCAGAACAGGATAAACCATAAATGGATAAATAACAACATCTCTTAATGGTAAAACAGGTAATCGGTTATTTAATTCAGCCAGTTCTTGCTTTATATCAATCAAGGTTTCAGTATTATCCAATTATTTCTCCTTTCTGCCGTTTTTATTAAACAAATTTACGAAAAATTGCGATTAGAGATATTTCAGGAATAAGAGATTTTGTAATTAATTTTTTTGATACTATTCTTTACTCACATCTTTTTTTGACTAAAACTGCGATTTTTTCTTTGAATTTTTAAAGAAAAAAATATTTTTTCTCGTCTTTCATTGTGATTCATGATGAAAATCAACGAAACAATCTTTTCTGGTTGAATGACCAATTTTCATTTTGTTCTTTTGTAAAGGATTGCTTCGTCGTTTCACTCCTCGCAATGACTGCTATAAGGAACTGTCATTGCGACCCGCCAAAGGCGGGGAAGCAATCTTTTCTGGTTACGACAAAAATTTTCATTTTGCATTTTTGTGTTTTTGTGAAGGATTGCTTCGTCGTTTCACTCCTCGCAATGACTGCC
>CALDZP010000095.1 GCA_937944105.1 uncultured Ignavibacteria bacterium
CTCCAAACGCTATCTCCGGAATTTGCTCATATTGATGCAAAACTCCCAAACACAAAACTGTATATTGATTGTTGTTTGTTGTGCTGAATCCTAAATTCCATCTATTTACATTCTTGCCATCTATTATGAGATTAATGAAGATACCATAAAGAAAATTGAAGAAAGCACGGCATCAGTTATAAAAAAGATATTTAATATCTTAGATATCATCCAGGATATTGTAAGAACTAAAGGTGATCAATCTCCTTATTTAATTACAATCGGCGAAAGAGCAGAGATAATTGCTGAGTTATTTAAGAACAGGCAACAGGATACTAAACAAACGCTCGAAGAATTAAAGAAATTGGTCGAAGAGATTAATTCAGCACAAAAGGAACAAGCAAGGGAAAACTTATCTCCTAATTGCTTTACTATTTACTGGTTATTAAAAGAAGTAAATATAGAAAATTCCAAAAATATAGCCATTGAAATAAACGAAATATTAGAAGATTATCCATTTTGGAAATACAGTAGTGAACAAAATCGAGAAGTCAAAAGGAAAATCTCAGCGATTTTAATAAAAAACGGTATCCGTGAAATTGAAAAAGTTGATGAAATTGTACAAAAGCTATTGAGAATTTTAAAAGGTGAAAAGTATTATTGAAAATCGAGAAAAATTAAAAAATGAGGTCATTCATTAAGTTTTCAAGAAATCGAAAAATGATTCTGTCTACTAATAAAATTTTAAATTAAAAGCAAAACTTTTCTGAGCTGGGCTTGATTTTTGTTTTCAGATTCTTTCTTAAACTCAATGGAACTTCAACTTTTTGCAGTAGTAATTGATATTGACTTTCATTTTATACTTATTAAATTAAGTTTGGAAACAGGTGAAAACAATGTTTAGCACACGATATCAGCGGATGTACAATAATTTAATCGAAGTCTGTAAGAGGAATCTGGGTAATTTTAATGAAAACTTAATACGGAAAGCATTCGATTTTGCACTTGAAGCTCACAAAAATGATTTAAGAGCATCGGGTGAACCTTATTTTGATCATCCTTATGAAGTTGCATTAATTATTGCCAAAGAAATTCCCTTAGATGATATCTCTATAGCTTCTGCTTTGTTGCACGATGTCCTTGAAGATACAGAGATAACTTACGAGACGCTGGTTAATCATTTTGATAAAACAATTGCTGAAATCGTTGATGGTGTTACTAAAATTGGTGGCGTAATTAGAGATCATGATGCAAGTCAAGCTGAAAATTATCGTAAACTTCTTCTTTCAATGGTTAAGGATATAAGGGTAATTTTGGTAAAATTTGCTGATCGACTCCATAATATGCGAACGCTTGAGTTTCTTTCCAGAGACAAACAGATTCGTATTGCAAAAGAGACCATGCAAATTTATGTTCCATTTGCTCATAGATTTGGTCTTGCTCAAATAAGATGGGAACTTGAAGATCTTGCTTTCAAATATCTTGATCCTGATGCATATGAAGACATTAGAAAAAAATTAAAAGCCACTCGAAGAGAAAGAGAAGCTTACATCAAAAAGACGATTGCGCCTATAAAACAAAAATTAGATGAGGAAGGATTGAAATATGAAATTGAAGGAAGACCAAAGCATTTTTATTCGATCTATCGAAAAATTGTTAACAGAGGAAAATCTTTCGAAGAAATTTATGATTTATTTGCAATTAGAATAATTCTGGATACTGAAAATATTTATGAGTGCTATAATGTTTTAGGAATAATTACTCAGATCTATCGTCCAGTTCCTGATCGACTACATGATTATATTGCAATCCCAAAATCCAATGGCTATCAATCTCTTCACACCACGGTTGTTGGTCCAGAAGGTAAAATGGTAGAAATTCAAATAAGAACAAGAAGGATGCATGAAGTTGCTGAAAGAGGTGTTGCTGCACACTGGAAGTACAAAGCTTCATATAAGCCATCGAACAAAGAAATTGAAGAATGGGTTGATTGGATAAGAGACATTTTTGAGAATGTTTCTAATCGTGATGAAGCTAATCGTGATATTATTGAAAGTTTCAAATTGAATCTCTATCAAGATGAAATTTATGTCTTTACTCCGAAAGGTGATTTAAAAGTTTTACCTAAGGGAGCAACTCCTGTTGATTTTGCATTTCAGATTCACACTAAAGTTGGATTTCATTGTATTGGAGCAAAAGTTAATGGAAAGATTGTTCCGCTCGATACCAAATTAAATAGTGGGGATCAGGTAGAAATTCTTACATCGAAAAATCAAACTCCAAATAAAAGCTGGGAAAAATTTGTAGTTACATCAAAAGCAAAACAAGAAATTCGCAAGTGGATAAAACAGGAAGAAAACAAGAAAGTAGAAGAGGGGAAAAATCTAGTTTCGAAGGCTTTAAAGAAATTAAAAATTCACATTAATAATGATGATTTACTAAAACTTGTTCATCGAGCTAAATTTGATAATCTAAATGAATTTTATAAAGCAGTTGCCAGCGGTTCAATTGATATTGAAGAATTTTTAACACACAAACCAGAACCTGAAAAAAGTCCTGTTGTCACTGAGTTAGAAAAGAACGAGTTTGAAAAGTTTGCATCTACAGCAAGAGAGCAGATCGGTGGTGTTTTAATTGCTGGTGATAAATTGGACGTTTTACATAACTATGCAAAATGTTGTAACCCAATTCCTGGTGATGAAATTCTTGGATTTGTTACTCGTGGTGAAGGAGTTAAAATTCATAGGAAGAATTGTAAGAATTTAGAAAGATTAATGAGTATACACCAAGGGAGAATTATTGATGTATCATGGCCAAATACGGATGGAAATTATTTTATTGTAGCTATTAAAATTGTTGGTGAAGATCGTCCGGGTATGTTAAATGACATATCTCAAACGATTGTAAATACTCAAAATACTAATATCAAAAGTGTTAATTTACAAACTCATCATTCCATTTTTTATGGAACTGTAAGTATTAATGTAAAAAATCTTGAACATCTAAATAGAATCATAGAAAAGCTCAAGAAAATACCAGGAATTGAAACGGTAGAAAGATTTGAGATTACCAATTAATTATGAGTAGAATTTTAGGAATAGATTTTGGTTTGAAAAGAATTGGTCTGTCAGTCTCTGATCCAACAAAAACTTTAGCATCTCCACTACCGACAATTCTTAATGATAAAAATTCCATTAAAAAAATTTGTGAGATAATTAACAAATATGAAATTGAAAAAGTTGTAATTGGATATCCTGTCAATATGAATGGCTCGAAATCTGAAATTTGTGAACTTGTTGATGATTTCATTTCTAAAATTCTTGAAAAAATAAATATTGAAATAATTAAAAGAGATGAAAGATTAACTTCTTATATTGCACAACAACAAATTCTTGAATCGGTAAAATCAAAAAAGAAAAGACAGGACAAATCACTTGTCGATCAATTTTCAGCTCGAATAATTCTTCAGGAGTATTTAGATGAAATTAAAAATAATCATTAAACATTTAAATCTTTTTTTCTTACTAACTTTTCTAAATGCTCAGGGACAAAATATGAGTTCTATTTATTCATTAGATGGAGAATGGTTTTATAAAATTGATCAGCAAAAGATTGGAATTGAAAAGAATTGGTTCGAAAAAGGAAAAGTAGAATTTGATGGTACAATAAAAGTACCAGAATTTTTTGAATTACAAATTGAAAAAGAATTTGATGGCTGGTTCTGGTATTTTCGTGAATTTGATTTTGATCTCATTAAGACTGATAAGAAGCTGGCTTTGTTTTTTGAAGGTGTTGATGACGATGCTACAGTATGGATTAATGGAAAATTTTTAGGTGAGCATAAAGGTTACAGTGAAAGATTTTATTTTGATGTATCCAACTTTTTAAATCATGGTAAAAACTTTATATCCATTCTTGTCTCAGACCATGGTGGACCTGGTGGTATTTATAAATCAGTTTATTTGAAATATTTCAGCTCAGAAAAAGATTTATTTGAAACTGAATTTTCAAAACAAAATGCTCGCCCTTCACTCGATTGGGTAAAAAATGGGATCATCTATGAAATTTTTCCAAGATCCTTTTCACACGAGGGAAAATTCAAGGATATAAAAAAGAAGCTACCTTATTTGAAAGAACTGGGAGTAACAATTCTGTGGTTAATGCCTATTCATCCTATAGGTGTTATAAAACGAAAAGGAACACTCGGAAGTCCATATTCTGTAAAAGATTACTTTGATGTAAATCCTGAATATGGAACGAAAGAAGATTTTAAGGAACTTGTTAGGGAAGCTCATAAACTTGGTTTTAAGGTTATAATTGATGAAGTTTTAAATCATTCGGCATGGGACAATGAGCTTGTTAAAAAGCATCCAGAATGGTATACAAAGGATAAGCAGGGTAATTTAATTTCACCGAACTCAGATTGGACTGATGTAGTTGATTTTGATTACAGTAATCATGAGTTGCGAAAATATATGATTAATATGCTTGAATACTGGATTAAAGAGTTTGACATAGATGGATTTCGTTTTGATGTAAGTGAATTAGTTCCACTTGATTTCTGGGAAGAAGCAAGAGTGCAGCTTGAAAAAATAAAACCTCAGTTCTGGTTGTCTGAGGGAACTTTGCCTGAACATCACCTTCTTGCTTTTGATATGACTTATTCATGGAATATTTATGATTTGTTTAAACCAATTCTTGATGGACAAAGATCACCTCAAACCATTTTAAATTCAGTAAAACTTGAGGGTTATACATTTCCCAAAAATTCTTTAAGAATGAGATTTAACGAAAATCATGACAAAATCAGAGCAGCAGAAATTTTTGGTTACGATGGTTCCTTGATAACTTCAGGAATAATTTTTGCGCTAAATGGTGTTCCACTTGTTCATGCTGGACAGGAAATTGGTGAAAGGAATTTCTCTTCATTGTTTGAAAAAACAAATATCAACTGGAATGTGAATTTAGCGAAAAATGAACATTACAATTTAATTAAAAGCTTAATTGAATTAAGGAAAAGAAATTTAAATATTTCACTTGGAACTATTACTCCAGTAGACATTGATGATAAAATACTTGCTTTTACTAATACATATAATGGAAAGGGCTGGATTGCATTTTTTAATTTTGATAAAGTTAGTAGATCGATTGATTTAAATTTTGTTTCAGAATTAAAAGATTATCGATTTGACATAAATAAAGGTATAGGCAGAAAATTTTCAATTGATGAAGAGCGAATGGGTAGACCAATGGATAAGATCATAAATATTGAACCACTTGGATTTGTTTTATTAGAAATAGAGAAATAGAGATAAGAGATCAAGGTAAAATTTTTTATAAAGAATTGACAAATAGAAAAATCTACTTTATTTTTACAAAAAATTATGGAGCATAAAAATATGACATTAGACGCACTCGGAATGATCGAAACCAAAGGATTGGTTGGTGCGATCGAAGCGGCAGATGCTATGGTAAAAGCCGCGAAAGTTGAACTAATTGGTAAAGAAGT
The DNA here is from genome assembly GCA_937944105.1 of uncultured Ignavibacteria bacterium. Taxonomy (GTDB): domain Bacteria; phylum Bacteroidota; class Ignavibacteria; order Ch128b; family Ch128b; genus Ch128b. Next base: position 5,489 of record CALDZP010000095.1, read on the forward strand.
TATTGGCGGTGGTTATGTCACCGTCATGGTTCGCGGCGATGTGGGAGCAGTCAAAGCCGCAACCGATGCAGGAGCTGCTGCCGCTCAAAGAGTTGGTGAATTAGTCTCTGTTCATGTCATCCCAAGACCTCACGCCGATGTCGAATTAATTCTCCCAAAAAGACCTAAACAATAATTTATGGATTTAGCTTTAGGATTGATTGAAACAAAAGGTTTAGTCGGAGCAATTGAAGCTGCCGATGCTATGACTAAAACTGCAAATGTACAGTTAATTGGGAAGGAATATGCAAAAGGTGGTTTGGTTACCATAAAAATTATGGGAGAAACTGCCGCTGTGAAAGCTGCGGTTGATGCGGGAGCTGCAGCTGCTCAGAGAGTTGGTCAACTTATATCAGTGCATGTTATACCAAGACCCGATGATCAAACTGATTTAATTGTCTTTGATAATTCAATAATTAAATCTAATTCTGTTGATCCCGATTTCTCTGATAATAAAACTAAAGTTAAGAAACGAGAAAGGAAGAAATCTGAACCAACTCTTTTTGATTTAGATGATCAGAAAGTTAGAGAATTAATCGATCCCAAAACACTTGATTTCACTTCGCTTGAAGGGATGACAGTTGAAGAACTAAGGAGACTCGCTCGAAAAACTCAGGGATTTCCAATATATGGACGAGAAATCTCTCGAGCGAATAAATCAACTCTTCTTAATTTGTTCAAGCAATTGATGTAATATTTCTTTATTAAATTTTGAAAATTTTATAACTCCACATTTTTGTGGAGTTTTTTTATATGAATAAGAATCTAACCTATTTCGGAATTTTCATTTTGCTCGCTTTTATTTTCTGGTCTTCTATTACTTTGAGCGAGGAATATACAGTTAATCTAAATGTTTTATTAAAAATAAATCTACCAGAAAAAAAATATTCTGTTGAAGGTGATATACCGCAATACCTTAATCTAAAAATTAGAACATCAGGATGGGAAATCATTAAATTAAAATATTTTCAAGAATTATCATTTGAACTTAATATTACAGAAGTTGTCGAAAATTATAATTTTTATACTAATACCATTACCAATGAGCAATTAGGTTTATCTTCGAACTCCAGAATTGTAAGTATTAAACCTGAAATAATTCGTATAAGTTTTAATTTATCAGGTGAAAAGAGAATTAAAATTTATCCTGTGTTGAAGATTTCAATTAAAGATGGTTATGATATAGTATCTCCAATAAAAGTTGAGCCCGAATCAATATTAATCAGAGGCTCTCGCAAAATTATTTCTATGATCGATTCTCTCCCAACTGAAACAATAGAGCTTTCCGATTTGTATGAATTTACCTCAGTTGAAACAAAAATAATTGATACTTTAAGTAATTTAATTATCTATGACAGAATTCCAGTTAAAGTCTCATTTGATATTCAACAAATAGCTGATAAAAATTTTGAAAGAATACCAATTGAATTAATTAATGTACCAAAGAATATGGATATTATATTGTTTCCATCCTTTGTTGATGTGAAGCTCAGAGGTGGAATTTTAATTTTAGGCTTACTTCAATCAGATTCTATTAAGGCTTTTGTTGATTATAAAAAGTATTCTTCAGAATTAGATCAGGAAATTATTCCAGAATTTTCACTACCTTTTGGTGTAAAAGTAATTGATTACAGTCCCAAAAAATTTAAATTAATTTTTAGAAAATAATATGTTTATAACATTTGAAGGAATTGATGCTTCGGGTAAATCAACTCAAATAAAATTATTCGAAAATTATTTAATTCAACATAATTTTAAAGTTATAGTTGTCAGGGAACCAGGTGGAACCAAACTTTCCGAAGAAATTAGAAATATCCTTTTATCAAAAGAAAATTTTAATATGGTAAAGGAGTGTGAGATCTTTTTGTTTTCAGCGAGCCGTGCTCAGTTAGTTAGAGAGGTGATAATTCCAAAATTACAAGAGGGATATATAGTTCTTTCTGATAGATTTCATGATTCAACAACTGCTTATCAAGGTACAGGTCGTGATATAAGTCTTGATGATGTTTTTGTAATTCATCGAATAGCAATTGATAATTGTATTCCTGATTTGACTTACTTTCTTGACATTCCGTTCGAAGAATCAATTAGGAGAAAAAAACAGAACAACATCTCTCCAGATAGAATTGAATCAATGGGAAAAGAATTTTTTGAAAGGGTTCGTGAAGGTTATTTGCAAATTCAAAAAAGAGAACCTGAAAGATTTAAAGTAATAAATGGAGTCGATGAACCGGAAGAAATCCATAAAAAAATTGTAGAGATATTTAATAATAAACTAAACAGCCAGAAGGAAATGATATGAAAAGAAGATCCGTTTTGCTAATTTTTTTATTTGCATTTGTAACAGGTTTTATTTTAACAAGTGGTGATGAATATTTTGAAATAATGAGGAGTATTGAGTTGTTTGGATCTACTTACAAAGAAGTTATTTCAAATTATGTTGATGATGTTTCACCGAAAGATTTAATGAAAAGGGGAATTAATGGGATGTTAGGAGGACTTGACCCATTTTCTAACTTCTTTGATGAAACTGAAAAGGGAGAAATTGATTTATTAACTACTGGTAAATATGGTGGTATTGGGATTCTGATTGATTCTCGAGGTGATGAATTAATTGTAATGGAATTGATGCCAGGTTATGCAGCTCAGAGACAGGGAATTAAAGTCGGGGACAAAATTATTGCCATTGATGATGAAGAAGTTAATCCCACTAACATTAATAGAATGATTACTAAGGTTAGAGGGCAACCAGGAACAGAAGTTAAATTGAAAATCAAACGAATCGGTGAAAATAAAATTTTAGAATTTCATCTTATTCGTGAAGAAATAAAAGTACAAAACATCTCTCTTGCTGATTTTATTCCTGATGAAGATGGAATTTTCTATTCTAAAATTGATAGATTTTCAAAACGAGTTGCCGAAGAATTTTTTGAAAAAATAAATGAGGCTAGGAAACATCAACAAATAAAAGCAGTGATAATTGATTTAAGAAGTAATCCAGGTGGTTTATTACAAAGTGCCCTTGAAATGCTTGAATTTTTTGTACCAAAAGGTGAGTTAATTCTTTTTACTAAAGGAAGAAATGAAGAATCAAAACTGGAATTTTATTCAAGAATAACTCCACATTTTGGAGATTTACCTCTGGTCATTCTGGTTGATGAAAACTCAGCAAGTGCAAGTGAAATAGTGGCAGGAACAATTCAGGATTTAGATAGAGGTGTAATTATAGGAAATAAAACATTTGGTAAAGGTTTAGTTCAAACAGTCATACCACTTCCTTATGATGCAAGTTTAAAACTTACAACTGCCAGATATTATACTCCCAGTGGACGATGTATTCAGAAGCTTGATTATCTTTCAAATGTTAGAGATGTATTAAGAACAAAACCTGATTCAATTAAGGTGTATTATACAAAAAGAAAGCGTTTTGTATACGGAGATGGAGGCGTTACTCCTGATACGATTATTAAAAACAATGATCGCCATGAGATAATTAAAGAGTTATTAAATAAAGGAATGTTCTTTAAATATGTTTCAGAAAAACTTTCTGGTGATAAGAAAATTATTCCCGATGATAAAAACAAATCTGAGCTATTAAATGATTTTATAAGATTTGTTGAGAACTCCGGTTTTGAATATAAACCTTCATATTTAAAATCATTAGATGAAGTAATTAAGCAGATTGAATTAGATGAAAGTAAGAAAAAAATTTCAAGTGAACTTAAAGATTTAAAAGAAAAACTCACCATTAAAATAAGCGATGAGTTGAAATTGCACGAAAGAGAGATTTATTCGTTTTTAACTGCAGAATTTGCCAATCAACTAAAGGACACTAATTTACAGCTTAAGGTATTAAAAGATTATGATGATGTATTTAAAACGGCTATTGATGTAATCAAAGATAGAGCAGTTTATAACAAGATTCTTGGACTGAAATGATTGAATTCATTGTAGTCCTTGGTTATTTTTTACTTGGAATATTCGTTGGATTTGTTGCTGGTGCTTTTGGAATTGGTGGTGGTGTGATAATGGTACCCTTTTTTCTTTTCCTTTTTCATTTTCATGGATTTACAGCTGATGTAATTCCAAAATTTGCCATTGGAACAAGTTTGTTCGCTTCAATTTTAGCATCGAGCTCTGGAGCAATTACTCATTTGAAAAATAGAAACATCAATTTGATCATGGGTGTTTCTGTTGGAATATTTGCTGTGCTTTCTGGATTTTTTCTTTCGAAAATTGCTGTTAAACTCGATGCCCGTACATTAAAAATTATTTTTGCATTTGTTCTTATTTTAGTTACGATTAGACTTTTATCAGATAGACAGAATGAAGATACTAATTCAGATGATTTATGGAAGTTTTCATATTTTTTTGCACCATTTTTGGGTATTTTAATTGGATCGCTTTCAGCTTTTGCAGGAGTTGGTGGAGGAATAATTGCAGTTCCAATCTTGCATTACATCTTTAAGCTAAGATTTAAGACTTCTATTGGCACTAGTAATTTGATTATCATTTTTTCTGCTTTATCGGCTTCTATATCATATATTTTAAGTGGATTGGATGCTGGATATAATTACAAATTTACTCTGGGTTATGTTTATGTGATAGCGGCGGTTCCTGCAGGGATTGGTACATTAATTTCAGCTAGATGGGGAGCAAATTTTACTCATAAGTCAGAAATTAAATTACTGAAGATTTTATTTTCTATTTTAATAATTGTTATTGATATTAAGATTCTATTTGATGTTTTTGGTTAAGTATCTGATTTACTTTATTGATAAGTTCTTCTCTGAAGAATGGTTTGGATATATACTCGTTGCAGCCCATTTTCAAAAATTTTTCTCTATCGCCAATCATAGCATAAGCAGTTACGGCTATAATTGGAATATTTTTAAATCTTTCGTCTCTTCGAATAAGTTTAATGGCATCAGTTCCATCGATTCTACCTGGTAAGTTAATATCAAGTAAAATTAAATCGTAATCTTTTTCAGCTAATAATTGAAGTATATTATCAGCGTGTGTACTGCAGTCTATATCAGCAATTTGCCGAAGAAAAATTTTAATTAATTCTTGAGTATCCAAGTTATCTTCAATATATAAAATTTTTGGTTTCTGGCTCATATTACTTGCTAAATTTTTTGTAATAATAAATTAAGTTTTGATTAATTTCAATCTTTTTAGAGAGCTTGTTTAGTAAGGTTACGATAAAAAGATTAAATAAGTTTTGAATAGTACATTAAATAATATTTATCAATGATTTATTTAATCGGAAATATTGTATTGATGAATTATCACAATTATTGCAATGTTGAAATTTATTAAAATTAAAAACCCATTATTGCATGAATCTTAAATTATCTTTTAAATAAACTATCCTTCACAAAAGCATAAAACAAATTGAGAATTAATTAGCTTAACCAGAGGAGATTGCTACTCTTCACTTGCAATGACTTTCTAATTTAGTAGTCATTGCGAGAGAGAGCCTTTGGCTGGCTCGAAGCAATCCTTCACAAAAGATTAACAATTAGCATTTTTGGAATTTGTTGGCTCAACCAGAAAAGATTGCTTCGCTCCGCTCGCAATGACTTTCTAACTTAGTAGTCATTGCGAGAGACAGCCTTTGGCTGGCTCGAAGCAATCCTTTACAAAGACACAAAAATGAAAAATGACAATTTTTGCCATAACCAGAAAAGATTGCTTTCCCGACTTTGGCGGGTCGCAATGAATGGTATTAGTCAAAAGATTGCTTTCCCGATATTCATCGGGACTCGCAATGACAGTTCCATTTAGCAGTCATTGCGAGGAGTGAAACGACGAAGCAATCCTTTACAAAAGCATGAAGCAATTTGAGAATTAATTAGCTCAACCATAAAAGATTGCTTCGCTACGCTCGCAATGACTTTCTTAATTAGCAGTCATTGCGAGAGACAGCCTGTGGCTGTCTCGAAGCAATCCTTCACAAAAGCATAAAACAAATTGAGAATTAATTGGCTTAACCAGAAGAGATTGCTTCGCTTCACTTGCAATGACTTTCTAATTTAGCAGTCATTGCGAGAGACAGCCCCTGGCTGTCTCGAAGCAATCCTTCACAAAAACACAAAAATGAAAAATGACAATTTTTACCATAACCAGAAAA
>CALDZP010000096.1 GCA_937944105.1 uncultured Ignavibacteria bacterium
ACACCAACCCAATTACGAAAGTCAATAATATAACTATCAACACTGGAATCAATTTCTACATTCTCTCGCCAGTTACTACCGAAAATAATACGTCCACCATTATAATCAACTGTTGCATGAGGTTCTGCCCAGTAAACGCTATTGTCACGATCTGGTGTTGTCGGGGAAAATCGCCGACTGTGATGATGAGCAATTCGTTGCACTTCGCCACTTCCATCCAACTTCAATGCAAAAATTTCATCTTCAAAGGGCATCCACGAAAGACTATCATCTGTTAGCCTTGCTTCACTATCGAAAGTACTCACAAAGCACCATTCAGAGCGTGAATAATTTCTACAAGAGATATGCAAATCAAACTGCCAGGATAATTCTATTAATGAAGATTCTACTCCATCAGCAAGAGAGTATTTTTTTATGAAGTTACTGTTAGTTCCACTATCATAATAAACCATTACAAGCACTTCATTTCCGTTAGCATCTATGCCAAGATCACTATGTCCTGCTCCCAATGGCTTTTGCCAGATGAACTGAAAGTTTATATCATACACTTCAACGCCCTCAAACCTTCCTGCATTATTTGTTGCATAATCAACAACCACATAATTACCAAGCGGAGAAATTGAGACCCAATCAAAATCTGTTAATGTTAATGGCAATTGAAGTTTTGATATTACACTGTCTGTGGTTAAATCGTATACCAGAAGATCTTTGAATTTAGTTTCTTGAGCTGTACTATCATAAATCATTCCCACAAATGCGAAATAACGACCATTACGAGACAGGTTTCCTTCTCCTCGTGTACTGATAAATGAATATTCATTAAAAGAGCGAATAATAACTGCATTCTCTGTGTTGATATTGTAAGAAACCAATGAATTATCTTGAGTAAAAATTAAAGTTGATGGCTCTTCAGGATGCCAGAAAATATCGTCGCTGTTAACTCCGTTAAGTTCATTAATGAATTGATAAGTATTTCCATCATATAATAATGTCCTACCATCTCCTGTGAAAAGAAGTAGACGAGATTCATCCGCATTCCAAGCTTGACGTTTCGAATATTGGGGGACAATACCAGCATAACCTGATAATCGAGCATTACTTATCCGTAAGAGAGTTGTTCCGAATTTTGGATCAATAAATGAAGACCCCAGAGATGGTTTGGGAATGTCAGGCTGGAAAATAGATTGATGATGTGTTACCCACTGAGAATAAATTATTGATAGATTAAAACAAAAAAATAAAGTAATAATGTATATTTTATACATTCGAGCCCCCTATATTTACAAAAAACTTAAGTAATATTTTTCAGATAAACAAATTTATTGCTAAAAATTTCAAATAGGATTCTATTGCTAATGCTATCCAGAGTAAATTTATGCCAATGAATGTTTACTATAAAAATGAATTGGGATAGATGACTTGAATGACAACTTTTATTCTATCTTTTCTCTTTTTCTCTATTTTAATGTCTGCGGTAAATATTTAAAGTCATATTTACTACTTAAAAACGAAAGAGAAGAACAAAAATTTAGTTTCATTTTTTTATAAATTTATTTCAAAATTGTCGTTATGTTTACTAAACTTATTTGATACTTTATTAATTTTTTGAAAACAAATCTCATGGTGTGTATTTGAGATCATTCATTAAAAAATTTTTATCATTTTGCCTGTAACAATATTCGTTTTAAGTCGATCGTTAAGATAAAAATTATATCTTCGAATTCTCTATTCTTTAAAACCTTATTAGTTTACTGAATGCAGTTGGAATGATTTCAATCCATTAAAAATTATATGGGTTTTATAAATAAGAAAAACCTTATTTGTTTTAAAAACAAGAAACCTGATCAACTTTAAATTTATTTCATAATTTTTAGTTAGATGTAAATAATACCTCATTTAACTAATACCATTTTTTTATGTTCAATAAAACTACCTGCCTTCAACTGATAAATATATACTCCACTTGATAAGTTTTTTGCATCAAATACAAACGAATAATCACCAGCATTCATCTCTTCATTAATTAATGTTGCAATTTCCACACCCAGAATATCAAATATTTTTAATGTTACAAAATTGAATTCAGGCAAAGAAAAGCGAAATGTGGTTAACGCGTTAAAAGGATTAGGAAAATTTTGTTTTAATTGGTAAACAAAATTCGAAATCAATTTATCCTTAATCTGACTTAATTGGATATTTAGCTCATAAAACTCATTTGCTTCAATATCACCATTCCCATTACCAGATGGACATTGAGCAAGAAGTGTTCCCCCATCTTGAGTTTGATAGTGACCAATTGAGAGAAAAATTTTTGAAGGTAAATAATTAAACTCATCCATTAAATTAATTGTCCCCTCTAAAAATTGCCCCGAAGCATTTTGCACACTCCCCTGAGCGTCAAACCAACCTGACCAGTTGTTTGTGGATTCATTACCAAGGAATGTATTCCATCGCATAACTCTGCCACTTTTTGCCCACGGCGATGAAACCAAATTTCGCAATGAATCTGAAACAAAAATAAAAACATCTTTCCCCTGACTTTGTGCAGACTGAGTAGCTACATAAAGTTCAGTGCCATTGAAATCAACAAACAAATCAATATTTGAATTTGAGATTACTTTCTTAGCAGTTGAGTCAATCTTACCATCCATTACAAATTGGTGAGTCTGAGTTCCACCGTTAATGTAAATATGATAATCACTTCCATTGTTATTATCCCAAGTATTGTCATTAAAATGAATAACAAAAGCGATTCTATTTACATTCTGCTCGGATCTATTAAAAGGTCCAATTTTAATCGTTAAAATTCCGTTTGAATCGGGTCCAATCATTGGTGATTCTACAGCAGGACCAGTTCCATTGAATAAATAACTTCCATTAGGCCAGTAAACTTGCGCAGGTGTTTGCCAGTTATTTCCAGAGTTATTAACTCCCCAGTGTAATTTTGCGCCAGTAGATGAATTGAGAACTCGTATTGTTATTGTATCATTTTTTGTTGGATTTTCAGGGATCCAGCTAACTCGGTTTTGATTTCCTGAAGAACTGGATCCAATCCAAACTTCCTTTATTTCTGATCTTGCCACATTATCAAAACTATCAATAGCTTCAACATAATAATCAATTAATTTATTTGTGTAAGTACTTATCTCTGCTGAGTATTCTTTCGCTTTGTAAAGCGGTTGTGGATTTGTAAGAGAAGGTATCGAGACACCACTCATCTCGAGTTCAATCCACTCAGTTACTTCATCACCACCGGTATAAGTTTCATTATCAGTAGAATTTTTTGAATTAATTCCATCAAGATCTATTCTATACTTTAATTTAACAGACTTTAATCCGCTTTTATCGAAAACATAAGTCCAAATTTTGAAATTATTTGGTTGTTGAATTCCAAATTCAGTTCCACCGGGATTATAAGGTTTTCGTTGTGGTGAAAAAATTGTTGGTGGTGTGTTATCGGGTCCAGAGATTTGTTGAGCTAAAAGAATCGCTTGATTAGCTGCTCTTGTAGGATGAGAATCCCAGATACCATTCAATGATCCATCCCAGTACCAGTAATCACTTGATTGGGCAACTAATAGAAAATTAAGTGCAGATTGTACTGCCGGATCATCTGGATTGATTGAATAAGCAGTTTCAACAAAATTTTTGGCAGCAGTTAAAACCGCCCAGCTATTTCTATCGGGGCTATAACCAGTTGCATCAGGATCTCCCAGCCATTTTTTGAATTCAGGATCACCATTATCAGCACCGCTCCAGCTTCCATCTTCAACGTGAATCACATCAATGGTATCTGGTGGAAACATTTGTAAATAATCTTCAATTGTAGTGCAAACAAATCTATTCGGATTTGCCTGAAGCCAGTTAATAAAATTTTGGAAATTGTTATTATAATAAGATTCGCTTCCTCCACCATAATTATCGCCATCATGATGAAGAACAATTAAAATTGGATGTTGTGGATCTGTATTGTAAGCTTCTAACTGACTCATAACCGCTTCGTAATTTAATGCACCGAATCCACCACGACCATCTTCGTTACCCATATATCTATCTGCAGGAACAGCAATAATTTTTTTCTTCTCTCCATTCTCTGGATTAATATATTCAACATAATGAGGCTGTCTGCCCCATCTTGCTGAATTTCTTGTTGGTGCCCACAATCCATTTAATTGAATCCAATCATTTGGATTTGGATTTCTTACATCTGATCTATTAGGCTCTACTAAATTACCATTAACGCTGTAGGGATATCCTTCGCATGCACGATCAAAATGTATGTTATCCACAAGAACCCATTTTATTCCTTCATCCACAAGAGCTGGAATTATTCTAACAGAGAAAGCATTTTCTGGAGGAAAGATTCCTTTTGAGTATGTTCCAGGAAAATTTTGATTAAAAATCTGTTTATGTTTTTGAATATGTCTGCGTATATCTTTATAATCTAACAAAGGCATTAATGGATGAAAATAACCGAATCCAACCAGGTCAATTCTTGGATTTCCAAGAATCGTTGTTTGATTTTTTATATAATTCCAGTGGGATTTCCAATTTTGAAAATTTTGATTTCCAGACTGCTCGAGTTGATTCAAGTTTTCAATTAATGATCCCGATAAACTAACCTGTGCACCAAGATGTGGTAAGTTTGCATTTATTCCTTTTTGAATTGCATTCTTTGGCCAGCTTGTGTACGGACCTGTTCTCTGATTATGAATATCAATTACCGAAAAAGGATAGCGATTGTTTTGTTCTGTTTGAATTATACTTTCATATGGCCAATATATTGGCTGATGCATGTGCCATAAAAAAGCAATATAAATTGGTGGATTTGTTTTTTGTTTGTTTTGTATTTCGCTTCCAGCTGAAATTTTTATAAAAAGAAGTGATGCAATAATTAAATTTATATATCTGCTCATATTACAAAAGCTACTTATTTTTAACTTGAGTAATTGAATAAAATTTTAATTAAACAATTCACATCAATTTTATTAAGTATATTACTAAATATGCAATATTTTGCATATATTTGTAAACGATTAATTTCATTAAACATAAGTATAATCAATCTTAAATATTTTTAGAGGTCTTTACCTTTTTGAACAAGCTAAAAGAACGTAAAAGATTTTTAAGGTTGTAATCAAAACTATGCTTTTACGAAATAAATTCTTCAAGACTTTACAAACTACTAATGAATATATTCTATCAGTGGATAGAAAAAATAAAAAATCTTTTTTATTTGAATTAAACAAATATTTAGAAAAAATTCAATTAATTGTATTATCTCAAAAAAATTTTTCAATCTTTTATTTTAAATGAGCCCGACGGGCAATCAAAAAATAATTTGATACGAAACTAAACTAACTATCAATATAAAATATGAAAAAATATCTGAACCAATCAGAGTTAATAAGAAAGGAATTCTAAAATGGATTGGAAATCTGAATATAAAAATTTCTTATGGCTTACTGGTATTTTTTTATTTGCATATTATATGCCCATTGACTCACAAGTTTTTCGTGATTCAATAATTGACGCATTTTCGCTATTAAAATGGTATGCTCAAGAACATGTTTTACTTTGTCTTATTCCTGCTTTCTTTATTGCAGGTGTTATAGCTGTTTTCATAAGTCAAACTGCTGTAATCAAACATTTTGGTGCGAAGGCAAATAAGGTAAAAGCTTATCTTATTGCATCCATTTCTGGAACTATACTCGCGGTTTGTTCTTGTACAGTGTTGCCTCTTTTCTCAAGTATTCATAAAAGAGGTGCTGGTCTTGGTCCTGCAATTGCTTTCTTATATAGTGGTCCCGCAATAAACATTCTGGCAATAATTTTAACTGCTCGAATCCTGGGTTTAGAACTTGGAATAGCAAGAGTCATAGGTGCTGTTTCTTTCAGTCTCATAATAGGACTAATAATGGGTTTCATTTATAGAAGCGAAGAAAGAGAAAGAGCGGAGGCTCAGCTTGCACTGCCAGAGTTTGATGATCAAAAGCCACTATGGCAAACAAGTCTTCACTTTTTCATACTCGTAGCAATATTGGTTTTTGTAAACTGGGGTAAACCAGCTGATACAACTGAAAGTTTCTGGTATCATATTTATTCAAATAAATGGTTAATCACTTCTTTACTAGGAATCGCATTTGCTTTTTCAATGATTTATATAGTTGGTGTTAAACCAAAATTTGTATTGATTGGTTCAATTGCTGTGATCTTATCAATTATTCTTTCAAATAATCCTCTTGTTCCATTTATCGTTGCAATTGTTGCAACCACAATTGCATTGACATACACAGAAGGTGAGGGTAATCAATGGCTTGGTGAAACATGGGGGTTTACAAAACAAATTATGCCACTACTCGGTGCCGGTGTTTTAGTAGCAGGATTTCTTCTGGGCTCTGCAGAGGGTAATGGTGGAATTATCCCAAAAGATTTAATCTTCAAACTAGTTGGTGGTAATTCCTTATTCTCAAATTTATTTGCATCAGTTGTTGGTGCATTTATGTATTTTGCAACATTAACTGAAATCCCAATTCTTCAAGGATTAATTAATAATGGTATGGGAAAAGGTCCGGCACTTGCTTTACTTCTTGCTGGGCCAGCATTATCATTACCAAATATGCTCGTAATTCGTAGTGTCATTGGTACTCAAAAAACCATTGTATATGTAGTTCTTGTTGTGATAATGGCAACAATTAGCGGATTAATTTATGGTGCAATATTTTAATAATTCGATTTTTGTTTTGTTAAAAAATAAAAAATTGGAATTAACAGTTGGAATTAGCACTCAATTTATTAGATTAGTTAATTCAAAAAGTTAATTAAAATCTAAAACAAACAGAGGAGATACAAATGCTGGATATCAAAGTTCTTGGACCTGGTTGTGTAAATTGTATAAAATTAGAAAATTTAGTAAAGGAAGTTATTCAAGAATTAAATATTCCTGCTCGAATTGAAAAAGTAACTGAAAGAGAAAAGTTTTTAGAATATGGAATTATGATGACACCTGCATTAATTGTTAATGGTAGGATTCTTACAATGGGTAAGATTCCAACAAAACCAACTCTTCAAAACTGGCTAAAGAATTTTGAAAACTAATTTTTGTATTTCATTAAAAATTTGATAAAATACTTTTAGATTTGCTCATTAAAAAAATGAGAATTTAATACATATGAAATTACATTTGGAATTCCAGTATTTTGAAGATTGCCCAAACCACAGGATAATGGAGAATAATCTAAAAGAAGCAATCAAAGATTTATTAGACAAAATCGATTTGAAAAAAATTGCTGTTGAAGATATCGAAACTGCTCAAAAGGTGAAATTTAGAGGTTCACCAACTTTATTGATTAATGGGGAAGATTTACTGGGTATGCCAACCCCTGAGAATCCTGTTCTTGCATGTCGCTTTTATCCTGAGGGAATACCATCTTCAGAGAAAATAAAAACAGAAATTATTAATAGATTAATAAAAAATCAGAAACATGATTAAAATTTTTCTGATATATATTCTCTTTTAATCATTAAGAAATCTTGAGATGTGGTATTGTGATCTTTGCTATTTTGATTGTGAAATTATTTTAAAATCAAACAAAACTTATCTAATAAATTATTTTTTTAATCCTTTATAATTTCAAAATCATTTATTTATCAAAAATAGTTCAGCCCTACATCATAAGGTTATTAAAGAAATAAGTTCTTCCTAAATCATAGATTTCATTAATTTTGTATATGCAAACAATACAACTTTTATTGATTCTTATTGTATTTCTGCTACTATCGGCATCAATGTTTCTTAGGAAAATTCCAGCCCTTCTGGCTTTACCTTTAATGGCATTTTTGATTCCACTAATTGCTGGTGTTAACATTATTGACATTCTCCAGTATGTGATGGGCGAAGGTTCAGTAAAACTTAGTAAAGCTTATACAATTGCAATTTTCGGTAGTATACTAAGCGTTTTTCTTCAAAAAACAGGTATAGCAGAAAATTTCATAAAAAAAGGAGCTGAGCTTACAGGCGATAAACCATGGACTGTTGCAGTGCTTATGCTATCAATAATTGCATTATTGTTTACAACTCTTGGTGGACTTGGTGCAATTATAATGGTCGCAACAATTGTTCTTCCTATTATGTCTTCAGTGGGGATAAGTGCTCTGACTATAACAGGTATTTTTCTATTAGGTTTAAGCTTAGGAGGAATTTTGAATGCTAGTAATTGGGCGTTGTACATTGAAATTTTAAAATTATCTCCACAGAATGTAAGAGAATTTGCTCTAATCATGTTTGCCATTACTTTTTCAGTTGCAATTGCTTATGTAACGATTCAATTGTATAAAGATGGTCACCAATTAAACTTAAAAAAAATTTTATTAGGTTCGTTTTCTTTCTTCACAATGATTTTATTGTTCTATTTTGCTTACATCTCGATGGATATAAGTTTTCAACTATATCTAAAAATGTTTTTTAATTCCATTTATTACGGAATAAAGTTTTTAGTTGCATGTTTAATAATTCTAAGTATTGTCTATAATTTTATAAGAATTTCCTATACCAAAAGGCGTAACCAAACCCATAGTGAATCAATGTCATGGACTACATATCTTACTCCATTCTTACCTCTAATATTAATTTTACTTTACAATTTTGATTTTATTGCTGCATTCATCTGTGGACTTTTATATGGAGTTATTTCTGTTTATAAAAAAGGCATAATGAACATTTTTGTTAAATCAGCTTTTGAAGGGGGAAGCATGGTTATGCCCGCTGTTGTTTTGATGTTTGGAATTGGAATGTTATTAAATGCAATAATGGGACCCGGTGAGAACTCGAACAAAATTTATCAGGAAGGATGGCCTGTATTAAATTTATTAAAACCTATGCTCTTGGTCATTACTCCAAAAAATTTTATAACTTATATTTTTGCTTTTACAATTCTTGCACCTCTTGCCCTCTATCGGGGACCATTAAATGTTTGGGGTATGGGTTATGGACTTGCAAGCATTCTTCTTGCAAGTGGAATGAATCCAGGTGCTATTATGGGACTGCTTCTTGCAGTGGGTCAGATTCAAGGTGTAAGTGATCCAACTAATACTCATAATGTTTGGTTAGCCAACGAAATGAAGGTCGATGTCCAGAAAATTTTATGGAATACACTCCCCTATACCTGGTTTATTGCATTACTTGGACTTATTGCTGCTGGATTAAAGTACATGATTTAAATTTTTAATATATAAAAAGGAATTGGTTGTTAGCTCATACGATTGAAATTTTTTATTAATCTAATTGCCAATAGTTGTTGTATTATATAAATTTGTAAAGGTTAATTAAACAGAAAGAAGGGACGCGAAGGGACAAAAGATTTACGTCTTTAATTAACTTAAACATTAAATATAAATTTAGGTGTCCCATGAAAAAATTAATTTTATCTTTCCTTACTTTCCCATTTATTCTTTTCGCACAATATCGCTTTGATGGTAGCACTGAACAAAATTTTGAAACAAGTGATTTTTATTTTTCAAGATATGTTATGAATCCTTTTGGGATGCAAGATTTTAAAGAAATTACACCCGGGTTAATTGATAATCCATTCCTCAATATTTCAATTAATCCAGCCAGAATTACACAACTCGAAAATAGATTTTATACTTATATTGATTATCGAGGTGAACGAACTACTTATAACCCAGGCTTTTTCGATTATCCTGTACCTTTTGATATTAGAATCAAACAAGATATATACCCTGAAAGAGTCCTACCCTTCTATATATCACAGGCTAGAGTTGAACCGGAACCAAAATTTTCAATTGGGGTAATTGGCAGTCCATTTAATTCATTAAAAGATCAATTTTTTGTCGGTGCATATTTTCAGAGAATTCAAAAAGCAGAAAAATTTTATTCTATGCCTTACTGGATTTATTACCCCATTTATGGACATGATCCTTTTGGTAATCGATATGCCGAAATTGGTTCATACCCAATTGTTGACAGATATAGTGGGAAAGATGAAATGCTCACCGAAGCTAATCTTTATTCATTCTTTACTGGTTATAAATTAAATGAAAACCTATCTATTGGATTTCAATTTAGTGGGATCAATCATTCCCGAAATGGTGGTTACCGAGATAAGTATAATGATGACTACGGAAATATTGATAATCAAATTTCTCTAAGAGATTATTTAATTGAAAGAACAAGAAATTATAAGCATACTGACTATACTCTCGGATTAACTTATACAGAAAAGTCAACTCAATTTGGAATTAAACTGGGAATATTAAAGGGTAATGCGGATCAATCATTACTAAACATTAACAAAAGTTTTAATCAAATCAATGTTCCCAATGTCTCCCCAAGCTGGTCAATAATCTTTAATGATTACATCACCAATCAATCATGGAACAATTCGGGCAATTTATATTATTCAGGATTTGATTTTAATCATAGTTTTAGTGAAGATATAAAATTAATTGGTTATTTCAATTATTTCAAAGGAAAGATTGAATTTGAGAATTTTTCATCAATAAATGATACATCATTATACAGTGGTAAATATATTTATAATTCCAATCAAAATTTTTGGTTAAAGTATAAAAATTCATATTCATTGATCGATAACAGAAAAGGCTCGGGATACAAAAACAAAAGTAATTATTCGGGTTTAATAGCTCTAAAATGGAAAATAACACCAGCTTTAAATGTAACATTTGGTCTGGCTTATTTCGAGAATAACCTTGAAATTAAATCAAATGAACCTGTTATTTTTAATTCAGTCTCTTTTTCTGAATTATCAACAAATGATTCGGCTAATTACAATTACCCATCGAAGCGTGTATATCTAAGATTCTATGAAGATAAAACTATTGAGTGGAACTACAACTCAATTAACTTTTCCTATCAAATTCCAGTTGTTTTTGATTTCAGATTCAGTGAAAAAATAGAGGCTACAATTCTCCTAAATCAAATTTCTGGTGGCACAAAAGTAAATCAATATACTGACGCTATTATCAAAACACGAATTAGAACTGAAAATGATTCAACAAAACAATTTAATAATTTTATCGAAAGATTTAGCGATCCTTCCGTAAACAGAACATTTGAGAAAACCGAATTAATTGCAAGAATCAAATTTAATTTAAATCAAAACTTAGGATTTGCTTTTACATTTGATCCTGAATTAACACCTTTCATAAATTTTGCTCAATGGTGGTTTAATATTGAAGCTAAATTTTAATGTATTCGAAAAAATTTGGAACACATAAAAAAAATTTAACCGCAATATTACTATGTTATAATACACGGCTTATTAAAGATAAAATTTAAACCAAATTGATTTTCTTCAATAATTTCATCGGGATATTAATTTATTTTCGTCAGGCTGTAAAAAGATAAAGCCCGACGGTTTTTATCTAATTAGACATCTAAATTTGATAAGTTAAGGCTACTATCATCAAGATTTAATTATAAGTCAGATATTTTTATTAATTATCTCCTTAAATCTTCTTTAAAATTCACTTTCATCAATCAGATATTTAATCAGTGATAATATTTTAAAATTAAAACAGCTCTTTAAGCTTCCAAACTTATTTTCAAAATTTAAATTGCTCGACAAAAAGAGTTTTTCGATAAATTCCTACACATTAATAACCAATGTGTTATTTTATAATTCGTAATAATATTTAAGTAATGCTTATGAAGAAATTTTCTATTATTTAATGAGAAAGTTTTATTTTATGAGTGCCTTAAAGCAAAAAAAATTTTAACGTGGAGGAACAATATGCGATTTAATCAAACAGGTCGATTAATTATCTCAATCAAACAATTCCTTTATGATATTTTTAACCTTGAAGAAGATAAGGCACATGAAGATGAGATAATAGAAAATGTGAAGAAACAGATAGAATTTAAAGGTACAAATCTCTGGGTTTTAATGTTTGCAATTTTAATTGCCTCCATTGGTTTAAATGTAAATTCGACAGCCGTAATTATTGGTGCAATGCTGATATCACCATTGATGGGACCAATAATGGGAATTGGTCTTGGAGTAGGTATATATGATTTTGAATTAATTAAAAAATCGTACAAAAATTTTGGGATTGCTGTGATAATCAGTTTAATTACATCTTCGTTTTATTTTCTTCTTACTCCTCTCAGTGAAGCAAAATCGGAACTTTTAGCCCGAACTACACCAACCATCTGGGATGTGTTTATTGCTTTATTTGGTGGATTAGCTGGAATAGTTGCAGCTACAAGAAGAACTATAAGTAATGTTATTCCAGGTGTTGCAATTGCTACGGCTCTTATGCCTCCTTTATGTACAGCTGGTTATGGACTGGCAACCGGACAAATCTCATTCTTTGCTGGTGCATTGTATTTGTTCTTTATCAATAGTGTATTTATAAGTGTAGCTACTTATGTAATGGTTCGTTTTTTAAAATTTCGTAAAAAAGAATTTGTTGATCCTGTAAAGGAAATGAGAGTGAAAAGAACAATAGCTATTATTGTTATAATTACTATTATACCAAGTGTTATCATCGCTTATAGTATTGTTCAAAAAACAGTTCTTGAAAAAAACATAAACAATTTCATAACAAATGAATTAAATTTTCCAGATACAGAAATTTTAACAAAAAAAATTCAAAAAGATTCGAACCGAGTTAAGGTTGAAGTTCTGATGTTCGGTAAAGATATAAGTGATGATTTAATTGAAATTGCAAAATCAAAGTTACCCAAATATAGACTTAATAATGTAGAACTTGTAATTAAGCAAGCTCCAATCGGAAATAACAATTTTGATTTAACGAAAATCAGAACAGGAATAATTGAGGAGTTGTATCGCAAAAATGAGGAGCTTATAAAAACAAAAGATCAGCAAATTCAATTTCTGGAAAAACAGTTAGCAGGTTATCTTTCACAACAATATCCAATTGAAAATATTTCAAAAGAAGCAAAAGTCTTGTTCGGTGATATTAAGGAATTATTAATCAACAATTCTTTAATAATGAATTATAATAAAAATCAATTGGATACCACAGTCATATGTTATGCACAATTTTCGAAACCATTAAATAATAAAGAAAAGATTAAATTCATTGACTGGATAAAAAAACGAATTAACAAGGAAGATTTGAAAGTAATTATCGAATAATAAAAAGACTTTAAGTTATAGTAATTTTGAGTTTAAGCAACACCACTAATCTTTTTTATAAATGAAAATCCGTAAATCTTAAATTAATAATTTACTTACTTAGTACTCCATAATAACTACTTGTGGATCCCAGTCCTCAAAGATTAAGCTTTTAAATTTTATAAACTAAATATTTCCAAATTTCCGGATTCAATTTTTAATACCAATCATATCAATCAAGTAAAATCCAGTCACTTAATTAAAAAATCCATTAATTTTAAATCTGATTGTAATCCCTTAGCCAAAAATTAAGGGATTAAATTCACAGATAGTTGTAATAAAAAACTTCTTTTCAGGATTTACTTTTCATCAAATAATTTTGATCTAATCTTGTTTCTTAGATTATTCAATTTTGATAGTAAAGAAGGCAAAGAATACTATATGGGTTAATCAAAATCACACCCGCCAAATTTTCTTGTATTGCTGATATTAAAGAAAATTAAATAATGAGAATAACGATCTGAAATTGGAACTATAAAATGAAACAATTAACAATCAAAATGAACACTTGACAAAAAAAATTTTTTTTATTAAAGTGTAACAGAATTTTCACTTTAATTTAAAATTGAAATAATGGTTTCAATTATGTTCAATGAAAAAGAAATAATCGAACTATTCATCTCTCTTGCAAAAATTGAGGGGCTATCTCGTAATGAAAGAAATGTAGCGGAATTTATTAGAAATTTTCTAAGTCAGTATCAATTTACTATTACTGAGGATAACGCAAATATTTATGATGGAGGAAATTCAGGAAATTTAATTTGCAGATTAAAAGATGGGGGACAATTTGTTCTTCTCTCCCATATGGATACAGCCAGATCAACTCAAAACTTAAAACCAATCGTTGAAAATGGAAAAATTAAATCTGATGAATCAACAATTTTAGGAGCCGATAACAGAGCAGGAATTACGGCAATTCTTTATGCAGTAAAAAAATCATTTGAAAACGGAAAACAATTAAAACCATTCACAATTGCATTTACTATTTGTGAAGAAACCACTTTAAGCGGATCAAAAAATCTCCTGCTTGATAGTAATATTAAAATGGGATTCGTTTTTGATTCCCATCTTGACCCTGGAAACTTTATCATAAAATCTCCCGGTGCTTTAATGTTTAAAGTTTTCATTGAAGGCAAACCTGCTCATGCTGGGATAGAACCAGAAAAAGGAATTAATGCAATTGAATGTGCAGCTAAATCAATAGCAAGACTCAAGCAAGGAAGGATTGACGAGGAAACCACTTTAAATATTGGTAAAATATTTGGTGGTGAAGCTACAAATGTTGTCCCTCATAATGTTGTCATTGATGGCGAGATTAGATCTTTTGATGAAAGAAAAGTTGAATATTGGTTTAATCTCATCCAGAAAATTTTTAACCAAGAAGCTTCTCTATGCGGTTGCTCTGTAAGGTTTGCAGCTCACTGGGACTTTAAACCATATCAAGTAAGTTCAAACTGGGAAGTATATCAAAAAATTAAAAAATCAATTGAAGCTGCTGGACTTGAACCAAAAGAGGCGACTTCTTTTGGTGGGAGTGATGCAAACTCTCTCAATGCAAAAGGTATTCAAACTGTTAATCTCGGGATTGGGGCTAAAAATCCACATAGCAACCAAGAGTATATTTTAATTGAGCATTTAATTCAGGCATCAAAAATTGCATATCAATTAATAAACTATGAATAAGATTAAATTATTACTTATTATCTTCTCAATATATTTTAGTGGTTCCTTAACACTAAATGCATCAGGATATCTCGTCATTGTCGGTGGAGGCAACCGGACAGAAGAAATAATGAAAAAAATAATTCAGCTTGCTGGTGAAAGTCCTAAAGTACTTATCATTCCCAACGCCTCAGAAGAACCTGAGAAAACCGCTCAAAGACTTGTAGAAGAATTCTCAAGTTCAGGAGTAAATTCAATTAAAGTATTTTTGGGAGGCAGAGAAAAAGCAAATGATAAGAAGTATATAAAACAATTCGCCGATTGTAATGTAGTCTTTTTTTCAGGAGGTGATCAGAATCGATTGACAAAAGATTTACTTAATACAAAACTGTTAGAACTTGTAAAATTAATATACTACAAAGGAGGCGTTATAAGCGGTACAAGTGCTGGTGCTGCAGTAATGAGTAAAATTATGATAACCGGTGATGAATACAAAAATAAAGATTCGACTAATCCCTTCAGCACTATCGAATCCGTTAATGTTGCAGTGTCAGAAGGATTTGGATTTTTGGAAGATGTCATTATTGATCAGCATTTCATTAAAAGGAAAAGACTAAATCGTTTAATTAGTCTTGTCATCGAAAATCGTGATAAACTCGGAATTGGAATTGATGAATCAACTGCAATTGTTGTTTATCCTGATAGAACATTTGAAGTTATTGGCGAGAGTCAGGTTATTGTATTTGACGCATCTAAGTCAACAGATTTATCCGAAAATGAAAAAGACAAAATTGGTGGCAGCAACATTTTAATGCATATTCTTCTGCCTAAACAAAAATTTGATTTAGATTCAAAGAGAGTGGTAAAGTGAAATTACACAAAAAATTCAATCTTAAAATTCCTAATACTTATTTATTAATTTTTTCATTATTGGTTTTAATTGCCATTTTAACATGGATTATACCAGGGGGTCAGTATGAACGAACTCAAATAAATGGACGAGAAGTTGTAGTTCCAGGCTCATTTAAATTTACAGAAAACAACCCTCAAGGTTTGTTTGATTTATTTATTGCTCCAATTAAAGGATTTAAAGAAGCTGCGTTAATTATTGGTTTTATTTTATTTGTTGGTGGTTCTTTTAATATTCTTGCATCTACTGGTGCAATTGATTCCTTTATCAAAAGGTTATTGATTCTACATAATAGCTCCAGATTGATGAAAGTTACTTTTATTCCTTTGCTTGTTTTACTTTTTTCTTTCGGAGGAGCGACATTTGGAATGAACGAAGAAATCATTCCTTTTGTATTAATTATTGTTCCCATTTCACTCGCTTTAGGTTATGATTCGATTGTTGGAGTCGCTATCCCATTAATAGGTGCTCATATTGGTTTTGCAAGTGCTTACTTAAATCCATTTAATGTTGGTATTGCCCAGGGAATTGCTGAGTTACCGCTTTTCTCCGGTCTTGAATATCGTGTCTTTTGCTGGTTAATTTCTACATCCATTGCGATTTTGTTTATAACTTATTATGCAAGAAAAGTTAATAAAAATCCTTTAATCAGCCCTGTTTATGATATTGATAAAGAAAGATTACAAATTAATGACTACAAGAATATCAATTTAAATCATCAACTTTCTTTAAGGCATAAGCTGGTTTTACTAATCTTTGTATTAAGTCTCATTACACTTATCATTGGAGTAATAAAATTTAAATGGTTTATTGAAGAGATCTCTGCATTATTTATTATAATGGGATTACTCTCTGGAATCGCTGGTAAAATGAAAAGCGAAGAGATTATAAAATCTTTTATAAACGGGGCAAAAGATTTGGTTGGGACAGCGATTATTGTTGCTTTAGCAAGAGCAACTCTGGTAATTTCAAGAGATGGACAGATAATTGATTCAATACTTTACGGTTTAACTCCTTTGGTTGAATCTTCTTCTCCAATTTTTTCAGCACAAAAAATGTTCATTATACAATCAATTATAAACTTTTTTGTCCATAGTGGAAGTGGTCAAGCAGCATTAACTATGCCAATAATGGCACCGCTTGCAGATTTAACTGGCGTTTCTCGTCAAACAGCAATTTTAGCTTTTCAGTTTGGAGAATACACAAACATAATTATTCCCACTTCAGCTGTTACAATGGGTGCCCTGACTATGGCAAAAGTTCCGTGGGAAAAATGGGCAAAGTGGGTTTTCCCATTGATGATAGCCTTATTTATTCTGGGATTGGTTCTTTTAATTCCGCCATTTTTAATTAATTATCACTAAAAAATTTATCGGAGGTGCAATGAAAAAAATCATACCTTTAGTGTTCCTGGTTTTTTCAGGAATTTTGCTTACCGAGCTAAAAGCTCAGAGTTTTCAGACAGGAAGTATTGGAATTGAGGTGAATGTTTATGGAAGAGTACGAGTTCACGCACCAGATATTGGTAATCTTCGTCAAATTGATAGAACATCGATTTTGATAGGCGTTGGTCCTAATGAAGTGTTTGATTATAAAAAAGATGCAGGTACTGAAATTCAACCTTACAATGTTTCTAATCCGCAAAAAAGTGATTATGAAATATTTGGCGCCTTTAACAATGCTTATTCTAATCTCCCACCAAATTTTCTTGTCAGATTAAATGTATATGGATGGCAAAACCTTCCATTTGCTGTTTGTAAATTTACTGTAGTAAACAGAGAAAATTCTGATAAAACCTCATATATAGGTATTGAATTTATTCCACAACCAAATGGAACTTATGGTCTTGAAACCGTAAAATTTAATCTTCAAAATTATATTGGTTATTCATTCCGGGATGCGAGTCCTTTTGTTGGTTATAAAATTTTTTCCCAACCAACTTATTCCTTCAAAGTATTAGATTGGACTACCAATTATTATGATCCAGATTCATTATTATGGGGATATTTAACTTATGGTAATTTTGATACAAGTTTTGTAGCTGGAGGCGATGGTTCGGTTGCTGTTTTAACTCAAGAACCTGTTAATATTGCAGCTAATGATTCAGTTCATTTCTATGTTGGTATTGCTGTAGGCAATAATGAAGAAAGTCTCATTAACAACATGCTTGCAGCAGAACAAAAATATCAAACCCTTGTATCCGTTGATAAAAATTTGCAGGAATTAACTTACAATTTAAGTCAAAATTACCCCAACCCCTTTAATCCTAAAACAAAAATTGAATTCACAATTCCTGTCAGAGAGCAAGTTGAACTATCGGTATTTAATGTGATGGGAGAAAAAATTAAAACTTTAATAAACAATCATCTTGATGCGGGAAAACACTTTGTAGATTTTGATGCTTCGGATCTATCTTCAGGAATTTATTTCTACAAGATCAAAGCGGGTAAATTTACATCAACAAAAAAGATGGTAATTTTAAAGTGATGAAGGATTTAATCTTAGCTAAATATGATATAATTCCAAAGAAACAAAAGAAACTTGCTGATTACTTTTTAGAAAATCTTGATGCAATACCCTTCCTCAATATTTATGAAATATCAGAAGCCACACAATCCAGTGTGGCTTCTATTGTTAGATTTACAAAACGACTTGGATTTAAGGGTTATAGTGAGTTCAAATCCGAAGTTACTCAATCATTGAAGAAATCTCTAAAAAAACTTGAGATGTTTCCTTCCATTAAAACTGAACAATTAAAAGAGTATACTCTTAACGCTGTTGCAAATCAGGATATTAAAAATATAAACGATACTCTTCAGTTGATTAACAAAGATACTTTTGATAATGTTATTGATTTAATTTTAAAATCTGAACGTGTCTTTACCATGGGATTGGGTATATCTTACCTCCTATCCCAAATTTTAGCCTATCAATTAAACCAGGTAGGAATTGATGCTTCTTTTTTCAGAAATGACGCATCGAGTTTTTTTGATCAAATTCTTTTTGCAACTAACAGGGATTTGATAATTGCTTTTTCTTTTCCTCCATATTCTGTTGATACAATTGAAGCTGCAAAATTTGCTAAAGATAAAAAAGTCCCCGTTATATCAATTACAAATAAAATATCTTCACCAATAACTTTTCACTCAAAACATTCGCTTATCGTAAAAAGTGAAAACATGCTCTTTACCAATTCCTTTTCCGCCATATCAGTTTTAATTAATGCTATTGCTACAGAATGTGCTAAACGGGACAAAAAAAGGGCAGAAAGGATTTTGAAAGAATTTAATCAGATACTTGAAAAATATAATCAGGTTATCACATAATTGAGAGGTGGGTTATGAAAAAGATCAAAATAACTTTATACCTTTTATTCATCTCACTTAATTTATTTGCTGGTACAACAGGTAAATTAACTGGAACTGTAAGAGATGCTCAAACAAAGGAACCACTTGTTGGGGCAAATGTAATTTTAGTAGGGACAAACTTTGGTGCTGCTACAGATGTAAATGGGAGGTTTGTTATACTCAACATTCCCCCAGGAAGCTATTCAGTTAGAGTAAGTTCAATTGGATACGAAGCAGTTGTTGTTGAAAATGTAAAGATAATTGTTGATCAAACAGTTGAAATTTCGGTAAATCTAAAACAAACAGATATAATTTTACAGGAAGTTTATGTGGTGGCACAGACTCCTATGATTCAAAAAGATATGACAGGTTCAATTTCAGTTATTACAAGAGAAAAAATTGAAGCCCTTCCCGTGTCAAGATTTGTTGATATCTTAACTCTCCAGGCTGGAGTTGTAGGAGAAGGAACATCAATCCATGTCCGCGGAGGAAGAACAAATGAGGTTGCTTACCTTGTCGATGGAATGTATGTCAAAGATCCATTACTTGGGAGGCTTGCCACCGATATTAACAACGATGCAATTCAAGAAATGACTTTACTCTCTGGTACTTTTAATGCCGAATACGGAAATGCAATGAGTAGTGTTGTTAATATTGTTACTCGCGAAGGCACAGATAAATTTTCTAGTA